>JANQOE010000123.1 GCA_028279245.1 Alphaproteobacteria bacterium
CGCCGCCGATGCATAACCGCGGCAACTATGTCATCTCGCTGGGGAACCTGTGCCGTTGGCTGGCGGAGCAAGCGGAAGCACTGGGGGTCGAAGTCTATCCGGGGTTCGCGGCGGCGGAGGTGTTGTTCGATGAAACCGGCGCGGTGAAAGGCGTGGCGACCGGCGATATGGGGATTGGCCGCGACGGCCAACCGACCGAGGCGCATTCGCCGGGCATGGAACTGCATGGCAAGCTGACATTCTTTGCTGAGGGGTGCCGCGGGCACCTGGGCAAGCAACTGATCGAACGGTTCGGCCTCGCCAAGGAGTCGCAAGCGCAGACATATGGCATCGGCCTGAAAGAATTGTGGGAAGTGCGGCCGGAGATGCATCACGCCGGGCGTGTCACACACACGGCGGGCTGGCCGATGGACCGCGCCACCTATGGCGGCTCGTTCATCTACCACCTCGCCGACAACCTGGTGTCGGTCGGGTTTGTCATTGGTCTCGATTACAAAAACCCATACCTGGCGCCGTTCGAAGAGTTTCAGCGGTTCAAGTCGCATCCGTCGATCCGGCCGTTGTTCGAAGGCGGGAAGCGTGTGTCCTACGGTGCGCGGGCGCTGATCGAAGGCGGCATCCAGTCGCTGCCGAAGCTCGTATTCCCTGGTGGAGCGCTGATCGGATGCGAGGCCGGAACGATGAACGTGCCGAAGATCAAAGGTACACATACGGCGATGAAAAGCGGCATGGTCGCCGCCGAGGCTGCGGTCGATCTGCTCGCGGCGGACGATGGTGCGCGGGAGCTGACAGCGTACGAAACGGCGTTCAAGCAATGTTGGGCGTACAGCGAACTGAAACGGTCACGCAATTTCCGGCCCTCCTTCAAACATGGTCTGGTGATGGGCACGTTGCTGGCCGGTGTCGATCAGGTGCTGTTGCGGGGGCGGGCGCCGTGGACCCTCTCCCATGGGCACACCGATCATGAGGCGCTGGAAGAAAAGTCGAAACACCAGCCGATCGACTATCCGAAGCCGGATGGCGAAGTCACCTTCGACCGCCTGTCATCGGTCTTCATCTCAAACACGAACCATGAGGAGAACCAGCCGGTTCATCTGACGCTGCGCGACGATACGGTGCCGGTTAGGGTTAACCTGGAACGGTTCGACGCGCCGGAACAACGCTACTGCCCGGCCGGCGTTTACGAGATCCAGCACGAAAACGGGGCACCGCGGCTGCAGATCAACGCCCAGAACTGCGTGCATTGCAAAACTTGCGATATCAAAGATCCGACCCAGAACATCGTCTGGGTGGCGCCGGAGGGTGGCGGCGGGCCGAATTACCCCAATATGTAGCTTTTTCGCGAATTGGCTGGATGTGAAACGTAACGCCATCGTGTTGTGGTAGGTTATCGGCGGCTTGGGTAGAATCGCCGCGTCCGCGGAAGGATTGGGTTGATGCTGACAAGATCGAAGATGTGGCGGCTGACCGCCGCGCTGCCGGTCGTGCTGGTGGGCTGTGCGGCGCAGGGCGACTTCTTTCCGGCGGCCGCCGTGGCCTCCAACGACAGTCAGATACTCTCCGGTCCCGGTCAGGAGACGGAGCGGGACGGTCAATCGCTGGCGCTTGGACGCTCGACTTTCGGCAAGTATCTGGTGGCGCGGCACGCCGAGGTGATTGGCGACTACGCGACGGCCGCGGACATGCTGGCGGCGGTGGTGCAGGAGGTGCCCGACCACGAAAACATGTTGCGCCGGGTGCATCTGCTGATGGCGACGGAAGGGCGGATTGCCTCGGCCCGGGAGTATGCCGCGCGCATCGTCGAAAGCGAGCCGAGCGCGCCGTTCGCCGCCCTGACACTGGCCGCCGACGAGATTAAGACGGGCGCCTACGATGCCGCCGTCGAGCGGCTGCGGGAGGCGGATCTCGGCGGGGCGAACCGGCTGGTGGTGCCGCTGCTGACCGCCTGGGCACTAGCCGGGGCGGGCGATACCGACGGTGCCCTGGACGAACTCGAGACCCTCGGCGGGCGCGAGGCGTTCGATGTCATCGGCGGCTTGCATACTGGTTTGATCGCCGATCTTGCGGGCCGTTCCGAGGTTGCCGCGGAGGCTTTTGCGAAGACCGCTGAATCAGGTGCGATCGCCCCGCTGCGGGTGGTCGAAGCCTATGCCTCGTTCCTCAGCCGGCAGGGCCAGTGGGAAGAGGCGCAGGCAATGCTTGGCGCGTTCCTTGAAGGGCTGCCGGACTCAATTCTTATCGAACCGACGCTGACCGCAGTGCAGACGCAACAGTCGTTGCCGCCGGTGGTCGACGATGCCGTTGCCGGCGCTGCCGAGGCCTTGTCCGGTGTGGCGCGAGCGCTGTCGCGCGAGGGAAATAGCCCGACCGCCTTGTATCTGGTGCAAGTGGCGCTGGATCTGCGGCCGGAGGATGCGTCGACGCGATTGCTGCTCGGGCAGATTCAGCAGGATCAGGACCGGCTCGACTTGGCGCTGGCTACCTATGACGCGGTCGACAGCACCTCCCCCTATTCGTGGCTGGCCCGGCTCAGCCGGGCGCAGGTGCTGGAAGACCAGGGTGAGTTGGATAGCGCGGTGGCGCTGCTGGAAGCGATGATCGACGAGCGGCCGGCGCGCACCGACGCGGCGCACACGCTGGGCGATCTGCTACGGGTGAACGAGCGGTTCGACGATGCGGTCCTGGCCTATGACGACGCGATCGAACGGATCGAGGATGTGGGCCAGCGGCATTGGCGGCTGTTGTACACGCGCGGCATCGCGCTCGAACGCTCGAAGCAGTGGGACCGGGCCGAAGCGGATTTTCTGACGGCGCTGGATCTGGAGCCCGATCAACCGCATGTGCTGAACTATCTCGGCTACTCTTGGGTCGAGCAGGGCGTGCACTTGGACCAGGCGCGCGAGATGATCGAGAAGGCGGTCGAACAGCGGCCGCGCGATGGTTTTATCGCGGACTCGATGGGCTGGGTGCTGTACCGGATGGGCGAATACGAGCCGGCGGTGGTGCATCTGGAGACGGCGGTGGCGCTGGAACCGGGCGACCCGGTGATCAACGACCATCTGGGCGATGCTTATTGGCTGGTCGGCCGGTTCCAGGAAGCTAAGTTCCAGTGGCAGCGGGCGTTGGACGCCGACCCGGAACCGGATCTGGCGAGCGAAATCGAGGCCAAGCTGCGCGGCGACAAGCGGCCGGTACCGCTGCCGCCGGGCGAGCGGGAGAGCTAGCCGGCGGTCTCGTCGCCGGTCACGGTCCGCAGATGGGCCAGCAGATGGTCGGTCGGCTCGCCATCGACTTTTAGACCCAGGGTCGCCTGATAGAGGCGGATCGCCGTGTTGGTCTTGTTGCCGACGCGGCCATCGACTGGACCCGGATCAAAACCGAGGTCGGTCAGTAGCTGCTGGATTTCGGTCAGGCTAGCGCGGTCGCTCACCGTGCGCGGCGGTGTCAGCGGGATGCCGTCCGGTTGCTGCATCAACGCTTCGGCGCGCTGTGCCGCCTGGGGAAAGCCGTTGTTCGCCGCGGACTTGTACCAGCGATGGGCGGCCTCAATGCTGGCGTTGCTGGCAAAGCCGCGTTCGTGCAGCAGGGCCAACGCGAACTGGGCGTCGGCGCGGCCGGCGCGGGCGGCCCGTTCGAGCCAAGACGTGGCCTTCGCGTAGTCGCGGGGCAGGCCATTGCCTTCGGCGTAGGCCAGGCCCAGGGCGTACTGGGCCGACCGGTGGCCCTTGTCGGCCGCGTTGCCGTACCAGGCGGCGGCCCGGTGGGCGCTGGTGGGGACACCGCGGCCATCAGCAAAAGCATTGCCGAGTTCATAACTTGCCTGGGTGTGACCCTGGTTGGCTGCCAGTTTCAGCCAATGGGCGGCCTTGGCGTGGCTTCGCTGGCGGTCCTTGCCGGCGGCATAGGCGCGGGCGAGTTCGTATTGGGCGGAGGCATCGCCGTCTTGGGCGCGGCCTTCCAGGCTGCGTGCCGGCTGGCCTTGCCGCAGGTTGACCCGCGACATCGGCGGCTCGGGCAGGTCGTTGCTGGCGACCGCCGGCTGAACCGGGGCCTGCCCGGAGAAACCGAGGTCCCGCAGCGCCGGGCCGACGGTGGCGGTGATCTGGGAAATCGTGTTGCTCAGGCCGGCGGGCGGCACGACCAGTGCCCCGGACACCGCGATGTAGGACGAGCCGAGGCCCATTAGCAGGAGGGTGCAGAAGGCCGCATAGCGAAGGCCGTGGCGGCTGCGCGGCGCTTGCTCCGGCTCGGCCGTGGCGGCGACGACCGGCATCGGCTCGTCGAATTCCTCTTCATATTCAAAGCGGGCGCCGGTGCGCATCCGGTCGAGGAGCGCAATATCCTCCGCCGGCAGGCCGCGGCCCGCTTGGACCAGCGCCAGGCGCACATTCATGTCGTCGATCTTGCCCGACAGGGTGGCGACCAGATCCTCGATCCGGGCTTCGGCGCCGCCGCTTGGGCTGGCGGTCTTGGCCGGGTCGACGGAAATGGGGGCGCCGGCCTGCTGTTGAATGATGGTGTCGAGCCAGCGGCCGATGGGCAAGCCGGCCTGATTGGCGGCCTGGCGGGCGAGTTTGCGGGCTTCCGGTGAGATCCCCTTGACGCTCCAGGGTTTTGGTTTGTCGTTCATCTTGTCCTCGGCATTGCGCATGACGCTGGCGCCCGCACGACCGGTAGCGCGGGCGGACTCGACCCTTTTCCTAGTCGGAAATGGTAAAAAATGGCCAAAGACCGGGATCGGCGGCCAGGAGCGCTACCCGGTATGACCGGCGCAATGGATTAGCGGCGACGAACTGCGTTGCGCGGTGTTGTCAGCGGTTCGTGGCGTCCTTTATTAAGGGAACGCTGAACTGGTGGGGCGTAGCCAAGCGGTAAGGCAACGGGTTTTGATCCCGTGATTCGCAGGTTCGATCCCTGCCGCCCCAGCCAGCCCTTCGCGCTAGTAGTCGCCGGATCGTTCGCTGAACTTGGTCGGTTTGGCCAGGCTGGGCATGTCGCGGCTGACCCAGTCGGCGGTCCATTCCAACAGGCGGTTCAGGGTGACGTCGGGATAGCCGAACAGGCGCGACGCGGCGCTGGTGTCGGCGACCCAGGCGGTGTCGGCTTCGGTGCCGGTGAAGCGCGGTATCTTGCCGAGCAGTTGGCCCAATTTGTTGGCCAGGTGGCGGATGCTGGCGATTTCCGGGCCGCTGATGTTCAGCGGGCTGGTCGGTGCCGTGACATGCCGCAGCGCGCGGAGCGACTGGCTGGCGGCGTCGCCCTGCCAGATCACGTTGGCGTGGCCCATGGCCAGATCGATCTCGCGGCCTGCCAGGATGGCTGTCGCGATATCGTGCAAAACGCCGTAGCGCATGTCGATCGCATAACTCAGTCGGAGCAGGCGGCCGGGCGTGCCATGTTGGCGCGATATGTACTCGAACATGCGTTCGCGGCCGACGCAGGACATGGCGTATTCGCCGGGCGGGCCGACCGGGGTTTCCTCGGTAGCGCCGCCATGGGCGACCGGGACGAACGGGTAGACGCAGAGCGTTGAATAGGCGACGACGCGGGCTTCGGGAAACGAATGGGCCACCAACGCGGGCACGTATGTGTTCATAGCCCAGGTCAAATCCTCGCGGCCGGTGGAGCCGAACTTGCGGCCGGCCATGAAGACGATGTTATCCAACCGTGGCAGCAGCTCTTCGACCGAGCCCTGATCCAGTAGATCGGCGGTGACGGTTTCGACGCCCCAGCTTTGCAGTCGTTCGATCAGTCCGGGTTCCGAGAACCGGGCCACGGCGACGATGCGCTTGTCGGGGGTGGCGCGCTTGGCCATGCGGGCGACGGTCGGTCCCATCTTGCCGCCGGCCCCCACCACCAGGATGCCGCCGTCGACGGCGCGCAGGTCTTCGACCAGGGCCGGCGACGGGCGCGACATGACCTCCTCAAGATGTTCGACGTCTTCGAACCGGTCCGGCAGTTCATTCTGCATTCGCGTTCTCCGGCGATTGATGGATGAGGACCGCGTCGCGAACGAGCCGCAGCACATGGGCGCGGCGTTGGTCGCGTTCCGCGGTGGTTGTCAGATCGCGATCGAAGATGACCGACAGGGTGTGGATGTTTGAAAAGTAGAAGTAACAAAGCCCGGCGATCGATATGTAGAGCTGCACCGGGTCGATGCCCCGCCGAAACACGCCGAGCTGTTCGCCACGGCGGATCGTGCGTGACAGCATGTCGATCAGCGGTGAATGAATGTGCGGAATCTCCGGCGACTGCTTGATGTGCGCCGCGCGATGGATGTTCTCGTCATTCAGCAGCGGGACGAAGTGCGGATTGTCGAGGAAATAGTCGAAGCTGAACTCGACGAACCGTCCCAACGCCGCGGCCGGTGGCAAATGTTCCAGGTCGAGTCCCCGTTCGCGGGACCGGATGTCCTTGTACAGCGCTTCGAGGACCGCGACGTAAAGCGCCTCCTTGCTGCCGAAGTGATAGTAGACAAGCTGCTTGTTCAGTCCGGCGCTGGCGGCGATGGAGTCGACCCTGGCACCGCCAAGACCGTGGCGGGCGAAGGCTGCACTTGCCGCTTCAAGAATGCGCTTGCGCGAGGCGTGTGGGTCGCGCCGCTGTTTCGGGCGCGCCACATCGATCGCATCGGCCATTGTCATGCCAGCCACCGGTCCAAGTTGGCGGCGACGAAGGCATCGTCGGTCAGCTCCGGATAGGCGACGGCGACGCGGGTGAGCTCTTCCGCCTGGCCCGGGCTCAAGCCTTCCGCCGGGTCGAGACACCAGGTGCCTTCGAGCAATCCCTGGCGCCGCAGCACTTCGTGGCAGCCGGCGATGACGCCGTGGAAGTCGTTGACGACATCGAAGACCGCCGCGTTGCAATCGGTGACCGCCGTGTCGAGCGCGAGCAAGTCTTCGGTCGGCGCGGGCGCTGCGTGAATCCGGCGCAACAGGTCGACCGCCGCCTTGGTCCACACGCTCCAATGCCCCAGCAACCCGCCACGCATGCGCACGGTGACGGGTTGGCCGCCGCGCATCACCGTGAACGGGGTCAGCAGATCCAACACGATGTGATCGTCGTTGCCGGTGTAGAGCGTGACCCGATCCTCGGCGCCTGCCGCGACAACGCCATGCACGACGTCAAGGGTGCGGTAGCGGTTGAACGGCGCCACTTTGATGGCGATCACATTCTCGATCTCGGCAAACCGCCGCCAGAACGAACGGGACAAGACAACACCGCCCACGGCCGGCTGCAGATAGAAGCCGAACACCGGGATGACATCGGCGATCGCCCGGCAGTGGGCGATGCGCTCGTCCTCGCTGGCCCCGGCAAACGCCGAGAGGCTGACGAGCCCGGCATGGTAGCCGAGGGCGACGGCGGTCTTGGCTTCGGCGACCGCTTGCTCGGTGCGGCCGCAGACGCCGGCGATCATGGCGATCGGCTTTTCCGTCCAGGCGCCGGCGGATGCCGCTGCCAGCGTCAATACAGGCTCGAACAGTCCGACATCGCGGATGGCGAATTGGGTCGTGTGCACGCCGACGGCCAGGCCGCCGGCGCCGGCATCCACGTAGTAGCGGGTCAAAGCCCGCTGCCGGTCCACATCCAGCTCGCGGTTGGCGTTCAGGGCTAAGGGATGGGCCGGGATCACCACGCCGCGGCGCAGGGCGGCAGTGATGGGCTGGGGCAGATCGCCTGCTTTCACGATGGGCCTTTTCAACTATTCAGTTGAATTATTAGAGTGGCGGAGGTTTGGGTCAAGATGGCCGGACATGATGCGAGACCCTTCGTTGACATGGATCGCCCTGGATACGGGGCACATGAGCGGCGCTATGGCGCTGTCGGCGGAAGCCGGCTGGAACCAAACCGCCGCGGACTGGCGGATCATGCTGGAGCTGGGTGCCGGGCATGGGTTGACGACCGTCGAAGGCGATCTCGTTGGGACGGCGGTTTCACTGCCCTACGGTCCCGATTTCGGCTGGATCAGCATGGTCCTGGTGACGGGACGCTGGCGCCGGCAGGGGCTGGCGACGGCGCTGCTGAAGCGCTGTATCGCCGACCTGGAGGACAAGGGGCTGATGGCCGGCCTGGATGCAACGCCGGACGGCGCTAGGGTTTACCGGCAACATGGGTTCGCGACGGGTTTTCCTTTCACCCGGTGGCAGCGGACGGCGCCTCTCACGACGGGCGCTGCGGCGATGCCGGTGTCGGACGTGCTGGGTCCCACAGACCTCGCGGTTGTCGCGGAACGGGATGCCGCCGCGGCTGGCTGCGACCGTCGCCTGTTGTTGGCGCAGCTGCTGGAGCGCGGCGGGCGCGCCGCCCGGATACTGCCGGCGGGAGTCCTGTTGTCCCGGGACGGCCGACTTGCTCGGCAGATCGGGCCGATTCTGGCGGACAGCGAAACGGTTGCCTGTACCTTGTTGCGGGATGCCTTGGCCGAGGTGGCCGACCCCGTGTTCATCGATGTGCCGGACGCCCATACCGCCATCCGA
Organism: Alphaproteobacteria bacterium; assembly: GCA_028279245.1. Classification (GTDB taxonomy): domain Bacteria; phylum Pseudomonadota; class Alphaproteobacteria; order UBA6615; family UBA6615; genus JANQOE01. The sequence goes on from JANQOE010000123.1 coordinate 8,478, forward strand.
TCCATCCTGACCGAGCAGGGCTTCTCCCAGCAACGCTCCTTCGTGCGGATGATGCGCGGGCCTGGGCATTCCCGGCTGGCGGAGCCCGGCCAGGTGTACGCGCTGGCCGGGCCTGAATTCGCCTGACTAAGAGACCTGCATAACCAGGGCGTCGTCATAGGGCAGGGCCGGCGTCGCGAATCGGACATCATTGCGGACATAGTGGAAGGCGCAGGCGCGACGCCACCGCGCCGACGGATTGTCTGACGAGCGGTGAAAGGTGTTGCCGTGGTGGAAGGAGACGCCGCCCTTGCGGACCGGCGCCGGGGTCATCGGTTGCCGGACAGCGATATCGTTCGGGATCTGCAGGTTGAAGGGTTCGTCGGGTGGGGCGACGTGCCGATACACCGGCCCGCGGTTGGAACCTTCGCCGAAATAGAGGCAACCATTGTCCAGGCCGGCATCGTCCAGGGCGATCCAGGCGGTGACGACGCCTTCGGGATCAGTCGGGCCAAAATAGAAATTGTCCTGGTGCACCGGCTTCGGACCGCCACCGCGTGGCGGTTTCATGAAGATCTGGCTGAAATAGACCGAGACGCCGGGGCCCAGAATGTCCTCAACCAGCGGCAGCAGCGCCGGATCGCGGGCGAGTTCGGCGAAAAAGGCGCGGGTGTGGTGCGGGTTGTCCAATTTGCGCAGGACCTGGGCGTCTCTAACGCCATGATCGACATACCAGGCGCGCTCCTGCTCATTGAGGGCGTCGAGCACCTCGGCCGACCAGTCGGCGATGTCGGCCAGCGCCGCATCCATGCGGCTGTGGGGGAACAGTTCCGGCACCGTGAGGTGACCGGTGGTCATATAGATATCGCGCTTTGTCTGACCGAGACCCATGTCCGACCTCAAGTAACCAGCTAGTTACTTGTGCCAGAGTGTAGGACTGGTGTCAATGAGCGGGTGAGGCGCCTGGGTCGTCGGGGCGGGTACAGACGTAACGGGTCACGACCTCGCGGGCATGTTGCCGCCAGCCGGCAAGGCGGTCCGGCGTGCGCAGGTCGCGGCCGAAGGCGACCGAAAGGGTCGCGCTGTTCGACAGGTAGTAATAGACCAAGCCGACGATGGTGACGTAGAGCTCGACGGGGTCGAGGCTGGGGCGGAACACTTTCGCCGCTTCGCCGCGGCGCAACAGTTCGCGGATGGTGGACTCGAAAGGCGGCAGCAGCGCCTTCACCCGTTTCGACTTCCGCAGATGCCGTGCTTTGTGCAGGTTCTCGGTGTTCAACAGGGCAATCGACTGCGGATTGGTGAGGTAATAGTTCCAGACAAAGTCGACCAGGGTGTCCAGGCCCTCGCGCGGGGACATGGTCTCCAACTCCAGGGTTTGCCCGGAGACGCAGATGGTCTCGTAGACCTCTTCCAGCGCGGCTTGGAACAGCTTCTCCTTGTTGCCGAAGTAGTGGTACAGCATGCGCTTGTTGATGCCGGCACGGGCGGCGATTTCGTCGACGCGCGCCTCGCCAAGACCCTTCGCCGCAAACTCCGCGGTGGCCGCCGCGAGGATTCGCGCGCGCGACGCGTCGGGGTCGCGGCGGCGGACGGTCGGCCGGTTTGCCTGACGGCTACTCATCGCAACGCGCCTTCAACGCTGATTGCATTGACACTGTCGGCTGCCTCTCATAGCGTTAATTAACTATACAGTTACTTAGTCGCACGCGGAAGAACGGATAGCCGGGACATCGAATCATGACGGATAAAGAACCGCGAATCAAAACCACGGTGGTTGGATCGTATCCCGTTCCCGATTGGCTGGTGGCGGCGCCGACGCAGCAAGCGCTGGTCGATGCAACGCGGACCGTGATCGCGACCCAAGAAGCCGCCGGGATCGATGTCGTCTGTGACGGGGAACTCTATCGGTTCGATGTGAACCATCCCGAGACCAACGGCATGATCGAGTATTTCGTGCAACCGATGGACGGGGTGCGGACGGACATCACTTTTGAAGAACTGATCGCCTATCGCAGCCAGGCCGGCATGGCGTTTCGGGCGAAGCCACCCGGGGTCGTCGATGGACCGGTCGGCCACGGTACGCTGGACCTGCCGCATGCGGCGGCGCGCGCCCTGTCGGTGGCGCGCAAGCCGCTGAAGTTCACGATCACCGGGCCGCACATGCTGGCGAAGACACTGACCAACAGGCACTACGCGGACCAGGCGGAACTGGCGCTGGCATTGGCGGATGTGTTGGCCGAACAGGTGAAACATATCGAAGCGCCGGTCGTGCAACTCGACGAAGCTAACCTGCCGGGTCATCCGGAAGAATGGGAATGGGCGGCGGCGGCGATCAACCGGGTGCTTGATGCGGTGCAGGGTACGCCGGCGGTGCATTTGTGCTTCGGCAACTACGGCGGACAGTCCATTCAGCGCGGTGGTTGGGACAAGCTGATCCAGTATCTCAACGCCTTGCATGCCGATCATATCGTTATGGAGAACGCGCATCGGCCCGCCGACGAACTGGCGGTGTTTCGCGAGCTGCGGCCGGGCCTGGGGCTTGGTCTCGGTGTGGTCGATATCAAACGCACCGAAGTCGAAAGCGCGGATGAGATTGCGCGGGCGCTGGAGCGGGCGGAGACGCTGCTGGGTGCCGGCCGGGTGCGATACGTCAACCCCGACTGCGGTTTCTGGATGCTCAAACGGTCGGTCGCCGACGCCAAGATCCGCGCATTGGTCGAGGGCCGCGATCTATACGAAGGGCGCCAGGCCAACGCGCCGCGTGTCGCCTAGTCAGCGCAGATCGAGCAGCGCGTAAATGCGGCGGGTGTAGCTGCCGAAGTCCTCGTGGGTCTTGACATCGAGGTTGCGGGTTTCCGGTAGATGGATCTCGATGTACTCGGCCAGCCGGGCTGGACCCGCGGTCATGACGGCGACGTGGGAGCCGAGAAACACCGCTTCTTGAATGCCGTGGGTGACGAATAAGATCGTTTTCTTGCTCTCCACCCAAATGCGCAGCAGTTCCAGGTTCATCCGCTCACGCGTCAGCGCGTCCAACGCGCCGAACGGTTCGTCCATCAGGATCAGCTTCGGATCGTGAATAAGCGCGCGGGCAATCGCCGCGCGCTGTTGCATGCCGCCGGAGAGTTCGTAGGGGTAGCTTTCCTCGAAGCCGCCCAAGCCAACCATCTGCAGCAGGTCGTTGGCGCGTTCGCGGCTTGCCTTGCGTGGCAGACCCAGGATCTCGGCGGGTAGCAAAACGTTCTCACGGATCCGGCGCCACTTCAGTAGTAGCGGTTGTTGGAACACCATGCCGATGTCGCGGGCCGGGTCGAATGGATCGTTGGTGGAGCCGATCCGCACCTCACCGCCGTCATGGGGATGCAGCCCAGCCAGCACCTTGAGCAAAGTGCTTTTACCGCAACCGGACGGACCAACGATGCTGACGAGTTCGCCGGCCGCGACCTCGATCGAGATGCTCTGGATAGCCTCGAACTCTTCCGTGCGGGTCCGGTAGACTTTGCGGACGTTCTTCAGCGAGATGAAGGACTCGCCGTTCGGTGACAGGCTATTCAACGCGCGCATCCTTCACCACAAACGCCCGTTCCAAGGCGATGACCGCGCCATAAAGGGCGATGCCGATCAGCGTCACCAGCAACAGTGCCATCACCATGGCGTCGGTGTTGAGCGCCTCTTGCGTGACCAACATGAACCAACCGAGGCCACGGTCCGACTGAATGAACTCGCCGACAATTGCACCGGCGACCGCCAACACCGTCGCCACTTTCATGCCAGAGAAGATGTAGGGCAAAGCGCCGGGTAGCTGGATTTTGGTGAAGATCTGCCAGCGGTTGCCCTTTAGCGAGCGCACCAGATCCAACAGTTCCGGTTCGACTTCGCGCAATCCGCGTGCCGTATTCAGGAGGATCGGAAAGAAACAGATGGTAAAGGTGATGACGATGTTCGTTTGAATGCCAAACCGCAGCCAAACGATGAACAGCGGCGCCATCGCCACCTTCGGGATCATGTTGAGCGTTATGAGCAACGGCATCAGCGCCTCGTCGAGCCGCCGGGACCAAGTGAACAACACTGCAAAGGTGACGCCGACCACCGTGGCGAGAATGTAACCGCCAAATACCTCCTGGGTGGTGGCCGCGAAGTGGCGCGCCCAGTTGTAGTTTGGCTCGCCGAGCGTGGTCAGGGCCAGCCAAGGCGTCGGCAGGATGTATTCTGGGACGTCGCCGACGATGACGGCAATCCACCAGATGGCGACGAAAGCCAGGTGGACGGTGACCGCGATAGTGATTTTGCGCCAAGCGGCTGCGGACATGTTGCTCAGTGCCTCCGTGGGCCGAAGATAACTAACTAGTTACTTGTGCTCAACCGCTCTATACTGGCGCCACCGGCACGGTGCCGGAACCATAATCTGAGGAGGAAGCCAATGCGGGGACAGCTCAAGGCCGTCGCCGGCGCCGCATTCTTGACAGCGGCCGGCCTCGGGTCCGGACAGGCGATGGCCGCCGAGACCATTAACTTTGTTCTCAACTGGGTCCCCGGCGGGGATCACGCGCCGATCTACTGGGCGCGGGAACAGGGCTGGTATGCCGACGCCGGTATCGACCTGGTGATCGAGGACGGTACGGGGTCCGGGGCGTCGGCTAAGAAGGTCGGGGTCGGGCGGAACGAACTCGGCATCGCCGATCTGCCGACCATGTTGCAGGCTCGCGGTAACGGCGCCGATCTGGTCGCCGTCATGAACATCTATGCGAATTCGCCTTATGGCATCTATTGGAAGAAGTCCTCCGGGATCGAGGACTTTGGCGATCTTCAGGGACGGACGATCGGCAACCCGCCGTTCGACGCGGCCCGGCAAATGTGGCCGGCTATTGCCAGCGTGCTGCAGATCGATCCGGAGTCGGTGAACTTCGTCAACGTTAAGCCGAACGCTAAGATCGCCGCGATGGAATCAGGCTCCATCGATGCAACGACGAACTTCTACAACGTTCATTACATCTATCAGCGGATCTTCGGCGACGACATGGGCTTCGTCGCGCTGCGCGACATTGGTTTCAACCCGTACGGCAACTCGATCATCGCCAACGGCGACTGGTTGGAGGGCAATCCCGAGCTGGCGCAGTCCTTCGTGCAGGTCACGCAGCGGGCCTACGCCACCTGCGCGCAGGATTCGGCACCGTGTATCGAAACGCTCGCCAAGGCCGGCAGCCAGAAGGTTGAAGATGTTACCGCGAATTGGAAGCTGGTGGTTGAGCTCATGACTCATGAAACCAGTACAGAGAACGCGCTCGGATACTTTGCGCCGGACCGGATGGCCGACGACTATGGCGCGGTCGAGACTTCCTTCGAGATTGAGGCGTACGACGTCAGTACGGCCTTCACGAATGAATTCCTCGACATGTCCATCAAAATGCCAACGGCGACAAACTAGGCCGGTTCTGTCGAAGGTGGGCCGCGCTTCGGTGCGGCCCACCGCTTGTCGGGGGTGGCGATCGGTGAGGCAGCTATAGGCTAGCGCTTGCCCCATGGGCGCCGAGATGCGATTCTTCCGGCAGAACACTGTTGGGGGAAGAAGCGTCGTGAGGGGCCTGGCCGTCGCCGGACTGCTCATCTTTGTGGCTTTCGCGGCTGATGCGCGGGCGAAGCAGAGTAGCGTTTTCGAGTACACGGTGCTGCGAAACGGTGCGCCGATCGGCTACAACCGGGTCGTTGTCACGCCTGACAGCGCGAGCGACGAAATTGCGCTGAGCTTCGATTCCAAGCTGGCGGTGAAACTGGGCTTCATCACCGTGTTCAGCTACGCGCACCAGCGGGAAGAGTTGTGGCGGGACGGGCGGCTCGTCCATGCGGCCGGCGAGACCAACGTCAACGGCGAGAATACCGCGATCGAAGTGCGGGCCGAGGATGGCGGCTATGTCCGCAAGGTGAACAACCGGGTCGAGGCGCTGGAGCAGGACCGGAAGCCCTTGGCCATGTGGGATCCGAAACTGCTGGGCGCGCACGACGCGTTCTTTTCAGTCTCCGAAGACAAGCTGCTGGATGTCTCGGTCGACTTCGCCGGCCGGCAGCGCATTCCCTGGGCCGACGGCGAAGCGCTGGTCGACCACTACAAGATGACCGGGGATGAGGAGCGGGAGCTCTGGTACAGTCCGGATGGCGTGCTGCTGCGGGCGAAGTTTCGGAACCGCGGTTCGGATATCGAGTTCGTGTTGAACCGCTAGGTTTCGCCAATCTAGGCCGCCTGCCGCTCCGGCACCTTGCGCACCACCCACCAATCCGGTTCCCGCAACTGGCGGGTCAGGGACGAGAAGACCTCCTTGTAGGCCGCCCACGTGCTGGGATAGGGCGGCGGGCAATCATGTTTGATCGCTTCGTGCAGCCGCGGTAGTGCGTGGTATGGCACCATCGGGAACATGTGGTGTTCGACGTGGTAGTTCATGTTCAGGTATAGGAACCGGAACACCGGGTTCATGTAGATGGTGCGGGTGTTCAGCCGATGGTCGAGTACGTCGTCGGCTAGGCCGAGATGCTGGGTGACGCCGAAGAACATCGCGACCCAATGGCCGAGGAACGGCGGCAACATCACGAAGAAGATCGGGAGCCATGATGCGGTGACGACGGCCAACAAGATCGTTGCCGCCCACACGGCGATCCAGATACGGGCTGCCAGGACCACCTTCGGCCACTCTTCCGCCGGGACGAAGTCTTCTTCCGGGAAGGTCTTCTTGCCCTGGGCGTGGATGAAGACGCGGCCGATGGTCTTCAATCCGCCAGTCAGGTTGAAGGCTGTCAAGAACAGGCGCGGGAAGTCCGGGGGGCGTGGGGTGATGATCTCCGGATCGCGGCCGACAATGATGGTGTCGGTGTGGTGGCGGGTGTGGCTCCACCGCCAGACCGTCGGTTCGCGCAACAGCCAGAAGCTGGCGAAGTGATAGACGATGACGTTGATCCACTGGGTCTTGAACGCTGTGCCATGGCCGCACTCATGCCAGCGGGGATCGGACGAGCCGGTCAGGATGGCGCAGTAGGCGAGGAAGGGCAGCACCGCCCACCACGTGCCCCAGGTGGCGAGGGCGGTTGCGCCGAACAAGGCGATCAGGCCGAGCCACAACAGCAGATGCCACAGCGCCGGAAAGTCGCTGCGGCGCATTAGTTCCTTCATCTGATCGCGCGGGATCTCGCATTTGTACCAGTTGGCGGAGACCAGTCCGTTGTCCCAGGCGTGTTTGGTTTCCGCGCCGTTGAGGCTGTAGTCGCGACGTTCGACCATGGCATTCGCTAACGGCCGCGTTCCGGTGCGGCGGCGGCCGGTTCCTCTGTTGTGTTTCAGCCATTATGACCGAGGATCGGCGCGATACCAAAGCCGAACGACGCGATGGGGTGGCCGGGAGAGGCTCCCGGCCGGTGTGGACTAGGCGGTGGCGGGGCGGGTGCTGGCGGTTTGTCCCGTGAGGTGCGGGCGGATGCCGATCAGCGGGATGGCCAGCAAGACGGCGAAGCCGAGGTTGAAGGCGACGTTGATTGCCGCGCCGCTCCAAACCGAAACGATGCCGTCGATGACGAACCAGACGATGGCGCTGACGGCCAAGGCGTTCCAGGCCCACGGTTCGCGGCGGCTGACCGCGTAACGGGTGACGAACCAACCAAGTTCGCCGAATGCGGCGAGTAGCGCACCGATGATGCCGAAGGTGAAACGGGCGAAGGGCTCGGTCTCGGCGGGCATCGGGCCGCCCCACAATGCAAGGTCGATGGGATCGAGCATGATGGCGAACAAGCCGCTCATCCCGAAGAAGGCGTAGGCGACGCCGAACAGGGTGAAGCCCACGAAAACCGTGAGCAGCCAGCGGTACCAGAAGGTGAACATTCTCGTGCTCCTCGGGTTGCATTGGATGCCGCGACAGTGGGTTCGCGGGCTCTCTGCCGCAATTACCTGCCAGGTAATGGGCCGCCGCCTTGGCGCAGGTCCGGGGCTTGGACTATGCTTAAAAATACAGCAGACTTTGTTGGGAGGTGTTGGTGGTGCGGCAGACGGCGGGGCTTTCGGATAGCGAACTGGCGCTGCTTCGCGATCAGGGCTTCCTGCTGATCGAAGGCCTGCTCGATCCGGCCGCGGACCTCGACCCGATCCTTGCCGAGTATGAGGGTGTGCTCGACCAGCTGGCGAACGAACTGCACGCGGAAGGCGCGCTGGATTCGACCTATGCGGACCTGCCCTTTGCGGAGCGTTTGGTCACCGTCTACCGCGAGACCGGCCGGACGTTCGCGCAGCATTTCGATTTCACGTTGCCGCAGCAGGGCATCGCCGCCGATACGCCGATGTGGCTCGGTCCGGCGGTGTTCGCCGCGCTGACCCACCCGCGACTGCTGGACATCGCCGAAAGCGTGATCGGGCCGGAGCTCTACTCCAACCCGGTGCAACATGTGCGCATCAAGCCACCTTTGGCGGCGCTCGCCTCGGCGACCGACGGCGGTGCGTTGGTCCATAAGACCGCCTGGCATCAGGACAATGGCGTGTTGCTGCCGACCGCGGATCAGACGGACATGGTGACGGTCTGGTTCAGCCTGACCGACGCGCCGGTCGAAAGCGGCTGTCTGCAGGTGATTCCCGGCAGCCACCGGGACGGCTTGCACACGCACAGCGTGGGAGCATACGGTCCGCAGATCGCTGACAGCGACCTTAAGCTGGACCGGGCGCAGCCGGTGCCGACAAGGCGCGGTGATGTGTTGTTGCTGGACAAACGTACCTGCCATGGGTCGTTGCCGAATGTGAGCGACCAGGTGCGGTGCAGCTTCGATATCCGCTACAGCCGGACCGGCCAGCCGACCGGCCGCGATCAGTTCCCCGGCTTTGTCGCGCGCAGCCGCCGCGATCCGGCCAGTGTGTTGACCGACCCGGAGGAATGGGCGGCGTTGTGGTACAGCGCGCGGGCGCAACTCGCCGCTGCGACGGAGCCGCCGGTGTTTAACCGCTGGGGCTAGCCGCGAAGCCGGCGCTCACAGGCGTTTCCTCACCCTGAGCTTGTCGAAGGGTGACGCAGGCTCGGTCAGGCGCGATCCTCATACTTCGTCCTTCGACAAGCTCAGGACGAGGCTCGGCATGAGGGGGTGGTCTCGGCGCGTAGCGCTACTTCACCGCGCCGGTCATCAGTCCCTGGATGATGAAGCGTTCGAGGAACAATCCCACTAGTACCAGCGGCGCGATCGATGCCGCCGACAGTGCCGCCATCGACCACCAGTTGATGCCTTGGGAGCCGGTCTGACTGGCGACCATCACCGGCAACGTGGTGGCGTTGGTGCTGGTCAGTAGCGCGGCGAAGAAATACTCGTTCCAGGCCAGGACGAGCGCCAGGATGAAGGCGGCGACCATGCCGGGGAGAGCGAGAGGCATGACGATGCGCAGGAACGCGACCCAAACAGTGGCCCCGTCGACCATGGCCGCTTCCTCCAGTTCGATCGGGATCTTCATGAACTGGTCGCGCATGATCCAGATGACGATCGGCAGCACCATCAGCGTGTAAAGCAACGTCAGGCCGATGCGTGTGTCGAGCAGCGCCAAGCCCTTGTAGAGAACCAGGAACGGCAACGCCAAAACCACCGGCGGCAGGATCAGTTGCGAGACGAAAAAGAACGAAATGTCTTTGTTGCGCAGCGGCCCGAACTTGTAGGGGAAGCGGCTCAGGCCGTAGGCGGCGAGGGAGCCGATGACGATTGCCAGGGCGGACGCGCCGACCGACACAATGGTGCTGTTGGCGAAGCGCTTGAGAAACTCGATGCGCACCGTCGATGTCTGAAAGATGGTGTCGGGCGACAGACCGAGGGAGCGCCAGCCTTTCCAACTCGGGATGAAGTCGACCCAGGGAATCAAATGGCCTTGGGTCACGTCGACCGCCGTCTTGAACGAGGTTGTGACCGTCCAATAGATCGGGAACAACGCGACGAAAGCCCAAACGATCAACGCGCTATAGATGAAAACGCGGACCGACAGCAGTTGCAGCCGGACGCGTCGCATGTCGGTGCCGCGCGCCGCTGACAGGGTGTCGTTGGCGGTCTGCGCGGTCACGTGACTCGCTCCACACGTCGTCGGGCGAAGCTCAACAACAGCGTCAGCACGATGATGATCAGTACCAGATAGAACATCGCAAGGAGCGAGCCGTAACCGACGTTCGACCGGTCTCGGTATTCTCGGAAGATAAAGCTGGTCACCGTATCGGTGGCGCCGCCGGGGCCGCCGGCAGTGACGTTGATGACGATGTCGGCGAGTTTCAGTTTGAAGATGATGCGCAGGATGATCGCCGTCAGGCTCACCGGCAGCATCAGCGGGAAAGTGATGCGCCAGAAGGATTGCCAGGCGTTGGCGCCGTCGACCTTCGCCGCTTCCAGCACTTCGCGCGGCAACGCTTGCAGGCCGGCGAGCAGCAGGATCATGACGAACGGAATGAAGATCCACGCATCCATTACGGTGATGCTGATGCGGGCAATCCAGGGCGCGCCGAAAAAGGCCGGCGACTCCCAACCGAGGAACCTCGCGAAGGTGGCGGCCGGGCCGAAGCGGAATTCCAGCAACGATTTGCCGATCATCCAGCTTACGGCGACGGGGCTCAGCATGAACGGCAGCAGGAAGACGACGCGGAAGAATTTGCGGGCGCGGATCTGCGCGCTGAGCAACAACGCCAGCATGAAGGCGATGCCATATTCGATGAGGACCGCCAGCACGAAGATCACCATGTTGCGCAGGGCGTTCCAATAGAACGCGTCCTGGAACATGGTACGGAAGTTGTCGAGGCCGTTGAACTTGCGGCCATCGAAGGAGCTGAGGTTCCAGTCGGTCAGGCCGACATACAGTCCGAACAGGGTCGGGAAGATGACCATGGCGACGGTGAACAACACCGCCGGCAACACGAACAACGCGCGATAGCCGAGTTCACCGCGGGTGAAGACTTGGCCGACGCACAAGGCGACCGACCACAAGACATAGGCGAAGAGAATGGGCCGCCAGTTTTCGAAGCCGAAACCGATGACGCCGGTCAGGTTTAATACGTGAATGAGCAGAACGATGATCAGGAGCGCCGAGGCGGCCCGCATCAACAGCCGGCCGGCCTTGCGGCGGCCTTCGGCAACATGCTCGAGGCCGGCCCCATGGATCTGGTGCCCGGACATGCCGGACGTGTCTACCATGTCAGCCGTATCATGCGCCGATGGCGTCCTAGGTCGGTGAAAAGAGAAGATCGGCCGGCAACGCTCGCGCTGCCAGCCGATGGGTGTCGAACGACCGACAAGCCTAGAGGCCCAGGGACGCCCTGTAGAGGGCGACCTGACGCTCGCGGCCGATCTGGTCGGTGATCCGATCCCACGCCGCGGCGATGCGGTCGGCGCCATCCTGCGCACCGAACTCACCGGCGAAGATCCGCGCCAGTTCGTCCTCGGCCACGCTGTAGTACTGGAAGATGCCGGGGATGCGCGGTTCGATGGCCGCGTTCGGATGGTTGTAGGAGTTGGTCTGCGAGGCAAGGTAGTTGCCGATGAAGTCGCCGTCGTAGCCGCCCGCCGTCCACTCGTCGATGTTGAAGTGGCTGTTGCGGTAGGGCTGGAAGCCCGACGGATAGGCCGACGCCCAGAGGGACAAGTCCTTGCCACCCAGATGCGCAGCGGCGCTCCATGCCGCCTTGTGCTTCACGGGATCGCTGTCGACGCGCGCCATCACGTAGATGCCCCAGCCGATGTAGGCCATGTTCGGCGCATAGTTCGGGCCACTGGCCAGCGTGTCCCATTGGCCGGTCGATGCGTTGTAGACGTCGTCCGAGCCCGGCAGGATATCAAACCCGACGACGTCGCCGATCACCGATCCGTCGCTGGTGCGTGCGTTGGAGCCGACGTCGCCCCACCAGGCAAGCATGGAGCCGGTGCCCGCCAGGAATTGCTGGAAGGCGGTCGTGCCCGGATCGGCGTTCAGTTGATCCGCCGGCTGATGCGGCAGGGCATCGATGATGTCCTGAATGGCCCGCACCCAGGCCGGGTTGTTGATGCGCGGCGTCATATCGAGATCGAACAGCCAGGCCGGATCGTCGGGGTGCTTGGCATAGGCGGTCGCACGGCTGGCGAGGAAGTAGAAGCCGAAGCCGCCCCAGGGTTTTGGGGCGTCCAGGTAGCCGTGCAGGTCGAAGCCGTTGAGCTTCTTGCCGTCGAGGAATTTGGTGGCGGCCTGCACCTGTTGCCAGGTTCTGGGCACACCCCATTCGCCTGCGCCGCCCTCTTCGGCCCAAGCGGCGGCCAGACCCTCATCGGCGAACACATCGGTGCGGTAGTTGAAGTTGTGGGCGTCACCGTCGACCGAGATGCGATAGGTCTTACCATCCCAGGTGCCGACCGGCGCCTTCAGGTAGTCGACATAATCGTCCATGTCGATCTGTTCCATCACCCACTCGGGCATCTCCGAGGCCAGACCCTTGCCGGTCACGTCGCCCTCGAACGGGGCGCCCATTTCGATGATGTCGAAGTCGACGGTCTCCGTAGCAATCGCCTGCTGCAGGCGCGGGTTGTAGTCGGCCTGTGCCAGGTCGATCCACTTGATGCGAGCGCCCGTGTAGGCCTCCCACGGTTTGAGGAAACCACGGAAGAGGAAGTTGTGGAGGTTCTGGTTGTTGAGACCGAGGAAGGTCAGCTCGACGCCCTGGAACTCGCCTTCTTCGACATTCGCCATGGTCGGCGCCAGGGTCATCTCGCCGACCTTTTGCCAGTCGGCATCGGTCGGCGAACCGACACCGATCCCGGGAATGCGCAACAGTTCGACGCGCAGGCTTTCCTGCGCCGCAGCGCTGCCGGCGAAACCAGCCAGCGCGCCGCTGGCACCTAGCGCCGCCACGCTGGCGGCACCGGCGGCGCCTTTCAGCACATCGCGGCGGGTTTGCTGCATCGCGACAATGCGATTGTAGTCACTGACTCTCACGGAGGTCCTCCCATGTTTATCGCCGCACGCTTGCGGCGGTTTGATTCTATGGGGGCATCGTACTCAAACGTGCGATGAACACAAACCGGGGTGGGTGGCCGTGGCGGGCAGCAAGGTGTCCCTATCTGTGTGCTCGGCGACTCCATGTCATCCCCTACACTGCCGGAAATCATCTGAACGCGTCATCGGGAGGAAGCCAGGTCGGCGTTGACCGGCCGGAAAGGGACCGATGAAGCATCTTGTCACGATCTCGTTGTTGCTGGCCGCCTTGGGGCTCGCGCCGCCCGCGCATGCCTTCACCGGTGTCTGCGCGGACCGTGAGGCGACAAAGCGTTTACTGGCGCAGCGCTACGACGAGCAGCAAGTGGCCAGTGGCGTCACCCGCAGTGGTGGATTGTTCGAGTTATTCGCCGACCGGACGGGGGCCAATTGGTCGGTGCTGCTGACCCGGCCGAACGGTCTGACCTGCATTGTCGCGCTTGGCAGCGACCTGGTGGCCGAGGCAGTTCCGGTCAAGGAGCCGGTGACGTCGCCGGAGATGTAGCCGGCTAAACCGGGAGCCGCAGACTGTCACGCTGGTGGCGGTGCGCCGCTGAGGCGCGTCATCACGTTATCTGCGGTTACGATGCCGGCTGGCGAGATGTCGACGCCACCGGCACGCAACATGCGGGCCGTCCAGGTGTTGCAGGTGTTGTAGAGGTGGAACCGGCCGTGCGCGTCGTAGAAGTTGCTGTTCGGATAGAGTCCGCGCGACACGGGTTGGGCGGCGTATCCATCGGGTCGTTGGAATTCTCCGGCGATTGCACTGACGAGCCGCCGAAAGCCGTTTTCCGTCAACGCAACGGTAACCACCTCTCTGTCGGCTTCGTTCGGTGCCGGGATCCCGGCGAGACCGGCCACATGCATGACCGCGGGAGATGGGGTGAGTGCGGCCGCGAGCGCCATGCCAACGGTTTTCCGCTCGGCCGGATAGTACACCCGGTCGCCCCAGCCGAACTCGAGGAATGGGGCATCGGGAAAGTCGGCGGCCTCCGGCAGCAGGCCGGTTGCGACTACCTCCGATCTGGCGATGATGATCGCGGTGTGCCAGTCGTTGCCAACAACACTTACGTTACGCGTGCGCGGCCCAGGATCGGCCGGGGGCAATGGCGGAGCCGTCGGGCAGGCCGTCAGCAAGCCAACGCAGACCAGACAGGCAAGAACAGAAACCAGCCGTTTCATGTGGCAGCCTAACACTTGACCCCGTTGGCGAGTTCCTGGAGGTCGGCCCGCGGGTTTCGGTCGAGCTGATCTCGCCCTGAACTGCAGGGTTCGTCCATGTTCCAAGTCAAGTGCTGCCGCGGGAAGCCTTCGGGTCATTCCAGATTTGGACGCATTACCTGTGAGGTAATGGCGCAGCCTATCGTAGGGTGGGAGTGTCACGGCAGGAGGTGACAGCGTGGCAGCCTACGCATCACATGAACAGACGCGCTTTGGCCGGGTACTCCGGGATTGGCGTTCGGACCGCCGGTTGAGCCAGCTTGAACTCGGCCTGATGGCCAACGTGTCGGCGCGGCACATCAGTTTTTTGGAGACCGGCCGGGCGCAGCCGAGCCGGGAAATGGTGCTGATGCTGGCACGCAGTCTCGACCTGCCGATGCGCGAACAGAACCTGTTGCTGCTTGCGGCCGGGTTCGCCGGCCAGTACCGGGAGTCGGCGCTCGACGCGCCGGCACTGGAACAGACGCGGCGGGCGCTCAAGTTCATGCTGGACCAACACGAACCCTGGCCGGCCCTTGTGCTTGACGGCCGTTGGCAGGTCGTCATGCGCAATGACGCGGCGGCCCGGTTGCTGGCGCTGCTGATGCCGGACGGCGCGCCGCCGCCGGATACGCCGCTCGACATGCTGCAGTTCATGACAACCCCGGGGCTGTTGAGCGCGCTGGTCGAGAACTGGGAAGAAGTGATGGTGGAAAGCGTCGTGCGGCTGCGGCGCGAGCGGGATGCCGGCGCGGCACACCCGGATGTCGACGCCTTCCTGGAACAGGTCGAGGCCGATCCGGCGTATCGCGAAGTCGTCGCCCACAGCCGCGGCATGGCGGCGGCGCCGTTGGTGCCGGTGGTGTTCCGCACACCGCAGGGCCCATTGCCGTTCTTCAGTACAATCGCGACCTTCGGCACGCCCCAAGACGTGACGCTGCAGGAATTGAAGATCGAGTGTTTCTATCCGGCCGACCCGGCCACGGAGGCCGCGGCCCGGCGCCTGTTCTCCGCGGCGTAACAACACTGTCCACGTCTGGTCCGGTCGGTTGACAGGCCCGGCGGCAGGGTATTTCGTCAGGGCCCAGCCGAGGAGATGCCTATGGGTCCGTCATACGATCGTGCCGCCGAGGATACCGGCAATATTGTCGCGCTTGAACATGTCAACGTGCAGGTGCCCGACCAGATCCTGGCGACCCAGTTCTACATCACCGGATTGGGGCTGACCCGCGATCCTTATCTGATGACCGCTGTGACCAACATGTGGGTCAATATCGGGCGCAATCAGTTTCATTTGCCGACCGGTGAGGCGCAGGTGTTGCGCGGACGGGTTGGCCTGGTGCTGCCGGATCTCGATGCGCTGGCGCGACGGTTGGGTGGGGTGCGGGCGGCACTCGCCGGGACGCAGTTCGACTTTACTGCGCATGGCGACCATCTCGAGGTCACCTCGCCCTGGGGCAACCGCATTCGTTGTCATGGTCCCGACCCGGCCTACGGGCGCACGACTCTAGGCATGCCGTATGTCGCGCTTGATGTGCCGCGCGGGACGACGGACGGCATCGTGCGTTTCTATCGCGAGGTGCTTCGGGCGCCGGCGGCGCTCGATGAAAGCGGTGGCGTGCCGACGGCGCGGGTCGCGGTTGGGATGGGGCAAGTGCTGCTGTTCGAGGAAACGGACGCGCCGCAGCCGGCCTACGACGGCCATCACATCCAGATCTACGTCGCCGATTTCTCGGGGCCGCACGCGGCGCTGCTCGAGCGCGGGTTGGTCAGCGAGGAAAGCGATCAGCACCAATACCGGTTCGTCGACATTGTCGATCCGGCCGACGGGACCGTGCTGTTCCAACTCGAACACGAAGTGCGGTCGATGACCCATCCGCTGTACGCGCGCAACCTGATCAACCGCGACCCGGCCCGCACGAACATGTCGTTCGCGCACGGCCGGGAGGATTGGCGCTGGGCGGAGCTGCCGGGCGCTTAGGGCATACGCCCGGCTAACGGAAAAGTCTCCAGGTCTTTGATGCGGCCGTCTTTGATCTGACCGTCCTGTACGGCATCCACAGTGTTTCGGCGATACCCACGTATCTGTTCGATGACTCCATCTATTTCGGCCAAACGGGCAGCGGTGTGCGCGTCTGCAAGCGTAGCGTGGTGTTCGAACATTCTTCCTATGCGCCGGGCTTATCTAGTCCATGGTGCGCTTGAAACGCATCAACCTGTTAGAGATCGTTCGAAATAAGGAGCTGTGTTCTTGGGGGAAGTCCCCTGCTGATTATGTGCGGAATCAAGGCGGTCCCTTCCGCAGTCAAAGTAACCGTGTCATCTGTTCGCTCAACGAGACTGAAGGCTTTCAGGTAGTGAAACCAGCGTTCAAAGGTGAAATCCTTGTATTGATCCGGGTTCCTAGATGCTGCCCTATCATAGTGTTGTCGCATATCTTGAACTGAACACGTGCCGCCCTTGTCGGCCAGCATTTGCAGTGCGTTCCACTGGCTTCCCAACATACTGACGTAAGCGCGCTCCATATGGAGTGCTCCCAAACCACCAGCCAGACCATGTCTAAGCTGGTTCTCGCGATCTTCTTGCGGAACCTGTCCTAGTCCTTCATCGATCAGGCCAAGTAGTTTGTCGTAGTACGGCTGCGCCCACTTCTCTTTCGGGCGGTTGTCCAACACGCTCTTGGAAGTCGTCTCGGCTGTTGTTGCTTGAGTAGTTGGCGTTTCGGCAAGCTTAATTGCCTTCGGTCCTAACTCGCGGAGGCGCCCAATAGCCTCCGCAATCGGCCTTTTGAAGAGCCAAAGTGCGTAGACAGCGACAGTGGGCCATGCGTAGCTGGAGACTGCTTCAATTATCCCTACCACCATATAGAAACCCTCTCGGCGGCTTATTCTATCATGGGGGCCTATCGCTCGACCACTGCTTGTTTATTGTATTGATATTTAAAGACATAATGTCGGGGCCTTGCTTTCGTATGGTAAGTGTTCGCCATGGTGGACGAGCGCCAGCGCTAGTACACTCCGGCAGAACCTTTCGGAGCAAGCGTGTAGAGCGTTCGCGGCATCGCTAGCTGTTTGATTTACCGGCGTCCGGCAGGAAGTGGCGGACGACGCGTTTCATCGTCAGACCTTGCACGATGATCGAGAAGATGACGACGACATAGGTGACTGTTAGCAGTAGCGGTTTGTGCTCGTTGTCCGGCAGCGATAGCACTAGGGCGACGGAGATGCCGCCGCGTAAGCCGCCCCAGGTCATGATCGGCAGCGCGCCGGTGGTGAAGTCGCGGCGTAAACGCAGCAGGGTGATGGGCAAGCCCACGGCGGCGAACCGTGCCAGGACCACTAGCGGGATGGCGGCCAGGCCCAGCAGGATCGGCCGTTCCGCCAGATCCAGGGCAAATACCTCCAACCCGATCAGCAGGAACAGCACGGCGTTGAGGATTTCGTCGAGCAGGCGCCAGAAGGCGTCGACATGTTCGCGGGTGGTGGCGCTCATGCCGTCGCGCACACCGGTGTGGCCGATCAACAGCCCCGCGACGACCACGGCAATCGGGCCGCTGATGTGCAAGGCGGTGGCCAAGGCGTAGCTGCCCATGACCAACGCCAGGGTTAGCAGAACCTCGAGGGGATAATCGTCGATCCGGCGCATCGCCTGGAAGACGACCCAACCGGCCACGCCGCCCAGCAGCGCGCCGCCACCTGCTTCGACGACGAACAGTTCCGCCGCATCGAGGAAGCCGGTCGGTTCGTCGTGGGAGCCGCCGAAGGCGAAGGCGACGACGATCAGAAAGACGACGAAGGCGACGCCGTCGTTGAACAGGCTTTCGCCGGCGATCTTGGTCTCCAGCGACTTCGGTACCTTGACCTCTTTCAACAGGCCGAGGACCGCCACCGGGTCGGTCGGCGAGATCAGGGCGCCGAACACCAGGGCAATGATGAACGGAATGCCGGTCATCCAGTGAAACCCGACCGCGACAATCGCGGTGGAGATCAGCACGCCAATGCTGGCCATCAGCGCGACAACCCATTTCTGATTGCGCAGCGCGTCGAAGTCGACGTGCAGCGCCCCGGCGAACAGCAGAAAGCCGAGCATGCCTTGCAGCAGTGCCTCGGCGAAGTCGATCTCCAGCACCTGGGCGCGCACGATGTCGTCGATTTGGAAGCCGGGGAACACCGCGTCGATGCCGATCAGCACCAACGACGTGACCAGGGCGATCACCACCAGGCCGATGGTCGACGGCAGGCGCAGCACGAAATGGTTCAACACGCCGAAGGCCGCCGCCAGGCAGACCAGGGTGGCGGCAAGGTTCAAGGCTTGCATGGGGTGGCTCCCGACCGGTTTGGCACGGTTGGTAGGACGAGCCGCTGGCGTTATGCAAGGCTGCAACACGGACCGGCGTCAAACGGAGACAAATGTGCATTGGTTGATGTTGAGCGGCGCAATCGCCGTGGAGATCGTGGCGACCACTTCGCTGAAGCTGTCGGAGGGGATGGCGAAGCTGCATTTCTTCGGTGGCGCCATGCTGCTCTACGGCGTCAGCTTCGTTTTGCTGGCGCTGGCACTGAAGGCCATCCCGGTCGGCGTCGCCTACGCAATCTGGTCGGGGGTCGGCACCGCGGCGATTGCCACTATCGGCATCATCTGGTTTGCCGAGGCGCTGACGGCGCAGCGCATCCTGTTTATTCTGCTGATCATTATCGGGACGATTGGCCTGCAGGTAACGACGGACTGAAGGGGTCGCGATGACAGCAGCATTCGATGGCCGGCATGTGGTGGTGACGGGTGGAACCGGTGCGCTTGGTACGGCGGTGGTCAGCCAGCTGCTGGCGGCCGGTGCGGTGTGTCACATCCCGGTGTTCGATGCGGCAGAAAAGGCGCGAACGCCGTTCGCCGCGGACTCCAACGTGCGCTTCACTGACGGGGTCGACCTGACCGACGAGGCGCAGGTCGCGGCGTTCTTTAGCGGCGTGGAGCGGCTCTGGGCGTCGGTGCATATCGCCGGCGGGTTTGCGATGGCGCCGATCGACGGGACCGACAAGTCCGCATTGCTCGGCCAGCTCAACCTGAATCTGGTGACGGCGTTTCTCTGCTGCCGCGCGGCGGTCGGCCGGATGCGGCTAACGGGCGATGGCGGCCGGATCGTCAACGTGGCGGCGCGGCCGGCGCTGGGGCCGCGCAGCGGCGCCGGGATGGCCGCCTACACCGCCAGCAAGGCCGGGGTCGCGGCCCTGACCCAGGCGCTGGCGGAAGAGGTGGCCGGCGACGGGATCTGGGTCAACGCGGTGGTGCCATCCATTCTCGATACGCCGGCCAACCGGGCGGCGATGCCGAAAGCGCCGCACGCGGACTGGCCGAAACTTGGGGAGGTGGCCGAGAGTATCGGCTTCCTGGCATCGCCCGCCAACCAGGCGACACGCGGTGCTTTGGTACCGGTCTACGGACGCAGCTAGAGGGCGGCTCAAGGCCGCCTGCGTTCCGGTTTCCTTAACCACTTGCCGGTATAGCGTAGGCGCTTCTTTTAACGGCCCGGGGGATGGCCGCGTCATGCCTGACCAATCTATGAAGAAAATTTTCTCTGCCGAGAAAACGTCGGAGGCGGTGGCGCATAGCTTCGATGCTTCTGGGGTCTCTAACGCCGAGATTCTGCATGCCATCAACGGTCTGCGCGACGTCCTGGCGGAGAGTGGTGGCGAAGCACCGGCCAGCAACGGCCACGCGGCGCCCAACGGGTCCGGCGAAGACAACGGCATTGACGTGGAGGAGACCGAGGCGGTTCAGGTCGAAATCGCCCGCATGGTCCGCATGTTGAGCCACGCCAAGAGCGAGATCGCGGCGATCAAACATCCGCTGTCCGGCGACGACCGGATCAGCTCCGCCTCCAGTCAGCTCGACGCCATCGTCGAGGCGACGGAAAGCGCCACCACGGATATTCTCGGCGCCAGCGAGAAGATCGAGGAAGGCATCAACAAGCTCGGCGCCCTGCATCCGCTGGACGACGAAACCACGGAAATCGTCGGTGACATTGCCCAGCATGTCGTCTCGATACTCGAAGCCTGTAACTTCCAGGACATCACCGGTCAGCGCATCTCGAAAGTGGTGACGACGATCCGCTTCATCGAGGATCGGGTCATCAACATGATCGAGATCTGGGGTGCGGAGCACTTCACCGGCATTCCGTTGCCGCAGGAAGACGTGCAGGACGACGATGCTGCTCTGCTGAACGGCCCGCAGCTTGCCGGCGATGGCTTGCAACAGGCGGAGATCGACGCCCTCTTCGACTAGGCGTCCCCCTTCTTCACAATCGATACGGCAGGTGCCGCCGGTGTAGCGCGGCGCTTCGGCCGTATTTTGCCGCTTGATTTGTGGGTGCGACGCAATCCATATAGCGGCGTAATATGTCCTGGTGGTGGCAGACGCGGTGGCGGCCCGTATGAGGCGACACGCGGTAGCGCGCGCCTACCGGCTGCTGCGCCGCCATTGGGATTTTACCCTCATTGCCGTGATTGTCGCCGTCGTGGCCGTGCACCCACTGGTTACGCGGGCGCAGGTATCGCTGGCGATCCGCGCCGCCGTGGTGCCGGCGGAGGCCGATTTCGCCTATCTGATGCAGACGGCAAAGCTGGAGAGCCGGCTGAACCCGAAGGCGCGGGCGAAGACCAGCAGCGCCACCGGACTCTATCAGTTCATCGACGAGACCTGGCTGGAACTGGTGGGGCGGCACGGCGGGAAGCTCGGCTACGACCATTATGCGCAGGCGATTCGCGCCGGTACGCTGACGCCGCCGCTGCGGGCGCGGATCCTGGCGCTGCGGACCGACCCGAAGGTCGCGGCGCACATGGCCGCCGCCTATGCCGTGCAAAACCGGCAGACGCTGGAAATGGCGCTCGGCCGGCCGGTCGACGAGGTCGAGCAGTATTTCGCCCACTTCCTCGGACCAACCGGCGCGGTGCGGTTCTTCCGGGCGCTGCGGGCGACTCCGGGGGCACCGGCCGCGAAGTTGTTCCCGGCGGCGGCCCGGGCGAACCGCAGCGTCTTCTATAACGGCGGCCGGCCCTACAGCCTTGAGGACGTGCATGCCCGCATCCGTGGACGATTCACCGGCGAAGTGATCTGAGAGGTCTAGTGGACCGTGGCGGCCTCTGGCGGGCTGACATGCATGGTGGCCAGGCCGGCGTGGCACAGGTGGCGGGAGAAGGCCGACAACGGGGTCGAAGTCCGTGGTAGGGCGGCGTGGGGCACCAGCTTGAGCAGGGCTTGCTCGGCTTCCGCCTCGTTGCCCTGCTGGAATTGGGTGACGGCGCTCAGAATCGCGTTTTCGTCGGCTGATAGCTGGCGGCTGCCGACCTGCCGGATGTCCAGTTTTCGGCCGGCGTTGGCGCACATGTTCAGCAGAAACACGTGGAACGGCTGCAGGCCGTCAGTGACGCCCTGGGCCCGCAGCAGGTGATGCAGGCCCCAAATCGGGCAGTGGTGCCGCCGCAGCGCTTGCACCCAGACACGGACCCCATTCAGCACCAATAGCGAACCGCTCATCTGACTATGCCCCGTCAGCCCATCCAAAAATGTCTGATAATGATAATCGTTCTCAACCAAAACTCAATGAATATCTATCAGGGTCACAAAACCACAGGGACGAGATGATTGTCCCAGCGCCACGCCGCACGGTCCGGCGCCGATAGCCAGTGTAGGCCACCGGCGCCGGCCGTGTAGCGCGCGATGCCACCGGTGCCGGCGGCCAGCAGGAAGGTGCCGCCGATGCCGGTTGCGGCCACGCCGCTGCAGTCGCGGATCGCCACACTCTCCCGGTATTGCCCGGCCCCAGACCAAAGCGACACGCTGTTGCCGCGCGGGTGGGAGACCATCAGCGTTTGGCCGGTGCTGTCGGCGGTGATGCTGCCGCAATATTGACGCATGCGGCGCTCTATGTCGGGCGGTGCATGCCGGGTGGTCAGTGGGACCGCCCTGTCGTGACCGGCGAGCAGCGGTACGCGGTCGGCGCGGGCGCCTTGGTACTGCATGGCGGTAAGAACGGTGCTGTCGGCCGGGGCGGTCAGATGGCGGATGCTGAGTTGATGCAGCGCGACCGGCAGGCGTTCGTTCGCCAACAGCCGGCCGGAGCCACTGTCGATGTAGGCGAGGGACGGCTGCATGGTCGGCAGGTTGTGTTTCACCCGGCCGGTGTCCGGGTGGGTCAGAATGCCGCCGTTGGCGATCGCCAGAGTCTTCCCGTCCGGCAACAGGATCACTTCGTGGGGACCGATCCCGCCAGACGGAAACTCGGTGACACGTTGCCAAGTCGTGCTGTCCCAAACACCGACGACGCCGTTGCCGATTTCGAAATCGTTCTCCGTGGTGAAGACATACTTGCCGTCGCCGGAAAACGCGGCGTGACCGAAGAAGTGCCGGCCGGCGGGGCTCGATAGCGTTTGCAGCAGGCGGCCGTGCCGCACATCGATGACGAACGCCGCCGTGCCCGGGCGGCGCGCCGGCAGGACAGCGCGCGGATCGCCGTCGCGCACCGCGGCACCGTGGGCGCGCAGGGGCAGGGGAATGCTGGCCTGCACCTCACCATTGATGTCGATGACCGCTGCTTCGTGCCGGTCGCCCGATGCATTTGATCGGGCGCCAACGAACAGGCGCTGCGAGCCGCGGGCCAAGGCTAGGCTTGGCAGAACCAAAGTGGCGGCGGCAGCCGTCGTGGAACGGAGCAGTTGTCGGCGGCTAATCGCCATCGAGGCTGTTGAAGCCGATGGTCACACCCAACGCGCCGGCGCCTTCGTTGCGCAGCGTCCCTTGCAGGTCGATTACCGCGAGCAGTAGGGCGACGACCTGCTTGTGTTGTTCCGGGTCGCCCACGGCTTCGGCCAGCGGCATATCCGTTGCCGCGATCGCTGCGCCCATGTCGTCGAACCGCGCGACGATGCGGTTATGCAAGGCCCGGTTGGTGGCGCTGAGTCCCGGCGCGAATACGGTGTCGTAGGTGGCACGCAACGTCGCGATGTTGCGGCCGATATTGTCCAAGGAACGGCCGCTGCGCCAGGATTCGGTGCGGCGTGGCCGGGTGTTTGTTGCGTCGCCTTCGCCGAGGGCGGGCCGCAGCTTAGCGTCGACGATGAATTCCAGATTGGTGAGGAAGTCAGTGAAGACCGCGCCGGCCAGTTCGACCTCATCGATGAAGTGATCGTTGCCGTCGATGGCCGATGCGACCACCTCCAGGTAGGGCTCGTCGCCGCCGGTCCAGGCCGTGACGAGTTCCGTGCCGATGTTGGCGAGGTTGGCGGCGATGGTGCCGGCCAGGGCGCAGCGGTAGGCCGCTTCAGCGTCGCCGCTCAGCAGCTTGTCGCTGTCGGCGAACAGCAGCCGTTCCAGTGCCGGAAAGCCCTGCAGCGCAACGCTCTTTTCCGCCAACGCTTGCGGGTCCAGCGCTGCGGTGTCTTGGG
>JANQOE010000129.1 GCA_028279245.1 Alphaproteobacteria bacterium
TGCCGCCAGGGGGTAACCAAAGACGCCGGTGGAGATCGCCGGAAAAGCAACCGAGCGTAAACCGTTGTCGCGGGCCAGGCCGAGGGACTCGCGGTAACAGCTCCCGAGCAACGCCGGCTCGCCCTGGCTGCCGCCGTACCACACCGGCCCGACCGTGTGGATGACATGTTTGGCCGGCAGATCGTAGCCGGCAGTCAGCCGCGCCGCGCCGGTGGGACAACCGCCGATGCGCGCACATTCCCTGGCAAGTTCCGGCCCGGCGGCGCGGTGAATGGCGCCATCGACACCACCGCCGGGCCTTAGTTGCTCATTGGCCGCGTTGACAATGGCATCGACCGCGAGCGTCGTAATGTCGGCCGCGGCGATTTCGATACGTGCGTCGATCGTGTCGTTCATTGCTTCACTGCTCGGAAAGAGGTGTTCGGCCCCGAATTTGCCCCTTTGTAAGTCAAACATGCGATATCAGCTATTGTGACACTGACCGCGATCACGACGGAACCTCGATGATGATGATACGTCCCCGCCTCGCCGCCGCAGCCACCGCTGTACTTTTGGCCCTAAGCACACAGGGCGTGCAGGCCGAACCGCGCCACGGGTTGGCGATGCACGGTGCGCCGAAATACGGGCCGGACTTCACCCATCTCGACTATGCGAACCCGGACGCACCGAAGGGTGGCACGCTGCGGCTGGCGGCGACTGGCAGCTTCGACAGTCTGAACCCGTGGGTGATCAAAGGCCGATCCGCTGCGGGGGTGCGCAACTTCCTCTACGAAACGCTGATGAAGCGGATCTGGGACGAGCCGTTTTCGATGTACGGGTTGATCGCCGAGTCAGCGGAGATGCCGGACGACCGGTCCTGGATCGAATTCACCTTGCGCGAAGGTGCGCATTTCAATGACGGCTCGCCGATCACCGTCGAAGACGTCATCTTCAGTTGGGAAACGATCAAGATACAGGGCTTGCCGAATTCGCGGGCAACCTTTGAGCAGGTGGCACGGGTCGAGCAAACCGGATCGCGGCAGGTGAAGTTTGTGTTCGAAAACAACGAGAACCGCGAACTCCCGTTGCTGGTCGCGGGCTTCTTGCCAATTCTCTCAAAGGCCTATTGGCAAGACCGGGACTTCACCGAAACGACGCTGGAACCGGCGGTGACCAGCGGCCCCTACTTGATCGACGACATGAACCCCGGCCGCAGCATCACCTATCGCCGTGACCCGGACTATTGGGGCGCCGATGTGCCGGTCAATGTCGGGCACAATAACTTCGACGAGATCAAATACGAGTACTATCGCGACGGCTCCATCGCGCTGCAGGCGTTTCGTGCCGGCGATTTCGACATGCGGCTTGAGTTCGATCCGGCCCAGTGGGCCACGCAGTATGATTTCCCGGCCGTGCGTGATGGGCGAGTGTCGCTTGACGTGGTCGACCACGGCATCGCCTCGGGCTTGCGCGGCTTCTACATGAACCTGCGCCGGCCGCTGTTCCAGGACCGGCGGGTGCGCGAGGCGCTGTTGCTGGCATTCGATTTCGAATGGGTCAACGAGAACCTGTTCCACAGCGCTTACACGCGGACCAGCAGCCTGTTCGACAACTCCGATTTGGGGCCGGTCGGCGCGCCGGAGGGGATCGAGTTGGATTTGCTAGAACCCTGGCGCGACGAGGTGCCCACCGAAGTGTTCGGCAGCCCGTTCGCCGCGCCGACGACCGATGGTTCCGGCAACAACCGCGCAAACCTGCGCACGGCGACACGGCTTCTGGCCGATGCCGGCTGGACGATACGCGACGGCAAGCTGGTGAATGGGGACGGCAGGCCCTTCAAGTTTGAGATCCTGTTGCGCAGTCAGGGCAATGAGAAGATCGCCCTCTCCTACCAGCGCAACCTGGAACGGTTGGGCATGGAGGTGAAAGTGCGGCTGGCGGACAGCGCGCAATACACGGCGCTGGTCGAGAGCTTCGATTTCGACATGGTGATTTCGCGGCGCGCGGTCACCCTATCCCCCGGGAACGAACAACAAAGCTATTGGAGCAGCGAGGTTGCGGACAGCCCTGGAACGCGCAACGTGTCCGGCATCAATGACCCGGCGATTGATGCGATGATCGATGCCATCCTGGCGGCGGAGGACCGCGAGACTCTGGTCGCCGCGACCCGTGCACTCGATCGAATTCTGATGTGGAACTACTACGTCATCCCGCTCTACCACCGCTCCGGTTTTCCGACGGCGCTCTGGAACAATGTCGCGCGTCCGGACAATACGCCGGTGTACGGCGCGGTGATGGAGACCTTCTGGTCAACGCAGCTCTAAGCGTCGGCCAACGTTTCCGTCGCGGTCCGTGCTTCGGCGAAACGGTCGGCGAGGTTGGTCGCGGCGCGGTAGGCCAGGGCGCAGACGGTGCTGGTGGGGTTCACCGCGCCGCCGGTGGTTAGCGCGCTGCTGTCGATCAGGTAGAGGTTCGGGCAGTCCCAGGCCTGGTGCCATTTGTTGACGACCGATGACGCTGGGTCGTCGCCCATGCGGGCCGTGCCCATCCAGTGGAAACAGGGCGGTGTGTATTGCCCCTCCGCATTGCGGAAGTCGTTCACCTTCACATCCCAGGCGTTCATCGCCTTCGCCATGTCAACGGTGCGGTCCACAGCAAACTGCAGCAGGCGCGCATCGTTGTTGCAGATGCGATAGCTCACCTGGGGTGCCGGCAGGCCGGAGCTGTCCTTGACCGTGTCCGACAAGGTGACGCGGTTGTGCGGCAATGGCAGGTCGTCGCAAACCACCAACAGCACCACGCCGTGGGCGAAGTGTTTGGCGAACCAGTCGTGGTGGCCCGCCCCCCATGGCGCGGTGTTGCCGGAATGGGAGCCGAGGGCCTGGTAGCCGGCGCCGTTCATCCGGCAGATATGCATGGTGAAGCCGTTGACGAAGCCGCGGGCCGTATCGGTCTCGGCAAACTCTTCGCAGATATGGGCGGCCGATGTAACGCCCTGGTGCGTGTCGGTCGGCTCGTCGACCCAGGCCTCGGTAATCGCGTACATGTGGTGCATGAGGTTGCGGCCGACCTGGTCGGAGCTGTTGGCTAGGCCGTTCGGGTGCTTCGCGCCCTCTGACATCAACAGCAGGCGCGGTGTGCCGACACCGTTGGCCGCGACGATCACCACGTCAGCGGTTTGCCGGAAGCGCACGCCGGTGTGCCGATCGACATAGACCACGCCGGTGGCGCGGCCGTCCTTGTCAGTTTCGATCTGTTCCACGCGGCAGTCCGTGCGCAGGTCGACGCCGGCGGCGATGGCTTGGGGCCAATGGGTCACCGCCATGTCGTTGAGTGATCCGCGTGGACAGCCGCTTTGGCAGTTGCCGCAATTGTTGCAGGCGGGCCGCCCCTGGTACTCGTCGGCGATGATGGCACAGGGCATCGGCCACCAGTGCCAACCCAACTCGTCGAAGCCGCGCGCGGCGACCGGTCCGACCGGTCCCGGTGGTAACGGCCGTGTCTGAAACGCGCCGCGCGGCGGGATGGCCGGGTCGCCATCCCAGCCGGAGATGCCGCAGGCCTGGTCCGACATCTCGTAGAAGGGCGCCAGGTCTTCGTAGGTGATCGGCCAGTCCGGCGCGAGACCGTGTTCGACGCCCTTGCGGAAATCGGTGGGACGAAAACGCGGCCAGGTGGCGGTGTAGATCGCCGTGCTGCCGCCGACGCCTGACCACATCAGCGTGGCCTCGTCGGACGTGTCGATCGGGTAGTCGCGGGCCGCCTGACGCTGGTTCACCGCGATGTGCCAGTCGGTCAGTCGCCGCCACTCCCAATCAGGACTGCTATGGGGGCGGCTTTCCGGCAGGTGCCAGGGACCCTGTTCCAGACAAACGACGTTGATACCCCGCTCCGCCAGCACCTTGGCGGAGATGGCGCCACCAGCGCCAGCACCGACGATGACGACATCGGTATGATCGTTCGCCGTGGTCATCGTTGGCTCCAGTCTTCCGGCGCGGTCGGGTCCTCCGGTAACGGCGCGAGGTCGACCGGTTTGACGCTTTCCGTTGCGACAAATGCGCCGCGTTGGTGGGTCGGGGCCTGCCACCTGTCCTGCGGATCGAAGGGTGGCAGGGCGTACCCATTGGGTTGCGGCGCATCGTTGTAGACGCGTCCCAAGGAGCGCACCGCTTCGATGACAATGGGATTCTGATAGTAAGATAAATAGGAGGCCATGCGGACGCTGGCGAACAGCTCGCTCTGCTGTTCCTCCAACCGCGCGACGACAGCGGCGCGGTAGGTCGCAGTGTGCAACGGCCCGCCGGCCTGTTCCAGCGCGACCAAGACTCGGGACAGACCATCGCCGCCTAACACAACCCGCAACCGGCCGGCCAGGAGGCCGTGGGTCCCGACACTGGATGCCGACGGGAACCGTGAGTCCCCCGGCAGCAACGTATCGACCAAGGCGCTTAGTTCATGCGCCGCACTGCTTGTTGCCATTGGTCACCTTCCCTATCGAACCCCCCCTGTGGTCAAACCGCGAATGAGCCAGCGTTGGAAGAACGCGGCGAGGAAATACAACGGGATGATACCGACCAGCGACGCCACCGCCATCTGACCGAAGCGCAGTTGGCGGTCGCCCTGAAACAGCGACAGGCCGACCGGCAGTGTCTGGGTTGCTTCGCTGCGGGTGAAGAACGAGGCCAACAGAAACTCGTTGTAGCCGAGGATCATGCAGATGATGCCGGTGCTGATGATGCCGGGCAGCATCAGCGGCACAACGATGTGGCGCAGCACGCCGAGGTGGCCAGCCCCGTCAATGCGCGCCGCTTCCTCAAAGTCAACGGGCAGATGGCGGACGAAGCTCGACAGCAGCCAAAAGGCGACCGGCAGATTCATGACGCCGTAGACGATGGCCAGGCCGATGCTGGTGTTGATCAGGCCGGTGCTGCGCAACAGAAAGAACAACGGCAACAGCGCGACGATCGGCGGCGCGACATAGGTCGCCAGGATAAACGCGGGCAGAAACTTGCCGCCGACCTGGTGCCGGACAATCGTGTGGGTGGCGGGCACGGCGATGAGCAAAGTGATTAGCGCGCCGACTGTCGCGACGATGATCGAGTTGCGGAGGAACGTGGCGACGGCGACGGAGCCAAAGGCGTCGGGGTAGTTCTGCCAAAACAGCTGTTCCGGGAAGAAGCCGCCGGAGGCGATGTCGGACTGGGACTTCAACGACACCATGAACATGAAGATCATGGGAAAGATGAAGAACAGCATCACCAGGCCCATGAGGCCGGTACGGATGCGGTTGAGGGCGACGTCGCTCATCAATGGAACTTCTTCAGGGCCCAGTCATGGGCCGTGGTGAAGGGCAGCGTGACCAACCCGACCAAGACCGCGAAGACCAGGGTCTGCGCGGCGGCGAGGCCGACGTTGAATTGCTGAATGGCGACACGATAAATGTGGAAGGACGACACGGTGGTGCGCTGCCCCGGTCCGCCGGCCGTCAGCACGAACACCAGATCGAATACCTTGAAGGCGATGACCAGCTTCAACACAGCGATGGTGAACAGCGCCGGCAGCAGCATTGGTAAGGTGACGTAGAAGAAGGATTGGGTCCGTGACGCGCCGTCGAGTTGCGCTGCTTCGAAGATATCCTCGGGCAAGGTCTGCAACGCGGCGAAGATCATGATGGCGACAAAGGGCGTCCACTGCCAAACATCGGCGAGGCTGATCGCCGGGAAAGCAAACACTGGGCTGCCGAGGAAACTGACGGGCTGACTCAGCAGGCTCAGATCCATCAGGAAGCTGTTCACCCAGCCGCCCTTCGGCATCAGCAACAGTTGCCACATGACCGCAACGGTGACTGGCGGCGTCAATAGGGGCAGCAGCATGAGGGTGCGCAGCAGGTGACGGCCGCGGACAGCGGTGTCGAGCAGCAACGCGACCGCCATGCCAAGGACCAGCGTGACCGCCGTCGTGACCAGTGCAAACATGGTCGACCGCAGCAGCGAGGCGGTGAATTTCGGGTCGCCGACCGCGTCGCCATAGTTTGCCCAACCGACCCAATCCTGGAACAGCGTGCCGAGGTTCGACTTCGAGAAGGACAGAAAAACGAGATAGATGAACGGATAGACGGCGAAGACGACCAGGCCCAGAACGAGGGGCGCTGTCAGGCCCCACAGCACCAGCCGGCGGCGGTCGAAGCGGTTCCCGCGCAACAACGCTTGCCCGCGCGGCATGGCCGCGACGCCCGGCGCAACCGTCACTCTATCCCCGTCCCCAAAAAAACATGACGGGTGGCAGGCACCGTCAGCGCCCGCCACCCGTCGATACGTACTAGCCTAGAATGTCTTGCCACGCATTGTCCGCGTCTTGCATGGCTTGCTCTGCCGTCTTGTCGCCGGCCAGCATGGCACCCAGCTCATCAGCCAGCACCTGCATCAGTTCCGGTGACTCCGGCTTGGTCGGCCAGGAGAAGGCGTTGCCGATGGCTTGTTCGACCGCGTCGGCCTGCAGCGGTGCGAAGTCGCGATAGGCCGGCAAAGCGGACCGGCGGGTCGGGTCGACGCCGGTGGTGTTGTCGGTCAGCACCCGGGTATGGAACTCCTTGCTCGCCGCCATGCGGACGAACTCCCAGGCCATATCCTGATTGCCGGAGCCGGACGACACGCCGAAACCGAAGCCCGCGTTGAGCGCCGGACGGTTGACGGTGTTGCCGCCGCCGACCGGCATCGGCACGACGCCCCATTCGTCGACGATCTGGCTTTGCCCCGGGTCTTGCGACCAGGTGCCGAGATCGGTCCAGAACTCGATCATCGCCGCGCCGCCACTCAGGAACACCGGGATCGAATTGCCGAATTCGGTTTCCAGTGGGGTGGGCACGGCCCACGGCGCCGCGTCGAGCATCGCTTGCGCCGCGGCGATCCCGGCGTCGGTGGCCAGGGCGGGGTTGCCGTCGGCATCGAGGAAGTTGCCGCCGAAGCCACCCAGCCGGTTGGCGTAGCTTGAACCGATGATGATCGGGAACTGCTTGCCCATCAGTAGCGCGCCGTGCACGCCACCATTGCCTTCCGCCTCGGTGATCGCCTTGGCGACCTGAGTGTAGTCGTCCCATGTCGCCGGCGGTTCGACGCCGTTGCGTTCCAGGATGGTCCGGTTGAAGAACAGCACGTGGGTGTCGCCGTCATAGGGCAGCCCGTAGCGGCGGCCGTTGACCAGGGTGTAGGTGTCGTACAGCGAGCCGAGGAAATCGTCGGGATCAATCTCCGGATCCGCCGCGATGCGGTCGGTGATATCGGCCAGGATGCCGTCGCGGACCAGCGCTTCCTTGTCGACGTACCAGTATTCGAACACGTCCATGTCGTTGGTGCCCGACATCACGTCGAGGGTCGACTGGGCGGTGATCTGGTCGTAGGGCACGCTGACCGACTCGACTTCGGCGCCGGTCAGTTCGGCGAATGCCGCCGACAACGGATCGACCGAGCCCGCGTGCGGGTTGATGATCATAAAACGCAGGGTCTGACCCGAAAAATCAGCCGCGCGGCCAAGCTTGACCAAAGCCGGATGGGCCAGCAGCGGACCGGCCAGGGCCGTCGAAAGCGCGCCGCGGACAAACCGGCGCCGATTGATGGCTGTCATTCACTCCTCCCAATAGGACCCGGGACCCCGGTTGCTCCCCGGGTTGGCGGGCGGACGCGACAGCTTAGCATTATCGGCCCGGCGGGCGACAACCCGCCACTGGTTCTAGGCCAGGTCGCTAGGCACCGTCGGCGTGGGGTTCCAGATCGGTCGGAATACCGGCCACGAAGCGGAACAATGCAACGGACCGATGCCGCAAGGATTTCTCGACCAGATACGGCAGGAATGGCCCCAGTTCCAAATCGAGGGCCATCAGACTGCGGTAGCGGAACCGGCCGCCGCCTTCGTGTTCGATCATCAAGGCGACCCTGGTGGCGGCCGGATCGATGCGGACCAGCGGGTGTACCGGCACCGCGCCAGCATTTTCCAAACCGATCACCAGACGATCCGCGGTGCGTTCGTGGATGCGCAGGCGCATCACCACGTCATTGTCGTCGCCGTTGGCGCGCTGCCGCAGGTACAAGGTCCGGCCGGCTTGCAGCTCCACCGGCAGAAAGTCGCCGCGCGCCGCGGCGGGATCGTCGCTCAGCAAGGCGGCGGCGTCATCCAGCAGTTGGCGCCAACGCCCGCGGCTGGCCGACCAGTACTGAATCTCGGTCTGGGTTGAGATCGCCCCGATGCGGCGGAGGACGGCGTTCCAACCGCCGGGTTCAACGAACCGGCCGTTCGCCTCCATCGCCGCATTCAGGTCATCAAGCGCCCAGCCCAGACATTCGGGCACCGCGGCGTGCCGGCGGAGTGCCCCGCCGTACCAGGCACGAGTCTCGAGAAGGCTCGCGACTTCGGCCCGGACGTCGTTGAACAGGTTGCCGCAGGCCGCCGTAGCGGCATCGGGCCGCAGCAACAGGGTCAGGGACAGGACAAGGGTGAAGATGAGCGGTATGCGGTGCAGCATGGGCTTCACGATGAGCAACAGCCGCTGAACACGGGCTGAACCGATTGTGGCCCATTCGGGGCGAAACCGCTTTAGCCCTCGCCGGTCACTTTGCTGCCATGCTCGAACTCCGATGGATCGTAGCCCCTGGATTGGGCGAGCCACACCGTCATCAGTTGGACCGGGATGATTTCGGCGATCGGCAGCAGCGCTGGCGCCGTGGCCGGAATCGCCCAATGCGATATGCCGTCGCGGTCGGCTGGGGGTGCAGTGGTGATCAATGTCACCGACGCACCGATCCCGGCGAGTTGCGCCGCCATCGTGCGGCTCTGGGTCTGGGCAGTCCCGCTGCCGTCGAAGATCACGGCGTTGAACCCGGGCCGGGCCAGCTCCAACGGCCCATGGCGAAAGCCGCCGCCGGAATAGCCGGCGCAGGGCATCTTGGTCGCTTCCTGAGTGATCAGACTGCCGGTCAGGGCGCTGGCCAGGCTGGGACCACGACCGATGAAGGCCAGGAAGCCGAGGGTCGTCGGATCCGCCGGGAGGCGCGGCAGCTCTTGTTCGAAACGGGCGAGCAATCCTTCGACGTCGCCGGCCAGGCGACTGAGCGCAGTGCGGCCGGCGTCGACATCACCGCCGGTCAGATGCAAGCCAAGCAAATGCAGGAAGGCGAGGCCACCGGTGTAGGTTTTCGCGGAGACGGCCTTTTCAGCGCCGGCCTGGGTGCAGAGCGAAATGTCGGCCCAGCGCGCCAAGGTGTTGTCGGACCCGTTGGTGACACTGACGACGCGGGCCGGCCGCTGCAGCCGCGCGATATGCTGCAGCTCGCCACTCTCGCCGGATTGGGACACGGCAATGAACAGGGTGCGGCCGGTGAGCTGGTGCATCCCGAAACTAACCAGCTCGGACGCGTCCCACACAGTGCAGGGAAGGTCGAGCTCCGCGGAGAGGGTCAGCAACAGCGGGTGGCAGCTATAGAGACTGCTGCCCATCCCGGTCATGACCACCCGGTCGAAGGCCCCGGTCTGCAATTCGCGCCGCAATTCGTCCAGACCGTCGCCCGTGAAGTTAGCTGCGCAGGCCGCGATCACCTGGGGCTGCTCACGGATCTCGCGCAGGAATGGGTTGGTCAAATCGTCACTCCCGAGGGGTTGGAGGTGCGGCGCCGACAGAAGCATGTTGGCCGGGCGCGTCAGGTTCGCCGCTTTTTGCGTTATCCGGGCGACAAGGACAATCCTGCGGCGCGGTGAATTGTCGGGTAGTCTGAGCGCGATGTCACCACTCGCCCATCCCGTCTACCGCCGCCTGTTCCTGGCGCAGGTGGTCGCCCTGGTCGGCAGCGGGTTGTCGACCGTGGCCCTGGCACTACTGGCGTTCGAACTGGCCGGCGGTCAGGCCGGCGTGGTGCTCGGTACGGCGCTGGCGCTGAAGATGGTCGCCTATGTCGGCGTGGCGCCGCTGGTCGGCGGGTTTGCCCATGTGCTGCCGCGCCGGACGCTGCTGATCGTCCTCGACCTGGCCCGCGCCGCCACGGTGCTGCTGCTACCTTTCGTCAGCGAGGTCTGGCAGATCTATTTGCTGATCTTCCTGCTGAACAGCTTCACCGCCGGTTTCACCCCGACCTTCCAAGCCACGATCCCGGACATTTTGCCCGACGAGGCCACTTATACCCGGGCGCTGTCGCTTTCCCGCCTGGCCTACGATCTGGAGAACCTGTTGAGCCCGGCACTGGCTGCGGCGGCGTTGTTGCTCGTGAGCTTCGACGGACTGTTCGCCGCCAACGCGGTCGCGTTCCTGGCCTCCGCCGTACTGGTTCTGTCGGTCCGGTTGCCGGCGCGGCGGGTGCAGGGGCGTGAGAGCGGAGTTTGGGGGAACATCAGCTTCGGCCTCTGGGTGTATCTGAAGACGCCGCGTCTGCGCGGCCTGCTCGCGCTGTCGTTTGCGGTCGCCTGTGGCGGGGCGATGGTGATCGTCAATACGGTTGTCCTGGTCCGCGACCAACTGGGTGGCACTGAGACACAAACCGCGCTGGCCTTCGCCGCGGCCGGCGCGGGCTCGATGATCGTGGCATTGGCCCTGCCCCGCCTGTTGGATCGCTGGCCGGATCGTCCGTTCATGCTGGGCGGTGGTCTGGTGCTAGTTGTTGGGCTGTTGTTGGGACTGGCGGCACCGGGATGGGTGACGCTGTTGTCCGCGTGGTTCATCCTTGGCGCCGGCGGGTCGCTGGTCCTGACACCGTCCGGCCGGTTGGTCGCGCGGTCCACCGATGAGGACAACCGCCCGGCGCTGTTTGCCGCGCAGTTCGCACTTTCCCATGGCTGTTGGCTGATTGCCTATGTGCTCGCCGGCTGGCTGGGCGGCGGCCTCGGTCTGACGACGGCGTTTGCGGTGCTGGCGGTGCTCACCGTGGCCGTGAGCGCGGCGGCCCTATTGTTGTGGCCGGCGGGCGACGCAACCGATCTGGAACATCAACATGAAATGGCCGACCATGATCATGTGCATGTGCACGACGTGCACCACCACCACGATCACGAAGGCTGGGAGGGCCCGGAGCCCCACCGTCATCCGCACCGCCACGCCGCGATGAAACACAAGCACGCCTATGTCATCGACCTGCACCATCGGGCCTGGCCGAGCGGCTAGACGCGGATCAGACGGCGCGTGACTCAGCCGAGTGCGACTTGCGGCCGACCCGGACAGCCGCCTGCTGCAGGCCGGTGCCAAGCACCTCCTGCCCTTCGCCGCCGGAACAGACGGTGGCGATGAGGCTGTCACCGTGCAGCTGCAGCACCTCGAGCTGTTTGGCGGTCAAGGTGTCGGCTTTCGCATTCTCGGCCAGTGCGGCCTGCGCGAGCTCAAGCATGCCGGACAGGTTGGTGTATCCCTGTTCCGTCAACTGCGCGGTGAGTCCGTCGAGCTCCCCACAGAGCCGTTGCAGGCGCGTGTCGCTCCTGGCCGACTGGCCGCTCGCAGCCATTGCGCGGAGCTGTTGAACAGCGGAGCGGATGGCAAATCCCATGCGGCGCACCTGCTGGGTCGCCAACTCCCGATAGGTCTCCTCGATACTGTCTGCTTCGCTCTCGCCGGTGATCCCCAGAACTCTCGAGCGCAACCGGTTCGGCACATCCAACAACGGGATTCCCCCACCGCCGGCGCGGTCCGGGCCACGCCGGTCCGGGCCGACATAACTCGGTGTGCCGACAAACTGCTTGCGCGACCGCACCAGGCGACCGAGCCGGGTGCGAACCGCACTGGCAGATGCCGGACGCAACCACACATCGTCGGTGCCGCTGTTGACAATCAACGAGGCGCGGATCTGTTGCACACCACCGGACATCGCGACCACCGGTATAAACGGGTTGGTCCCTTCGCGGCGGAAACGGATGTCGCGGACGATTTCACAGGTTTTGTCGGGCGCTTCGTCAACATCGACGACCAGGAGATCGGGCTGGCGCGCCGCCAGGTCGGCAATGAGATCTTCCGGTTTGGTATGAGCGGTTATTCGCCGGAAGCCTTGGTGGCGCAGGGTGTCGCGCATGATCGCGACGGCACCCATGTACGGGCCGTAGACTTGCACCTCGGCCTCGGTGAAATCCAGTTCGGCGCAGCTGCTCGGGCCGCTCCAACCGTTCATGATTTCACTTGCGGACGTCATGCAATGCACTCCCAACACATCATGCGTGGCGGTCGATTGGTCCGTTGCCCTGATCTTGTTGCAGTGCGCGACATTGCGAACGACTACCGCTCGTGGTTACCGGTGAGTAACGACACAATGCTCTGCCAAACGCATCAGAACATCAACAATAATCACCGCTGAT
Source organism: Alphaproteobacteria bacterium (assembly GCA_028279245.1). GTDB lineage: Bacteria > Pseudomonadota > Alphaproteobacteria > UBA6615 > UBA6615 > JANQOE01. The sequence goes on from JANQOE010000129.1 coordinate 12,292, forward strand.
TGCCCGCTAAGTCTTTGGGTATTTTAGCAATTGTCGGCGATTGGATGATGGCACGCAGTCAAAACCCGCGGCTCGCGATAGGGTCCCGTTGGACCGCAATCATTGCGCCTAGTCTTCTTGACCTGTGTTCGTTTTCGCGATGCTTAGCATGGGTATCCGAGTCAACGGCGTACGGGGTGGACCGTGTTCGGCACGATGCCGGCGATGATATCGGCGATCTTTTCCACCAACGTCATGCGTGGGTATTCGCGGCGGAAGGTTAGCCGCACGGTGCGGCCGGCGGTGCCGCTCTGTTCGGCCCGCACGGCGATGCCGGCATCGGTTACCCACGCGTCGCCCAGGCTCATCGCCGGGACGAGGGTCACGCCATGCCCGGAGCCGACCAATGACAGAATGGTCGAAAGACTCGTCTTCTGGGTGCGCGGTGCTCCCTCCCCCGACGCCGAGTCCCGGTTCAGCTTGCACACCTCATATATCTGATCGCGCAGGCAGTGACCGTCCGACAGCAACAACAGTTCGCGCGGCTCGATCTTCTCGACGTCCACGGTTTCCTGCTCGGTGAGCGGATGGCCGCTTGGCAGCGCCACCCAGAACGGTTCTTCATATAAGACGGTTTCCAAGAGGATTGCCTGGGTCGGGCTGGTCGCGAGGATCGCCATGTCCAACTCGCCGGCGGCCAACTGCTTCTCCAGGTTGTCCGTGAAATCTTCCACCAGGTCCAACTGCAGGTCCGGCACGTAATGTCTTAGGGCCGGCAACAACAACGGCGTGAGGAACGGGCCGATGGTCGGCGGCATGCCGAGGGTGCAATGGCCGGCGAAGGGGTCGCGGCTGGCCGCGGCGACCCGCTCCAACGCATCGACATGAAACAGTACCGTTCTCGCCCGCTCGACAATTTCTCGGCCAACGTCCGTCAGGCGGACGGACCGCTTGTTGCGTTCGAACACCTGGACGCCGAGGCGGTCCTCCAATTTGCGCAGTTGGCCGCTGAGGGCCGGCTGGCTGGCATGGCAGCGCTCCGCAGCGCGGCCGAAATGCAGCTCCTCGGCGACGGCGACCAGATATTCCAGATCGCGGGTGTTCATGTCGCGGCTCACTAATCGGCATTATCGATTACAGAAATGATTTCATACGATTTCTCTTATTTCAACACCTCCCTTATGTCGGAGGTAGCACCCAATCAGTGAAGTGAGAGGATCGAACCATGGATGGAGGCTCTCCAACCACCGAAGGCAAATGCCCGGTCATGCATGGGCATAGCCTGCCGACATCGAATGCGGCCATGTCCAACCGGAAATGGTGGCCGAACCAACTGAACCTGAAGATGCTGCACCAGAATTCGCCGGCGGGCGATCCGATGGGCGACGATTTCGACTATGCCGAGGAATTCGAGAAGCTCGACCTGGACGCCGTCAAGAAAGACCTCTTCGCGCTGATGACCGTGTCCCAGGACTGGTGGCCGGCGGACTATGGTCACTACGGCCCGTTGTTCATTCGCATGGCCTGGCACAGCGCCGGCACCTATCGCACCTCTGACGGCCGCGGTGGCGGCGGGTCCGGCTCGCAGCGCTTTGCGCCGCTCAATAGCTGGCCTGACAACGGCAATCTGGACAAGGCGCGGCTGTTGCTCTGGCCGATCAAGCAGAAGTACGGAAGGCAAATCTCCTGGGCCGACCTGCTTATCCTCGCCGGCAATTGCGCGCTGGAGTCGATGGGCTTCAAGACCTTTGGCTTTGCCGGGGGCCGCGAAGACATCTGGGAACCCGAGGAAGACATCTACTGGGGTCCGGAGAACACTTGGCTCGGCGACGAACGCTATTCCGGCGACCGCGACCTGGAAAGCCCGCTGGCAGCCGTGCAGATGGGCCTGATCTATGTGAACCCGGAAGGCCCGAACGGCAATCCCGACCCGGTCGCCTCGGCCCGCGACATTCGCGACACCTTCGGTCGGATGGCGATGAACGACGAAGAGACCGTGGCGCTGGTCGCTGGCGGCCACACCTTCGGTAAGGCGCACGGAGCGGGCGATGCCGCGCTGGTCGGGCCGGAGCCGGAGGCCGCGCCGATCGAAGCCCAGGGCCAGGGCTGGCTGAGTAGCCATGGCAGTGGCAAGGGCGGCGACACCATTACCAGCGGCATCGAGGGCGCGTGGACCGCGGATCCGATCAAGTGGGACAACGGCTTTTTCGATGCGCTGTTCGGCTACGAGTGGGAGCTGACCAAGAGCCCGGCCGGTGCGCATCAATGGACGCCGACGGACGCTTCCGCGAAAACGACGGTGCCTGATGCGCACGACCCGTCGCGGCGTCACGCGCCGATGATGACGACCGCCGATATGGCGTTGCGCATGGACCCCACCTACGAAGCGATTTCGCGACGGTTCCACAAGAACCCGGACGAGTTCGCCGACGCGTTCGCGCGGGCGTGGTTCAAGCTGACCCACCGTGACATGGGCCCACGCGCCCGCTACCTCGGCAAAGAGGTGCCGGTGGAAGAACTGCTGTGGCAGGACCCGATCCCGGCGGTGACCCATGAACTGATCGACCACGCCGACATCGTTTCGCTGAAGGCGGAGATCCTTGCGTCCGGTCTGTCCGTCGCGCAGCTTGTGTCAACAGCGTGGGCATCGGCGGCGACCTTCCGTGGTTCCGACATGCGCGGCGGTGCCAACGGCGCGCGTATTCGTCTGGCACCGCAGAAGGACTGGGAGGTCAATCAGCCGGCCCAGTTGGCGACGGTCATCGAAACGTTGGAAGGCATCCAGCGTGCATTCAACGACGGGCGGACCGACGGCAAGCAGGTCTCGCTCGCCGACTTGATCGTCCTCGGTGGCGGCGCGGCCATCGAGGCGGCGGCGAAGCAAGCCAGTCACGACGTGACGGTGCCGTTCACCCCGGGCCGCGGCGACGCGACGCAAGCACAGACTGATGTCGAATCCGCCGCAGTGCTGGAAC
>JANQOE010000131.1 GCA_028279245.1 Alphaproteobacteria bacterium
TGCCGCCACTCGACCTGTTGAAAGACGCCAAGAACGAGAAGAAGCGCGGCACCCGCATCAACGAAGAAGCACTGGAAGAAAACGCCCGTCTGCTCGAGGCGGTGCTCGAAGATTTCGGCGTGCGCGGCGAAATCGTCAAAGTGCGCCCGGGTCCGGTTGTCACGCTCTACGAGTTGGAGCCGGCGCCCGGCACCAAGACCAGCCGCGTCATCAGCCTCGCCGACGACATCGCCCGTTCGATGAGTGCCGTTTCCGTGCGTATCGCGGTTGTCCCCGGCCGCAACGTGATCGGTATCGAACTACCGAACGCCCAGCGCGAAATCGTCCTACTGCGTGAACTGTTGTCGGCGGCCGAGTTCGAAGAGGCCCGCGGCGCCCTGGTCATGACTCTTGGCAAGGACATCGGCGGCGCCCCGATCATGGTCGATCTGGCCCGCATGCCCCACTTGCTAATCGCCGGCACCACCGGGTCCGGCAAGTCCGTCGGCGTCAATTCGATGATCCTGTCGCTGCTGTACCGGATGCCGCCGGACCGCTGCAAATTCATCATGATCGACCCGAAGATGCTGGAATTGTCGGTCTATGACGGCATTCCTCACCTGCTGGCGCCGGTCGTTACGAACCCGAAAAAAGCCGTCGTCGCGTTGAAATGGGTCGTGCGCGAGATGGAAGAGCGCTACCGCTCCATGTCGAAATTGGGCGTGCGCAACATCGCCGGCTACAACCAGCGCATCGAGCAGGCCCGCAAGAAGGGCGAGGTGCTGACCCGCCGCGTGCAAACCGGCTTCGATCCGGACACCGGCAAGCCTGTGCACGAGGACCAGCCGCTGGAAAGCGTGCCCCTGCCCTACATCGTGGTCATCGTCGACGAAATGGCCGATCTGATGCTGGTCGCCGGCAAGGATGTGGAAGCGGCCATCCAGCGACTGGCCCAAATGGCCCGCGCCGCCGGCATACACCTTATTATGGCCACGCAGCGGCCATCGGTCGACGTCGTCACCGGCACCATCAAGGCCAACTTCCCGACCCGCATCAGCTTCCAGGTCACCACGAAAATCGACAGCCGCACGATCCTTGGTGAGCAAGGTGGCGAGCAACTGCTCGGCATGGGCGACATGCTGCACATGGCGGGCGGCGGCCGCATCACCCGCGTGCACGGTCCCTTCGTTTCCGATGCAGAGGTCGAGGACATCGTCGCCTTCCTCAAACAGCAGGGCGAACCCGACTACATCGACGACGTCACCGAAGACGAAGACGTCGCCGCCGGCATCCCCGGCTTCGACGGCTCGGCGGAAGGCGGAGATTCCGGCGACACGCTCTATGACCAGGCCGTGGCGCTGGTTGCACGGGAACGCAAGGCCTCAACCAGCTTCATTCAGCGGCACCTGCAGATCGGCTACAACCGCGCGGCCCGGATCATCGAGCAGATGGAGAAGGAAGGGGTTGTCAGCACTGCCAACCATGTCGGCAAACGCGAAGTGCTGGTCAACGAAGTGTGATCTTGGCCAGGCCGAACACCATGCCTATGTGCAGTCGATGAGAGTGCTTGCCGCCGCCGTCCTTGCCGTTCTTATCACCATCAGCGCATCGGTGGCCCAGGCGCAGTCGACCGCGCTGTCTCCGGAGGACGTCGCCGACATCGAGCGGATCGAGAACTACCTCAACACACTGACAACGATGGACAGCCGCTTTGTCCAGCTATCCGGCGGCGCCATCGCCCAGGGCCGCATTCGCTTGTCGCGTCCGGGCCGCATCCGTATTGATTATGAGCCGCCGACCCCGGTGCGCATCGTCGCCAGCGGACGGTTCATGCTCTACTACGACAGCGATCTGGAGCAGGTCTCCTACGTGCCGGTGAGTCGCACGCCCGCCTACTTCCTGCTACGCGACAGGGTCGACTTGTCCGAGGGCGTGACCATCACCGGCTTTGAACGCGCGGCCTCGACCATTCGCGTGTCGGCCGTCCAAAAAGACAAAGCGGAGAACGGCACCCTGACCGTGGTGTTCGAAGACAACCCGCTGCGGCTGGTGAAATGGGAAGTGATCGACCCGCAAGGTCAGCAGGTGGACGTCGCATTGATGGATCCGGTGTTTGGTATCGACCTGGACAACGATCTGTTCAGCACTGCCGACCCGCGCAACTTTCCCAACTAACGCGGCAGGAACGGGCGCACGACAAGCTGCGGCAACGGCCGCTCTTCTTCACGCTCGACACCGATCGGCATATCCACCCCCCGCGCGCTGTGGCTGCGCGACCGAAACAGCCGATCCCAAAAACTAAACAAAGTGCCGTAGTTGGAGTCCGTGTCAGCACGCACCGCATGGTGATGCACCCAATGGATCGCCGGCGTGATGAAGACGAGGCTCAACAGCTTCTCGAACCGTTGCGGCAGCCGCACATTCGAATGGTGAAACAACGCCGCTAACAGCAACACGGTCTCGAACAGGATGACCGCTGTCACCGGTATCGTCAGCACGACGACGACGACGCCCCGCGCGACCGCCGACAGAAACACTTCGCCGAAATGAAAGCGAAAGGCACTGGTCGTATCCAGGGTCTCGTCAAGATGGTGGATCTCATGGAACCGCCAGAGGAACGGCACTTCGTGGTTGGCCCGGTGCCACCAATAGATAAACAACTCCAGCACCAGCAGATCGAGCCCGAGGCCAAGCGCACCGCTCCACCATTCCGGACGCAACCCCAGGGCCAGGTCGTTGGCGAAAGCGGTGATCGGCACGATCACGGCCAGTGAAAGCACGCTGTTGAGCACGAACAGCCCACCGTTACGGCCCAGCCGCATCAGCTTGGGTTGCCGGCCCGATGCCAGAGCAATTGGCAGTTTGGCAGCGGGCCGCCATCGTTCCAACAGGAAGAACAGAGCGAACCAAATCGCCAGAACGACAGTCTTGAACTGGAGCGCTTCTTCCATCAGTCCACTTTGCGCCTGCTCGACATAGGACTAGATACGATCCGACCGAGACCCTGACCAGGACCACACGGAATGTTGCACACCGGCGAAGACCCAGTGTTGATCGGCGTCACCGGCTGCCAAAGGGACAACAACGGCCAGGTCATCTACACCGTCGGCCGCAAATACATCCTTAGCGTAGCCGAATGCAGCGGCGTGATCCCGGTCATGTTGCCGCCGATCGGCGACCGCCGGAACGGCGGCGCACTCGACATCGCCGGCCTGCTGAGCCGCCTCGACGGACTGATGGTGACCGGCAGCCCCAGCAACGTGGAGCCCCACCATTACAACGGACCGCCTAGCCGAGATGGCACCCTGCATGACCCGGCCCGTGACGGAACCACCCTGCCGCTGATCCGCGCCGCCATCGAAATGGGCTTGCCGGTCCTGGCCATCTGCCGCGGCATTCAGGAGCTGAACGTCGCCTTCGGCGGGACGCTCCACCAACATCTGCAGGAGGTCACCGGCAAGAACGATCACCGCATGCCGCAAGACCCGGACCCGGATGTCCGCTACGGGCTCCGCCATCCGGTCCAACTAACCGCCGGCGGCCTGCTCGCCGCCATCGCTAAGCAGGCCGGCGAAGACGGGACCACGGTCCGGGTCAATTCGCTGCACGGCCAGGCCATCGACCGGCTCGCCGACCCTTTGGCGGTCGAGGCCGTCAGCGAGGACGGGGTGGTCGAAGCCGTAACGGTAAAGACGGCAAAGGGCCTTGCCCTCGGTGTACAGTGGCACCCGGAATACAAGGCCAGCGAAAACCCCTTCTATTCCGCCATTTTCAGGGCCTTCGGCGAAGCGACCGGCGCCTACGCCAAAGCGAAGCCAAAATAGTTAGCCAGTCGAATAGTTTGCCCAACTAACGGTTTCAGCCTAGTTTTTGGACAGATGTCCTTCTCCGTCAAAATCCGTCAGCACGACGCGCCGATCCAGGTCGAAACCGGCGAAACCATCCTGTCGGCGGCCCTGCGCCAAGACGTCCCCTACCCCCATGGCTGTCAGTCCGGCAATTGCGGCGCCTGTAAATCCCACCTCCATAGCGGCGATGTCGAGATGTCGCCGTACTCCGAGTTCGCCCTTTCGGAAGACGAGCGCGCCCGCGGCCTGATACTCGCCTGCCGGTCCGTGCCCTGGGAGGATTCCGAGGTCGCCTGGCTGGATGCGGACGAGGCCATCGTCCACCCGCGCCGCACGCTGCAATGCCATGTGCACCGGATCGATGACGCAACCCACGACATTCGGCGGGTCTGGTTGAAGATCGACGGCGGCGGCCCGTTCACTTTCTCCGCCGGGCAATACGCCCAGGTCACATTCGACGGACAACCGGCCCGCGACTACTCCATGGCCAACCGCCCCGACGAGCCATTACTGGAGTTTCACATCCGTCACCTACCGGGCGGTGCGACGAGCGTGTATGTCGGCAGCAAGCTCGCCGTTGGGGACGCCGTTACCGTCGAAGGCCCATTTGGCATGTCCTATCTGCGGGAACTCCACACCGGACCGATCCTGGCCCTCGCCGGCGGCTCCGGTCTTGCGCCTATCCTCTCCGTCTGCCGCACCGCCGCCGCCAAAGGCTTGAACCAACCCATTCACTTCATGTTCGGTGTCCGGGACGAACGGGATATCTATCTGGAGGATGAGTTGCGCGCCCTGGCCACGGCCCACGGCAACATGGATGTCGAAAGCGTTCTGTCGGAACCGTCCGCCGAAACGGCACGCCCGACCGGCTACCTGCATGAGCGCGTTGCCCAGCGTTTCACCGATTTCGACGGTTGGAAGGCCTATCTGGCTGGCCCACCGCCGATGGTTGAAGCCGCGCAAACCCTGTTGGAATCGCGCGGCATGTTGAGCCGCGACATCCACGCCGACGCCTTCTATACCGAAGCGGAGAAGGCGGCCCTGGGAGACGTCGGATGACGGCAGATTTGGAAGGGCGTGTTGCCCTGGTCAGCGGCGGCGGCCGTGGCATCGGCAAAGCCATCGTCGAAGAATTGCATAAACGCGGCGCAAGCGTCGTTATCGCCGACAGCGGCACCGCTATCGACGGGCACGGCGTCGACCCGACGCCAGCAACAAGCCTTGCGGAAGAACTGGGCGACCGCGCCTTGCCCTTCACAACGTCGCTGGCCAGCCCCGGCACCGCCGCTGAAGCTGTGGCGTTCTGCCGAACCAAGTTCGGTGGTCTCGACATGCTGGTCAACAACGCGGCGATCCTGCGCGACGCCTTCATCTTCAAGGCCCGGCCCGAAGACTGGCAGGCCGTGCTGGCGACCAATCTGTCGACCCCATTCTATCTATGCAACGCGGCGACACCGCTGTTGCGTGAACAGGCAAAGGCCGGGCGCGGCGGCACACCCTACGCATGGGGGCGCATCGTCAACATCGTCTCGACCGCTGCGTTCTATGGCAACTATGGGCAGGCCGCCTACGCCAGCGCCAAGGCGGGCTTGATGGGCCTGACGCGCGTTGTCGCGCTCGACATGGCCCGCAGCGGCATCACCTGCAACGCCATCGCCCCGTTCGCCGCGACGCGCGTGACAGACATCATTCAGCCCGCCAACGAGGAACAGGCGAAATACAAGGAGCGCGCAATGCGTGTCGCGCCGGAACATGTCGCACGGCTCGTCGGTTACCTGGCAACGCCGGCCGCACAGAACATCACGGGCCAACTGTTTGGCGTGCGCGGCCGCGAGCTATTCGTCTTCGGCCAAGCGCGTCCACGCGCCACAGTAAGCAGTGCGGGCACGACATGGACGGATGAAGAATTGACCGCCGCAGTCGCCGGACAACTTGCGCCCGAATTCGAGGCACTGACAACGGACCTCGAAACCTTCAACACAGAACCGATTGTATAGGGGAACGCCCGTGTCGGAGAGCAGCTACCAACCCGTCAAGACGATCGAAGAGTTCCAGCAACAACCGGCGGAATACCAGGAAGCGGTTCGCAAGATTGTTCGCAGCCACTCGATCAACGAGTTGTACGGCGCCCAGGCCTTCGACGAACCGGCCATCGCGCTAGCGCCGACACCCTATGCCAAGTGGCTAACCTGCCGTGTCGCCATGGAGGAATACGGCCATCATGTGCGCTTCAAGGAGTTGGGCGAACAGATCGGCATGAGCGAATCCGACCTTGTCCCGGGCGGTACCAAGAAGCCGCTATCGATTTTTGAGTTCCCGCTGAAGACCTGGCCGGAGTTTTGCGTCATCAAGCTGCTGGCCGATCTGGCGGAGATTCTGCAGGTGGAAGACCTGCTCCATTGCACCTTCCACCCCCTGCGCAACCTCGCCCGCATGACGATGCCCGAGGAACGTTTTCATGCGCAGTTCGGCGAAGACTTCTGCACCGATCTTGTCACGACCGACGAAGGCCGCGCCGCTGTGCAAGACGGGATCGACCGATACTTCCCGATGCTGCCGCCCTTCTTCGGACGGTCCAAATCGCCCAACAACGAGACCTTCCGTAGGTTCGGTATCAAGCAACGCACCAACGAAGACATGCGCGCCGACTACGTGGTCCGCGCCCGGCAACTCGTCGAAGAAAAGCTGGGCCTTGTTCTGCCCAACCTCCCAGCGGAAGCGGCATAGGCACCGCAACCGTGACGGCCACGGCCAACGAACTCCGGTTTCCCGGCCGGCGCGGGGTCCAGCATCTCTTGGACCGCATTCCACGGGAGTCATGGTTTGCCGCCGTCGGCGAACCACTGACACCGTCGGAGCAAGCGGACGCCGCCGCCTACCTCACGGCGCTGTCATTGCAGAATGTGCAAATCGCTGGCGTCGGCGACTGGCCCCAGGCGCATCAAATCGTGAACGATCCTGCATGGGACTCACGCTGGTGGCAAGTTGAGGAAGATGAGCGCAGCGTGCTGAAAGAGGCGCTGCGCGATCTGCTATCGGAACAAGCGCTGCTTGCAAGCCTTACCGAGGTGACGGAAACCGCCTCCGCCATTGTGCACGGTGCTGCTGCGATCGCCGCCGGCCGATCCGGCTACGCCGACGGTGGCATGACGCGGGCAGCAGCGGGCGCTGCCACCCAGACCTGTTATCTGGCCGCCCTTGCGGCATTGGCGGATTCGGGCCCAGACCATTTGTTTGCCCTCCGGTACAGTCTTTTTGCCGCCGGCCGTTGGCCCCTGGGCATCGTCGATGGCAAGTTGCACATCTTCTAACCAAACAAGAACACAGAAGCAGGACGCCCCATGACTTACGTCGTCTCCGCCCCGGACATTGCGAGTGTCGCCGTCGCCGACAGCGAGGCACGGTTCCCGATACATCGAATCTACTGCGTCGGCCGTAACTACGCGGCCCATGCACGGGAAATGGGCGCGGATGACCGCGAGCCGCCATTCTATTTCGCCAAACCCGCCGATGCGATCGTGCCGGACGGCACCGCTATTCCCTTTCCACCGGCGACCCAGAATCTCCACCACGAGATCGAACTGGTCGTCGCAATCGGCCGGGCGGGATCAGACATCCCCGTCGATCGCGCGCATGAGCATGTCTATGGCTACGGCGTCGGCGTCGACCTGACCCGCCGCGATCTGCAGCTCGCCGCCCGCGAAAAGGGCCGGCCCTGGGATATGAGCAAAGGTTTCGACAACTCGGCACCCTGCGCCGCCATCCACCCGGCAGACCAAGTCGGCCATATCGACGACGCCGCCATCTGGATCAAGGTAAATGGCGAGACCAAGCAGGACTCGAACGTCAGCAAACTGATCTGGAACGTTTCCGAAACGATCGCCCATTTGTCGGCTCTAGTGCATCTGCAGCCGGGCGACCTGATCTACACGGGCACACCGGAAGGCGTCGGCCCGCTGGTGGCCGGCGATCAAGTCCACGGGCATATCGACGGCCTCGGCGATCTGCACTTCAGCCTGAGCTAGCCGCCATGAGCCTCCGCATCGCGAGTTGGAACATCAACTCGGTGCGCATGCGTATCGAACTTCTGCGGCGCCTCGCAGAGGACGAAGCGCCGGACGTCATTTGCCTGCAGGAAACCAAGGTAGAGGACGACAAGTTCCCTCATCTCGAAATCGGCGCGATGGGTTATCCCCATCGCGAAGTCCGCGGCATGAAGGCCTACAACGGGGTGGCGATCCTCTCGAAACACCCATTCGAAGCGATCGAGCCGGAGAATTGGTGTGGCCGCAACGACAGCCGCCATGTGGCGGTGCGCCTATCCAACGGCCTCGAGGTGCATGACATCTACATCCCGTCAGGCGGCGATACGCCGGACCCGGCGGAGAATGACAAGTTCGCCCACAAGCTCGGGTTCCTCGACGAACTGATCGACTGGAGCGGCCGGTTGCCGACCAATGGCACCGGCCGGGTCGTCGTCGGCGACTTCAATGTGGCACCGCTTGAACATGATGTCTGGTCGCACAAACAGTTGCTGAAGGTGGTGAGCCACACCCCGGTCGAGGTGGAGCGGCTACAGCGCATGCAAGCGGCGCATGATTGGGTCGACACGGTGCGCCACTTCGTACCGGCCGAAGAGAAGATCTATTCCTGGTGGAGCTACCGCGCCCGCGACTGGGCCAAGTCCGACCGCGGCCGGCGGCTCGACCACATTTGGGTCAGCCCCAATCTCGTCGACCGGCTGCGAAGCGCCTCGATACTCAAGGCGGCGCGCGGTTGGGAAAAGGCATCGGATCATGTGCCGGTTCTTGCCGACCTAGACCTCTGACATGGCGCGCGACCTCACGCCCTTTTTCTCCCCCGCCAGTGTCGCCGTGATCGGTGCCAGCGAACGCGCCTCGTCATCGGGTGGCGCGGTCATGCAGATGATCGAGCAGGGGCGCTTCGAAGGACGCGTGATCCCCGTGAACCCACGGGGCGGCACCTGCTTCGGCCATCCCGCGGCCAAATCGATCGCCGAGGTTTCGGCACCCGCCGACCTCGCGGTCATCGTCGTCCGGCCCGACCTGATCAATCAGATCGTTGTCGACGCAGCGTCCAGCGGCCATCGCAACCTCTTGATTCTTCCGGGCGGGTTCGCGGAGTCCGGTCCCGAGGGACAGGCCCGGGATGCCGAACTGCGCCGCATCGCCCAGCAACACAATGTCACCATCGCCGGCCCGAACTGCGCCGGCCTAGTGAGCATGACGCAAGGTAAGGGCGCGTTCGCCCCAACCTTCCTGCGCGCGCTGCCAGCGGGCCCACGCGGCAAACAAGGCATTGCCTTCATTTCTCAGTCCGGCGCGCTGGCCGAGGAGGTCGTTCAAAAGTCGAACCAAGAAAACCTCCCGGTCAGCCAGATCGTGTCCGTCGGCAACGCGATGCATCTCAGCGCCGAAGACTATCTGGAGTATCTCGGCGCAAACGACGCTGTCTCGGTCGTCACGCTCTACGTTGAATCAGTCGCCGACCCGGAACGGCTGCGCGCCGTTGCGCTGAGGACCGCCGCCACCAAGCCGGTCGTTGCCCTGTTCGGCGGCGCGACCGCGCCCGGTGCCCGCGCGGCCCAGGCACACACCGGCGCGAAACCGATGACGGATGCGGCCATCGACCAGTTCTGCACATCAAGTGGCATTGTCCGCGCCCACAGCATTCGCGAACTGCTGTTGGCCATCAAAGGGTTCGGCTTCTACCCGCGTGGGCTAGCGGGCAAGCGCATGCTGGTGCTGTCGAATTCCGGTGGCCCGGGTGTCGTCACCACCGACATGACCGCCGCCTGTGGCCTGGATCTACCGCCGCTCCCCAACCGCATGGCTGAGGAGCTATCGCAAGCCCTGCCGCAAGAAGCGTCCGTCGCCAACCCGTTGGACCTTCTCGCCGATGCGCGCGAGGACCGATTTGGCCCATGTCTCGAAAAGACAATCGAACATGGCAGCGATTCATTCGACGCGGTCCTGGGTATCCACGTCGTGCCGTTCATGGTCGACGCCGCACCAGTCGTTGATCGGTTGGCCGCGCTCGCCCACACCGCCGAAGCGGCAAATATGCCCTTCTTCCATTCGATGATGGGCACGCTCGAACACCGGAAGAATTGGTTCGGACAGCTCGAAGCCGCCGGCATTCCCATCTTCAATGATTCACAAGCCATGGCGGAGACAGCCGCCATCCTGACCCGCTACCCGCCTGCGCGCGCAACTGCACAAGCAGCACAGCAACGCTAGGCGCAGACCTCGTAGAGGTAATACGGCCAGTCGCCAGCATCAGGTGGCAGCGGTCTGCCGCACAACGCCGGGTTCGACATCTCCCGGTCGGTCATCACCAAGCCGCCCGATTGCACCAATTGAACCAACAACGGCGCAATCGCCGTCGCCAGACCAACATCGCGATCGGGCTTCGACGTGCCGATATCCGCATGCGCTAGAACTGCTGTGCGTCCTATCACCCCAACGGCTCTCGGCAGTGTCTCGCGAAAATCGCCGATGTGCATAAGACCGTCGGGCGGCACACAGTCGCCCGGCGCGTGGATATCCCGGTCGAACGCATGGATTGCCCGGCCCGGAAACAGCGTGCGCAAATGGTCGTAGGTGCGTCCCTTGCCCAACCCGACCTCCAGGATCGGACCATCGAGGCCGGCTAGCGCGCGCGCGGCATATCCAAGGCACGCCCGCTGCGTCACCAGCCGCGCAATCATCAACTCCAGCCGATCCATGGACTAAACGGCGGTGTACATGAAGTACCGGTCCAGCGGCACGCCATCCGGTAACGGCATTGGCTTGAGTTGGTTGCTTGCAAGCTGTTGATCGCTGACTACCACGCCACCCGCAACGATCAGCGGCGTCAACTCCAGCGCAAGCTGCCTTGCCACATCGGCGTCATGTCCTGCCCGGCCCGATCCGAAATCGCAATGCGCCAACACCGCGCCGCGCCCGAGTTGCGCGTTAGCTTTCGGCAGCGTTTCGAGTATCTCGCCAAGAAACAGGAACCGGTCTTCCGGCACACAGTCCGGATGCGAGGCCACCCGCCGGTCGAACACATAGATGTCCCGCTGCGGCAACAACTCGCGCAAATGATCGTAGCTGCGCCCGTTGCCGAGCCCCAACTCCAGGACAACACCTTCCAGGTCTTGAATTTGCCCGGCAGCTGCCGCCAGGCAATCCCGCTGCGCCAGCATCCGCCGAATAAAGCTGTCAAGGCGACTCATATAGGAGCAGACGGAATCAGCGCCGAACCGGCGCTACGCACTCTTCGCTTCGCGCAACTGGGCTGTCGTCGCTTCCAGCCGGTGGGCCAGCTCTCGCATGATCTCCACCGCCATCTGCGGGAACTCTTCGACTAGGCGGAAGAACAGATCCTTGGAGATACGGAGCGCCACCACCTTGCTCTCCGCCTTGACCGTCGCCGTCCGCGGCACATCGCAAAGAATTGCGATCTCCCCGACAAAATCGTTCCGGCCCAGACTGGCCACGCGGATTTCCCCGGATGCGGAGTCAATCAGCACGGCCGCCTCTCCATCGACGATAATGTAGGCGGCGTCGCCCATATCGCCCTGTTTGCAGAGCAACTGCCCAGCCTCGTAGGTAAGGCGCTCGCTGGTGAACGCCAGCAGCTTGAGCTTGGACCCCTCAAGCTTTGAGAAGAGCGGTATATTCCGCAGCAGTTCGACTTCCTCGTTCAGACTCACCTTTTTCCTACCCCGGTAGCACGCACGGCATTCACGCCGCTGATTTTAGCAGGTCCGCAAAGACACCACCGTTACTGTTAAGTTCCGCGAAGGCACCGTTCTCAGTGGAACGGCCGTCTCGCATAACAATCACCCTGTCGAAGTGTTCGGCCAGACCCGGCCGGTTCAGCATCCAAATCACCGCCCGGCCTTTGCGGTGTGCGAGCACCCGCGACACGAATTCACTCTGCGTCGCCGGATCGAGCACCGACGTAGCCTCGTTCAGGATCAGTAAATCAGGGTTACGCAGCAACGCCCGGCCAATGGCCAGTTTCTGCCGCTGCACAGTCGACAGACGGCTGCCACCGACACCGACGTTGAACTCAAGGCCAGCCGCCAGAACACTGCCACGCAAGCCAAGTTGATCGAGCGTGTCGGTGATGAGCGCGCCGACGGATTGCGAGGCCTCGGCCTGCCCGTAGGCCAATTTCCCGAACAGGATGTTGTCCTGCAACGACGCCGCGGCGTTGTACTTGTCGGCATCGAAAAACTCGACCGCACCTTTCAGGCTTGCCGGCAGGTCCTCGGCAAAGACCTGCCGTGCCTCCAGCAGCTTGCCTTGGATCTCGTCGTCGATCAGGCCCAAACGGTGTTGGGCCGGAATGATCTTGAACGGCAGCGACAGCAACTTGACTCGGTCTTCGTCGGAAAGCCCCGTGAGCGTCTCGCGGTCGGCGCGCGCCAGCAACGCTTGGAACTCGGGCAAATCCTCGGAACTGATGAAGGAGTATTGTTCGAAGAACTCGTGGCCGGGCGGCAAATCCGCAAAGATCTCGACCATCGTTGCCGCGACCTGTTGCCCGATGTCCAGCAGCCTGTCCCGCAGGCCGACCTTGTCCAACACTTGAAGGACATAATCGTTCTCGGCCAGCCCAGACATATCGAAGCCTTCGCCGACCGGGTTACCGAACAGCAGGTTCTCGGCGACCGTCGCGTTGGTGTTGTACTTCTCCCGATCGAACAGCTCGACCAGATCCCGATACGCGTCCTCCTGCAACCGATCCTTCAGCGCGTTTCTGGCGCTCAGCACGCTTTCGGCAATTTCCGGCCGCTGGATTGGATCGATCGTCCCGCGCAGGCCCATCTGGTAGACGTCGTTCGACAGATCGACGACGTCCATCACCTCGACCAGCTTTCCGAAAACATCCTCGCTGTTGGTCGCCCCGGCCGCCGTATAGTCCACCCAATCGGCCGCATAATCGAACGGCGCATTGCCGGTCAGTTGCGCCTCGGCCAAGTCGCTTTCCCATAGCCGTTGGCCGTCATCGTCGTAGTCGACCGCCCTGACCGGTCGATGCTTTAACCCGTACAACAGATTGTCCCGCACGGCCCCCGCCTGCAGCGGCGTGCTCGCGGCCACATAGGCGAGCCTTCGTCCTGTCACCGCCTGCGGCAGTTGCGTCAGATCCTGCCCGCCGATCCGGATCGACCCGCGCGAGGGAAACACCAGCCGCGCCAAGAGTTGGCCGAGTTCTTCTTTGCCGCTACCGCCCCCACCGACAACCGCGAAATGCCGGTCAAGGCCCATCTTGAAGGTGACGTTGCTCAGGCGCTGAACATCGTCCTCGTCAATTAGCGTGACATTGCTCAGTTCGACGTCGCCCTCGAACGGTCCCTGATCTTCCGCGTCGTCGAGCTGCAACCCCGACGCAAGCATGCCGGGCGGGTCGAACTGTGTGACGATCTGCTCGTACTTGACCTTGGCGTCCTCGCGTTGCTGGTACCAGTTCAGCAATTCCTTCCAGGGCGCCGACATGTCTTTGTGCGCCGAAATCACGGCCACCAAGGCACCCAGAGTCAAATTGCCCTGAATGACCAGAATGCCGCCGATAAGGTAGAAGATGAACGGCGCCAGCTTGTCGATGAAGTTGTTGAGGAACTTGATCGTGTATTTGCGCCGGAACAGCTCGTAGCGGATGTTGTAGATCTTCGCCAGCCGGTCAGTAAAACGCGACAATTCGAGCCACGCCGTATCGTTGGTATGGACCTCGCTGATGCCCGATACGGCCTCGCCCACATGGTCCGACAGGTGTCGAACCTGCCGCAGTCGGCGCTTGGCCAACGCGCTCACGCGTTTTTGCAGCTTCGGAATGATGTAGATCTGGATCGGATAGAGCGCCAGGGCCGCCACCGCCAACCGCCAGTCCTGGGCCAGGATGAAACCGATAGCGACCAACAGTTGCCCGCCGAGGAAGGCCGGGTCGGCGTACGCGCCGGCGGTGAAGGCGCCGACCTGTTCGGATTCCCCGGTAATCATCGATATCAGTTCGCCCTGACTGGTCCGCTTGAAATGCGGCATCGGAAACCGCAGGACATGCGAAAACAGGTCGAACCGCAGGCGACGCAACAGCCGCTCCGCCAGGCGGCCTTTGTACACGTTTATGTAGTATTTGAGGCCATTGTTGACGACGACCACGCCCATGAAGGCAAAGCAGAGTGTGATCAGGAAGGTGATCTGGTCCCCAAAGAACGGAACCTCGATCCCAAGCAAGCTTGCGGAATAGGGCGGGCCGCCGCCGCCACCGCCAATGGCCCGGTCGATGATTGCCTTCGGCAGCTCCAGCACCAGGAAGCCCACCGGCCACGCAGCGACAATCACCGCGAGCAGATAAAGCTGCTGCTTGCGGCTGTTCTTCCATATGAAACTGAACAGGCTGCGATCCATCACGTCTCCGCCGGACCTTCGGCGGCCACCATACCTCAGGCCCTCTCGGTAGGTAAGTTTCGATCCGCGATCGTCATCATGGGTGCTGACATCCGTTTGACGCCCTACCGGGATGTGCCATAGTTCCAACGGTTTCGGGGGCAGTGGGAGTTCTGGCATGCCCGTTGGTGGCGGCCGACGCATACTCATATACAGTCACGACAGCTTCGGCCTGGGGCATCTGCGGCGCTGCCGTGCCATCGCCAACAGCCTAGTCCGGGGCAATCGCGATCTCAGCGTCTTAATCCTTTCGGGCTCCCCGATTATCGGCAGTTTCAACTTCGGGCGCTTTGTCGACTTCGTACGTCTCCCCGGCGTCATCAAGATGCGCAACGGCGAGTACAGCTCCCAAAGCTTGCGGCTGCGGATCGAGGAGACCGTCGGGCTCCGGTCGGCGATCATTCGTCAGACAGCATCCACCTTCGACCCGGACCTGTTCATCGTCGACAAGGAACCGCACGGCCTGCGCGGCGAGGTCAAGGAAACCCTGGAGATGTTGTCCAACCGTGGTGTGCCGCTCGTCCTCGGGATGCGCGACATCATGGATGGCCCCGACCTGTTGGCGCCGGAGTGGGAGCGGAAGAAGGTCATGCCCGCGCTCCGCAGCCTCTACAACGAAATCTGGGTCTATGGCCTGCCGCAGATCTGCGATCCGCTAAGCGGCCTGCGCGTGCCAAGCCAGATCCGCCGCAAGATGGTCTACACCGGCTATCTCAAGCGCCAGGTACCGGCGCGCCGTCTTGAGCGCCAGCCCTTCGGCGGCGAGCCCTATCTGTTTGTCACGACTGGCGGCGGCGGCGACGGTGCGGAGTTCCTCGACTGGGTCATACGGGCCTACGAGCAAGAGCCGGACCTGCTGCCAGCATTCATCCTGTTTGGCCCGTTTCTTCATCGGCGGCGGCAACGCGACTATCGGGAGCGCATCAGCCGGCTCGCCAATGTCGAAGCCATCGAGTTCGAGAGTCAGCCGGAACTGCTGATGAAGAACGCGGCCGGCGTGCTGGCGATGGGCGGATACAACACGTTTTGCGAGATTCTCTCCTTCGATAAAAAAGCGGTGATCGTCCCACGCACCCGTCCGCGGCTGGAGCAATTCATTCGCGCGTCGCGCGCCCAGGAGCTTGGCTTGGTGCGTATGCTCTTGGACGATGGAAAACGCGACGTACATGTCATGGCCACCGCCATCCGCAACATCACCCAACAAGGTCTCCCGTCGGAGATTGTGCTGCCAGGTTTGCTGGACGGCCTGACAAATGTGAACAAGCTGACCATGCAGCACATTGCCCGTCGCGGCGTCCCGCCATTGCGTTTGGCGGCGGCCCGCGGATAGCACCGGCGTCACCGGCCGCCCCATGCCATATGATCAGCCCCGGCCGCCAGGCACGTTGGCGGTGGTTCTCAAGGGCTATCCTCGCCTGTCCGAAACCTTCATTGCCCAGGAACTGAAAGCGCTGGAGGATCGCGGCCTCAAGCTCCGCATCTACTCGCTGCGCCATCCCTACGATGCGACGAGCCACCCCATCCACGCCGAGATCAAGGCGCCGGTCACTTATCTGCCGGAATACCTGCACCAGGAAAAAGCACGCGTGCGCCGGGACTGGCAACGCGCCAGAAGACTGCCGGGCTACCGGCACGCGGCGCGCCTGTTCCGCAACGACCTGCGTCGCGACCGAACCCGCAATCGCGTCCGCCGGTTCGGCCAGGCCTGCGTATTGGCAGCGGAACTGGCGCCAGACGTGCAGGCCATTTACGCCCATTTCTTGCACACGCCCGGTTCGGTCGGCCGCTACGCGGCGCACATGTGCGGGCTGCCGCTCGCGATGTCCGGGCATGCGAAAGACATCTGGACGACACCCGGTTGGGAGCTTGAAGACAAAGCGTCGGATGCGGCCTGGATAACGACCTGCACCGCAGTCGGCGCCGAGTATCTGCGGCAAACCGTCTCCCAGCCATCGAAGGTCCGGCTGGCCCGGCACGGTATCGATCTGCGTCGGTTTCAGCTTGCGGGCTCAACCGACCCGCAACCGGACAACCGCTTCACCATTCTCTCCGTCGGGCGATTGGTTGAAAAGAAGGGCTACGGCGACCTGCTGGCGGCATTGAAGGCGCTTCCCGACCAGCCGCAGTGGAGGTTCGTCCACATCGGCGGCGGCGAGCTGAAAGAAGAGCTGCAAGCCGAAGCACGGTCGCTGGGCTTGGATAGCCACATCGACTGGCTGGGACCACAGCCGCAACAGGTGGTGCTGGAGTGGTTGCGGCGCGCCGATGTCTTCGTCCTAGCCAGCAGGATTGCCAAAAGCGGTGATCGGGATGGCCTACCCAACGTGCTGATGGAAGCCCAGTCACAAGCCCTTGCCTGTATCTCGACTTCCGTCTCGGCCATCCCCGAACTGATCGAGCCCGACGTCACCGGCATCCTGGTTCCGCCGAGCGACCCGTCCGCATTGGCACATGCGATTGGCCGGCTGGCGCAAGATTCCGAACTGCGGATGAAGTTGGGCAGGGCCGGGATGGAGCGGGTGCACTCTGACTTCTCGATGACCGCCAGCGCCGACCGTCTCGCCGGGTGGTTGGGAGACCTCGCATACGAGCCCGCGCCCGGCTGACCTCGGCGATGCGGATCGCGTTCTACGCTCCCATGAAGTCACCATTGTCGCCACGGCCGTCGGGGGACCGCCAGATCGCGCGCCACTTGCTGGCTGCGCTCGAACGCGGCGGCCACGCGCCGGAAGTCGTCTCCAATTTCCGCAGTTGGGAGGGTGACGGCGACCGCGCGCGGCAACAGCGGTTGGAAAAAGTAGGAAAACAACTCGCCGCGCGTCTGACCAGGCGACTTCAAGCTCGGCCCGCCAATGCGCGCCCCGAAGCTTGGCTGACCTATCACCTCTACCACAAGGCGCCGGACTGGCTCGGCCCAATAGTCTCGTCGAACCTCGAGATTCCCTATTATCTGGCCGAAGCGTCCTCCGCGCCGAAGCAGGCGGACGGACCATGGAGCCACGGCTACACCGCCGCCAACGCCGCCATCCGGCAGGCGAAGGGCATCTTCCTGCTAAATCCCAGGGACCGGCCGGAACTCGAACGGCTGGTGGCTGGCGCGCATCGTATCGCCGAGGTCGCCCCGTTCCTCGATTCAGCCCCCTTTGTCGCCGCCAGCCGCCACCGCACGGAACATAGGGCGGCCCTGCAACAGCATCTCGGCCTTCCCGGTGATAGCTGCATCCTCCTGGCTGTCGGCATGTTCCGCCCCGGCGACAAGCAGGACTCCTACGATTGCCTGGGCCAGGCGCTGGAGACGCTGACCGACTTGCCGTGGCACCTGGTGATTGTCGGCGACGGACCCAACAGGAATGCCGTCAAAGCAACACTCGCAAACCTCCCATCCGAACGCGTCCATCTGCTTGGCACGAAGCCACCGGACGCGTTGTCGCCGATCTATGCCGCGGCGGACCTATTGGTCTGGCCGGCGGTCAGAGAAGCCATCGGCATGGCGCTTCTGGAAGCCCAAGCCGCCGGGACTCCGGTTGTCGCCGGAACAGCCGGCGCGGTGCCGCTGATTGTGACGCATCGGGAAACCGGCCTGCTCTCGCCGGTCGGCGACCCGAACGCCCTCGCCAACAATCTGCGGACGCTCCTGGACGATCCGGAACGGCGCAGCCGCATGCGCGCCGCGGCACTCACAAAAACCGCCGACCAGCATTCCCTAGACAGCGCCGCCGTAACCTTGAATGCGGTGCTACGCCCGTCGCGGGACACCTGCTGATGCCCCGGCTGTGGGTGCTCCGGCACGGTCAGACGGCCTGGTCCGCGACCAAGCGCCTGCAGGGCCGGCGCGACATTGGACTGGACGAAGTCGGTCTGCAACAAGCAGTCAACTGGCAACTCCCCGAGGAGACCAAGTCAAACGAATGGTTCACCAGCCCCCTGCAACGCTGCAGGCAAACCGTCAAGTGTCTGCGGATTGAAAACGCGACGATCGAGCCGCGCCTTATCGAGATGGATTGGGGCGAATGGGAAGGTCACACCAGGTCCGAACTCCGCAAGACAGTGCCTGACCGCCTCGTCCGGGAAGAGGCCAAGGGGCTCGACCTGCAACCACCCAGCGGCGAGAGCCCGCGTACCGTGCAAGCACGTCTGCGCCCATGGCTTGACGAACGAAGCAAGGCACCGGCCGATACCGGCGCGGTGACCCATCGGGGCGTCATCCGCGCGCTCTACGCCCTGGCAACGGGCTGGGACATGTGTGGCATGCCGCCGGACAACCTCAACTGGAACGCCATCCACTGCTTCAACTTGAGCGCTGCCGGCAACGTATCAGTGTCGCAACTCAACGTGCCACTGGCCATGCAATGAGCGCCCGAGTCCTGCTGTTTGCCCAGCACCTGCTCGGCATCGGTCACTACGTCCGCTCAATCAGGATCGCGGACGCTTTGGGCGAGGCTGGTTTCGAGGTGATCCTCGTTTCGGGTGGGATGCCCGTGCAGCATCCACGACCCCGAACTGCGCAAATTGAGCAGTTGGAGCCTTTTCGCGCCGCCGACGGCGACTTCTCCGGCTACGTCGACCAGCACGGAAACCCCATAACGGACGCTCTCGTCGACCGGCGCGTCGCAAAACTGGCCGCCATCTACGACAAGTTCGAGCCGCAGGTCGTTGTCACCGAAGCGTTTCCGTTCGGTCGAAGGATCCTCAGGCGTGAACTGTTGCCCCTGCTGGAAACCGCACGCCGCCGGGCCACAGTCACTACCTGTTCCTTGCGCGACATTCTGGTCAAGCGCCGGCCAAAACGAGAGGACGAGACCGTCGGGGTCGTTCAGGACTTCTACGACCTGGTCCTGGTCCACGGCGATCCATCGGTGATCCGGCTTGACGAAACCTTCGGACCCGCCGGTGCCATTGCCGGCAAGGTCCACTACACCGGATATGTCGCCCCAACCGGCGGCCCAGCCTCGACCGCCCCAAACAACGAGGTCTTGGTCTCTGCCGGTGGCGGCTTCGTCGGACATCGCCTTCTGCAGCTTGCCCTTGAGGCGAAAGACCGCACCACACTCGCCGGGCTGACCTGGCGGCTGATCGCCGGGCAAGGCCTGCCCGAACCCGAGTTCCGAGACCTAGTCGAACGTGCCCCGGCCGGCGTCGTCATCGACCGCGAATTGCCGGATCTCGCGGATCGGCTGCGGCGGTGTCGCCTGTCCGTCTCCCAGGCTGGCTACAACACGATGGTGGAAGTCTTGTCGGCGGGCGTTTCGGCGGTCTGCATGCCCTTCGCCACGGCGACCGAGACGGAGCAATCATTGCGCTGTGAGCGGCTGCGCCAACGCGGACTCATCGAGGTCGTGTCGCCAACCGGGTCGGCTACCGAACTTGCGGCAGCCATCGACCGCGCCGCCCAACGCCGCGACACTGGCCAAGCAGCGATCGATCTCGGCGGCGCCGAAGCCACGGCGCGGCTAGTTCAGGCCGCCCTTAGCCGCTGACACAATGGTGTGAAATCTGAGCATGCGCCTACCTTGATAATCTTGTGAGAAACGGGCCAAATGCTTGCAATTATGAGCAAAGATCTTGGCCGGCAGCAGTTTTCGCAGACCACGGGGAAGCCGTGACCTCGGCGGAGTCAGGAGTGGCTTGGGACAACTTGCAACGCGAGTTAGACGCTTGGGCCGCGGCCGAGCGCACGGCCACGTTCTGGTGGCGCGATGATGATGCAACGAAGGCATCGCCGGAACTGGACCGGTTGCTGCAAATCAGGGCCGCGTGTGATGTCCCACTCTGTGTTGCGGCCATTCCCCACCGGCTTGAAGCCAGTCTGAGCGACCGATTGGCTGCCGAGAAAGAGGTGACTGTGGCGCAGCACGGCTATGCCCACGACAACCACGCCCCGGTTTCTCAAAAGAAAACCGAACTCATCGGCACCCGGCCGACCCCGCACATATTGGCCGAACTCGCCGTCGGGTTCGAAAAGATCCGCCAGTTGGTGCACGCGATCCCGGTGCTGGTCCCGCCGTGGAACCGGATCGCCGATCACCTTGTACCGTTGCTTCCGGAAATCGGCCTGACCGGACTCAGCACCTTCGGGCCGCGGCACCGGGCAAAACCAACCGCGGCCAGCAAGCAGGTCAACACCCACATCGATCCCATCGCCTGGCGCGACGGCAAAACCTATGTCGGCGACCCAGCCGCGCTGACCGCCGCCACCACGCACCTGGCGGCGCGCCGCGGCGGCAC
>JANQOE010000006.1 GCA_028279245.1 Alphaproteobacteria bacterium
CGCCGCACCATGTCGCGAAAACCTCGGCGATCCGCAGCCACGTACACATCGAACGTGCGGCCCTGGACGGCGAAGGTTCTGACATGCGGGACATCGACCCGGGGCGGAATGGTCGCGGTCATGGCGCCGAAAGGACGCTCAACAATGAATCGCGGCATGTGTTCTCTCCACAATGATCGGGGGGAAGACACACGGGCGCGTGATCGGTGTCTGTGACGATTGGCACATCGTTATCCGCCGACGCAGGTGTGCGCCGCCGTCACCAGCGTTTCGCCACCTCCTGTTGCATGAACGCCAGACCATCCTTGGCCAGCGCTTCTTCGGTGCCGTACATCCGGCGCCAGATCTTTGTCGCCGCCGCCAGTTCCGGCAGCGACATGCCGAACGCCTCGATGGTCAGCCAGCCGTCGTAGCCGACCTGCTGCAGCGCGTCGAAGGTTTCGGTCCAGTTCACGCCGCCCTGGCCGGGTGTGCTGCGGTCGTTTTCGGCGATGTGCACGTGACGCAGCCGCGGGGCGCATGCCTCGATGGCGCCGCTGATGCTCTTCTCTTCAATGTTGGCGTGGAAGGTGTCGTACAGCACGCCGCAGTTCGCCAAGCCGACCGCTTCCGAGAACCGCGAGGCGTCGGCGGCGGTGTTGAGCAAGTAGATCTCGAACCGATTCAGGAACTCCAAGGCCAACACGACGTCGGTGCCGCTGGCATGCTCGGCGACGGCGCGCATGCTTTCGACGCCACGTTTCCATTCGTCCTCGGTCGGTCCGACGCCGGTGAAGAAACCGATCGGCCCGTAATAGGGTCCGACCAACGCCTCAGCGCCCATGGCGGCGCAGCAATCGACCGCCAACTTGTTGGCGGCGATACCGGCGGCGCGCACATCAGGGTCTTCGCTGATCGGGTTGTCTGCTTCGAAGCGGGCACAACAAGCGGTGCGGCGCAGGCCCATCGCATCCAGCCGCTTGCCCCAGTGCGCCGCCTGGTCCGGCGTCATGGTGAACACCGGCACCTCGACCCCATCGAAACCCGCACCCTTCAGCATTTCGAGCACCGGCAGGATCGCGTCGTCCGGATTGCCGGTCCACAGCATCAGGTTCATGCCGAGCTGCATCGTTACCCTCCCCGACCGTTGTTGGTTGGGCGCAGACTAGGCCGGCAAGGCGCGCCGGTCGACTCGCAACGGTCGACTCCGGCTGGTTAGAGGCCGCTGAACCAGTTGTAGCCCTGGTTCTCCCAGAAGCCGCCGGGGTAATCGTTGGTGACGAAGATCTCACTCACATGCTTCGGGTTCTTGAAGCCAAGCTTGGTCGGCACCCGCACCTTCATCGGATAGCCGTACTGGCGCGGCAGGGTGCCGCCGTCGAACAGCAAGGTCATTTGGGTTTGCGGGTGCAGCGCCGTGGCCATGTCGAGGCTGGTCGAATAGCGGTCGTCGCACAAGAAGCCGACATACTTGGCGCTTAGATCGGCGCCGACCCGGCGCAAGAAGTCGCCGAGGGACGGACCGGTCCACTGGCCAATGGCGCTCCAGCCTTCGATACAGATGTGTTTGGTGATCTGGGTCTGCTTCGGCAACCGGTGCAGCCGGGGCAAATCCCAGGTCGATTTGTCCGTGACCAGACCATCGACATACAGCTTCCAACGCTCGCCGCTTATGCGCGGTGCGTCTTCCGGGCCGTAGAACGCATTGAATGGAAAAGGCCGGGTGATGCGGCTGGCATCATAGGTCGGCGCCAGCTTGCGCGGATTGAACAGCAACGCCTGTACCTCGTCGTTGAAGCGCGAGATGCGCCGCAGCAGGGCTTCCGCCGATTGGCCGTCGACCACATCGCAACCGGTCAGCAGCATCAACGCGCCAAGGGAACCGGTGCCGCGCAAGAACCGGCGGCGGGTCAGCTCCGGCATCCGCTGCACCGCGTCACGGACCAACAGTTCGGAATCGACGCCGGGGATCGACAGATGGCGCGGCAGGTTCAGGCGGTAGCGGCGCTCGGTTGGATCGTAATAGGGCATGGTGTCACCTCCCTACGACCATCGCCCGCAATGTCTTGGGGACCAGTACGGCCATTGCGACATGCAGAACGATGAAGCCGGAGATGCCGGCCATGGCGATGAAGTGGACGATCCGGGCGCTCTCAAAGCCGCCCATGACAAATGTTAGCCAGGACAATTGCACCGGCTTCCAAAGGGCGAAGCCGGACAGAATGGCGAGCAGGATGAACAGTAATACACCGGCGTAAAGCAGCCGCTGCACGGCGTTGTAGACGCTGATATCGGCGTGGCCGAGATTGCCGCGAAATGCCGCCAGCAGATCCTTGCCGACCAGCTGTGGACTCAGCGGCAGCAGCTTGCGCCGATAGCGGCCGCTGACGAAGCCGTAGCTGATCTGCAAAGCGAAGTTGACCATCAGCACCCACATCGCCGCGAAGTGCCACAACAAAGCGCCGCCGAGCCAACCGCCCAGGGTCATCCAGCGCGGGAAGACAAACGGCAAAATTGGGTAGGCGTTGTAGATTTGCAGGCCGCTGAGGATCATCACGACAATCGCCGCGGCGTTGATCCAGTGATTGACCCGGACGATGAGCGGGTGGATCGCCGGAGCGCGGGTGGCGCGTCGAAGCGGTTGGGTTACGACAAGAGACATCGGCTTCCTATGGGAACGGGAACCCGGTGCGCGCCGGGGGGCACGGCGCGCACCAGGACCGGGGGCGGCGCTGCTACGACTTCGGCAGCAGCACCTTGTCGATGGAGTGAATCACGCCGTTCGACTGCAACACGTCGTAGATCGTGATGTTGGCAACGCCACCCATCTCATCCTTGATGATGATGTTGTTGCGGCCGTTCATCTCGGCGATCAGCGTGCCGCCGGCAGCGGTCGCCAGCTTCACCTGTCCGCCATTGTCTTCGATGCTGTTGCGCAGCTTGACGAAGGTCAGGTTGCCCGGCACCACGTGGTAGGTGAGCACGCCGCTGAGCGCCATCTTGTTTTCCGGCTTCAGCAGGCTCTCAACGGTGCCGTCCGGCAGCGCGTCGAACGCGGAATTGACCGGCGCGAACACGGTGAACGGACCGTCGCTGTTCAGGGTGTCGACCAGGTCGGCGGCTTTGACCGCGGCGACCAGGGTCGTGTGGTCCGCGGAGTTCACGGCGTTCTCAACAATGGTCATGCTCTGGAACATGGGCGCGCCGCCGACGAAGACCTTGGCGGTGGCCGGGGCGCCGAGGGCGACAGAGGTCGCCACGGCAAGGCCGATCACGGCCCGTTTGGCAAACAGATTCATCTCAGAAGTCCTTTTTCATATCCGAAAAACGGACGCCGCGGGTCGGTGGGGAGGACCTGGCCGGCCGGATCGTCCGAAGCGTGCGATGCGCGCTCAACCACACAACGCACGGACCCCAGCCTGCGGATGCAAACTGTTATCAGTCTTTTTTTGGCCGTCCGGCTGGCGCGGTCAGCTAAGCGGGAGCGCGCTCCCTAGCGCAGTTTGTCGAAGCCGCGACGCTTGAGTATCTCGCCCGGGGTTTGGCCGCGTTGCCCCGGGGTCGGCCGCGGCGGTGCGGGTTCGATCACCGGCTCCGCCTCACCCGCTGCGCGTATCCGCGCCAAGAGCCGGCCGCGCAGCTCATCGCAGACGCCGGCGAAGGCTTCGACGCCCACCAGATTTTCCAGTTCGTAGGGATCCGCATCCAGGTCGTAGAGATGGGCTTCGGTATAGCGCTCCGCGTGCGGCTGTTGCCAGGCATCGGCGTCCGCTGCGGTCACCGCGTACTTCCACCGCGCCGTGCGAATGGCGCGGCCGGTCTCCGCCTCGCTGATCTGCACGAACACGTCGTCGGGCCAGGTGTCATCGGTGCGGTTGAGCACCGGCATCAGGGAGCGGCCCTGCATGTTGTTTGGCACGCCGATGCCCGCCGCATCCAACAGGGTCGGCGGCAGGTCGATCAGACTGACCAGCTTGCGGACCTGCCCACCGGAATCGAAGCCGGGCCCGGTCAACGCCGCCGGCACGCGGATCGACGCATCATGGCACGACCGTTTGTATTCCTGGTTGCGGGTCTTGAAATGGCAGCCATGGTCGCTGGTGAACAGGACGATGGTGTCGTCGGCGAGCCCAAGGCTTTTCAGCGCATCCATCACCCGGCCCAGCGCGTCGTCGAGGCGCCGCACCATGCCGAAGTAGCCCGGCAGGTGACGATGCGCAGTGCCGCCAAGGGCGCCCAGATCCGGCGGCATCCAGCGCCCGGCATATCGTTCGGCGTAGCCGTCGCGGGCCGGGTAGTCGTCCCGATGGTTCTGGTGGTGAGGTTCCAGGAACGACAGGAACAAGAAGAAGCGCCGGTCGTGATTGGCATCGATATAGCGAATGGCGGCGTCGGCCAGCGCGTCGACGCGATAGCCCGGCAGCTTCACCCGCTGCATGTCGCCGTCGAACAGCACCGTGTCATAGGCGTCGGAGACGAACTCCAGCAGGTTCGACGCCAGCCAGTACTGGTAGCCGCCACGCTCGTCCGGCCCGACGGGGTCGCCGGAGGCGAGGTGCCATTTGCCGATGTAGCCGGTGGTATAGCCGGCATCGCCGAAATGATGCGCCAGGGTGCGGGTTTCCCCCGACAGCGGAATGGTGTTGCGGAAACAACCGGTCGTGGTCGGGTAGAGGCCGGTCTGCAGGGCCGACCGGGCCGGGCCGCAGACGGGCTGGCAGGTGAAGAAGTTGGCGAGATGGGTGCCGCTGGTCGCCAGGCGGTCGAAGTTCGGTGTCAGATCAAGCGGATTGCCATGCACGCCGGTGGTGTCCCAGCGTTGCTGGTCGGTGAAGAACACGACGACATTCGGCTGGTCGGCCATGGCACGCTCCGCAGTTTTGCTGAGACCCTAGAGGCCGGCCCCGCCCGCGGCAACTCAGGGCGCCAAGCTATTCGAGTGGCCTCGCGCTTGTCATCGAGGCTCATTAGGGTGCCCAGCTTTGGCAAGATCGGGGACGGTATGGCGAACCAGCGTATTCACATCACCGGCGCCTCCGGCAGCGGGGTCACGACCCTCGGCCGGGCGTTGGCCACTGCACTCGCCGTGCCCCATCACGACACCGACGACTATTACTGGCTGCCGACCGAACCGCCCTTCACCGACAAGCGCCCCATCGAGGACCGGCTGCGGCTGATGGAGGAGATGTTCCTGCCGCGCATGGCCTGGGTATTGAGCGGCTCGCTGGCCGGCTGGGGTGACCCGCTGATCGCGCATTTCGATGCCGTCGCCTTTGTCCGCACGCCGACCGACGTTCGCCTGGCCCGGCTGCGGGCCCGGGAGGCGTTGCGTTACGGCGACGCGGCGATCGCACCCGGTGGCGCGCGGCACGAGCATACCGAGACCTTCGCCGCATGGGCGGCGCAATACGACACAGCCGGACTGGAGATGCGCAGCCTGCGCCGGCACGAAACCTGGCTCGACACTCTGCTCTGCCCGGTCATCCGCGTCGACGGCACGGCGCCGATTGCCGAGACGGTCGACCGTGTGCTGTCGTCCCTGGAGACCTGAGGAGGCGCCGCGATGACCCTGCAGATCGGCGACGTTCGGCGGCGGACCGCCACCGGCGAGCTCAGAGCGTTCCTGTTCGATCTCGACGGCGTCATCACCAATACGGCGACCCTGCATGCCGCCGCCTGGAAACGGCTGTTCGATGCTTTCCTGGAGTATCAGGCGGGCGGCGCGGGCTTCACGCCGTTCCGGCTGCCGGAAGATTATCTCGCCTATGTCGACGGCAAGGCGCGCTATGACGGGGTGCAGTCGTTTCTGGAATCCCGCGGGATCGAGCTGCCGTGCGGGACGCCGGCGGACTCGACCGACGCAATGACAGTCTGCGGCCTTGGCAACCGCAAGGACGAATTCTTCATGGCCGAGTTGTCAGCGCGCGGCGTCGCGGTGTTCGACGGTACGCTCCGGCTGATCGAGGCGCTGCGCGGCCAGCGCATCGCCACCGCCTGTGTCTCGTCGTCGAAGAATTGCCGGCCGGTGCTGGAGCGGTGTGGCGCGCTCGGCCTGTTCGACGTGATCGTCGACGGCACCGCCGTCGAGAATGGGCTCGCCGGCAAACCGGCGCCGGACAGCTTCCTCCATGCCGCCGCCCAGCTGGATGCGAAACCGGCGCAAGCCGCTGTCATCGAGGACGCGTTGTCGGGGGTCGCGGCGGGGCGGGCCGGCGGCTTTGGGCTGGTGATCGGGGTCGACCGAGGGGCCGGGCACGAGGCCCTACACGCCAGCGGGGCCGATATCGTCGTCGACGATCTCGACGCCTTGCTGCCGTTGGTGTGAGATAGGGCCATGGTATTGCGCGCGCGCCTCAACCTGCCGCGGGACTTGTTCCCCGCCAACCCCTGGGCCATCGAGACCAAGACCTTCTTCCATGGCTATGTGCAGGAGTCGGAAACCATCTTTGCCCTGGCCAATGGCTATCTCGGGCTGCGCGCCAGTCACGAGGAAGACCATCCGGTGGTCGAGCCCGGCACCTACCTCAATGGGTTCCACGAGTTGCGGCAGATCGTCTACGGCGAAAGCGCCTATGGCTTCGCCAAGACTGGCCAGACCATGTTGAACTGCCCGGACGGCAAGATCCTCAAAACCTTTGTCGACGGCGAACCGTTCGACATCGCCAACCGCGAAACGCCGGTGTACCGCCGCTACCTCGACCTGCGGCGCGGCCTGCAACGACGCGAGGTGTTGTGGCTCACGCCGAACGGCAAACGGGTGCGGATCGAGTCGCAGCGGCTGGTCTCGCTGATGCGCCGGCATCTGGCGTGCATTCAACTCGAACTGACCCTCGAAGATGCCGACGCCGACATCGTGTTCTCGTCGGAACTGCGGCACCGTCTGGAGTTCGTCGAAGACGGCGATGTCGAGGATCCGCGGCTCGGCGCCATCCCGCGCAGCGCGGTGTTGCAGCCGATGGGCCGGTCCGCCCACGACGCCCGGTCGATCCTCAGCTACCGGACCACCCAGTCCGGCCTGATGATGGCGTGCGGCATGGATCATCTCATCGACACGCCGGCCGAGGTGGCGGTCG
This sequence comes from Alphaproteobacteria bacterium, assembly GCA_028279245.1. Taxonomy (GTDB): domain Bacteria; phylum Pseudomonadota; class Alphaproteobacteria; order UBA6615; family UBA6615; genus JANQOE01. The sequence continues at coordinate 7,053 of JANQOE010000006.1, forward strand.
ACGCCAACCAGGATGACGATGTCGGCCAAGTCACGTTCCGCTTGCGGGCCCGGCAAGGCGAGCCGGGGCGGATCACCAAATTCCTCGCCTACCACTACAACGACGTGCGGCCGGCGGCGGATCTGCGTTCCCAGGTCGGCTGGACCCTCGACGATGCGCGCGGCACCGGGTTCGCGGCGCTGGCCGCCGAACAAGCCGACGCCACCGCCAACTTCTGGGCGCATGCCGACGTCGTCGTCGAAGCCGACGCGGCCACCCAACAAGTCGTGCGGTGGAACCTGTTCCAGTTGCTGCAGGCGTCGGCATGCATCGACGGCCACGGGATCGGCGCGCGCGGGCTGACCGGCCGCACCTATGAAGGCCACTACTTCTGGGACACCGAAATCTTCGTCCTGCCGTTTCTAATCTACACCAACCCGCGCTTGGCCCGCGCCGTGCTCAAGTTCCGGCACGACAAGCTGGACCGCGCGCGCATCCGGGCGCAGGAGCTGGGGCATCGCGGCGCGCTGTTCCCGTGGCGCACTATCAACGGCGACGAGGCCTCCGCCTATTACGCCGCAGGCACGGCGCAATATCATATCAACGCCGACATCATGTATGCGATGCGGAAGTATGTGGACGTGACCGGCGACGTCGCCTTCCTGGAGGAATGCGGCGCCGAGATGCTGGTCGAGACGGCGCGGCTGTGGGTCGACCTCGGCTACTACAATCCGCGGCGCGGCGGGCAGTTCTGCATCACCGGGGTGACCGGGCCGGACGAATACACGGCGATCGTAAACAACAACTATTTCACCAACATCATGGCACGGGAGAATCTCACCTACGCCGCCGCAACGCTGCGCGCGCTACGTGCTGAGAACGACCGGGTCTACGCCAGCATCGTGCGGGCCACCGGCTTGCAGGACGACGAAATCGACGCGTGGGAGAAGGCGGCGCGGTTGATGTATCTGCCGTTCGACGAAGACCGGGGTGTCCACTCGCAAGACGATACCTTCATGGACAAAAAGGTCTGGGACTTCGAGAATACGCCGGACGACAACTATCCACTGATGCTCTACTACCACCCGCTCAACATCTACCGGCATCAGGTGCTGAAGCAGGCCGACACCTTGCTGGCGATGTTCCTGCTGGGCCACGAATTCTCGGTCGACGAAAAGCGCCGCAACTTCGACTATTACGACCCGCTGACAACCCACGACTCGTCGCTGTCGGTCTGCATTCAAAGCATCATGGCGAACGAGGTCGGCTACACCGATAAGGCGCTCGAATACTTCCAGTTCGCCGCGACGATGGACCTGTCCGACGTCGGCGGCAACGTGCGCCACGGCGCCCATGTCGCATCCATCGGTGGGGCGTGGCTGGCGCTGATCTATGGTTTCGGCGGTCTGCGGGACTACGCCGGCAACATCAGCTTCGAACCGCGCGTGCCCGACGCCTGGGACGGCCTGACCTTCCACATCACCGTCCGCAACAACCGCCTCCGCATCCGCGCCACCCCGGCCGAAACAACCTACACCCTGCTGGACGGCAACGGCCTCACCTTCGACCACTGGGGCTCGCCGGTGACGCTATCGGCGGAGACGTCGACCGCGGTGCTGGCGAACCGGGGCGCGACGGTCTAGTGGGCCACTGGCCGCTTGGTTAACCAGGCTGGCTGCAACCTCAGACCCCCGCATCACGGTATTGAGTAATCATAGGTTGGTATTGCCGTAACATCTTCGAGACCTCAGCATAGGGCGATGGCAAGCCTCCGACTTCTCGCCGTACTTGTGGTCGCCGTCATGTCAGTGGTTTCCGCTGTGCCGGCCGGGGCGGTGCCGATCCCGGCGCACGAGGCACGGTTCGAGGCGGTGGTCAAGTTGGCGCATCGCTACGCCCGGTTCGGCGACTACGAACGCGCGGTCAAAGCCTACGACACGGCTTTGCGGACGAAACCGGAGGCGACGGACATCTATCATGACCGTGGTCTGTCCCAACTCAAACTGGAGCGATACCAGGCGGCCGTCGCCGACTTCACGAAGGCGATTTCTCACGCCCCGCGCAATGCGGAATACCGATACGACCGCGCCACCGCCTACGCCTATTCCGATGAGCTTGAGCAAGCGCTCGGCGATCTGACGCTCGTCACCGAGCTCGACCCAGATTTCGCCGATGCTCATACCGAGCGCGGCAATACGCTAAATGATCTCGAGCGATACGAAGAAGCGATCGGGAGTTTCACACGCGCGCTTGAGCTGAATCCTTATGACGATATCGCTGCGCACAATCGCGGTTTTGCATACGAACTGAGCGGGCAATACGAGCTTGCTGTCGCCGACTATACGACCGCGATCGAACTGGACAGCAACTACGGGCCCGGGTACCGCAACCGCGGCGACGCGCTGCGCGAGTTGGAGCGCTATGAAGAGGCCATCGCCGACTATACGAGAGCGCTGGTACTGGATCCGTTCGACGATGCCGCGGCGCATAACCGCGGGCTGACGTATGAACTATCCGGCCGGATAGAGCTGGCGATTGCCGACTACGCGACGGCGATCGAGCTGGACCCCGCTTACGCACCCACCTACCTCAACCGTGGCGATCTGCTGCTTGATCTTGAGCGCTACGACGAAGCCATCGCGGACTATACGCAGGCGTTGGAACGCGACCCCGACCTGGTCGACGCACAGCTTGGGCGCGCGCAGGCGCATTATGAATTGGATGCCTATCGGGAGGCGATCTACGATTTCACGATCGCACTAGAGAATGGCGCCGCAGGCGAGGACATCTATCCGTACCGCGCGTTCTCGTATCGGTCCGTTGGCAAAGATGGATTGGCAATCGAAGACTACGCCAAGGCCCTCGAACACTCACCTGGCGATGTCGCGCTCCTATTCGGCCGCGGCTCGGCCTATGGCGAGACCGGACAGTATGTGCACGCGATTGCCGATTTCACGCAGGTTATCGAATTTGCACCACAAAACACGGATGCATACCGGCGGCGAGGATTGGCCAACCGTCGGCTAGGACGCTTCGAGGATGCCGTAGCAGACTATTCAAAGGTCATCGCGCTAGATGGCGATCGCGGCGAGATCTACGCCGACCGCGGCTATACCTACTTCGACGCCGGTTTGTATCTGCGAGCAGCAGACGATCTGCGGCGGGCGCATGAACTGGGCCGGGATGGCGATTGGCGGTTGGAGGTTTATCGAATAGCCACGGCCTCCCGAGTTGGCGACCGCGACACGGTCGTTAACCTATTTGCCGGCGCTAGCGCGCTCGCCAACAACCGGCCGTCCGTCGAACGACTACTGGCGGAACTATCAGACGATAGAGAGATCGTCGCCGCCGCGACGGCTGACGCTGCAGCGCGCCTTATCGCCGCTTGGAGGGCCCTCGAAGCCGGCGAAAACGATCAGGCTCTGGCGCAGTTCGACGTTGCATTGCAGTCTGGCGGCTTGGATCGCGAGCGCCGCACCTTCGCGCTGCTTGGCCGCGGCATGGCGCACAAGAACCTCGGCGAGCCGGCGAAAGCCCTTCGGGATGCACACGACGCGGTCCAGCTCGATGGAGGCAATATACAAATCTACCAATTCCTCGCCGCGACATACACCGAGCGTGGCAGCGGTTTGGAATGGGCGCTTGGGTTCGCCGATGAACTCGAACGCATAGAACCTGGCGACCCGTTTGTTTCGGTACTGCGGGCCGGACTCTATCAGGAACATGGCCGGCCGCTTGAGGCGATTGGGCACATGGACCACGCCGTCGAATTGGCAAGCGAGTCCGACCGCTGGCAATTCCTTCTTCTTCGCGCTGATTTGCATGCGGAAACTGGGAATCGCGAGCAGAGCATCGCCGATCTAGTGGTCGGTCACACACAGCGGGGAGATCAACTCTACAGCGCTGGTGCGTACGAAGACGCGCGCGACGTATACGGTATCGTTGTTGAACTCGCGCCAGATCTTGCGGACGCCTACTTGGGCCGCGCCCTCGCATCGACGCGGCTCGGCAACTATGCCGACGTTCTCCACGATATTGACCGATACATCGAGCTAGAGTCACCGGAAGAAAGCATGTTCTATCGTCTTCGGGCGAAAGCCTATTCCGAGGTAGGCGAGCATCAGGCAGCGATTGAAGACTATGACCGCGTGATCGAAAGCGGTCCCGCCACAGCGGACGACTATGTTGCCCGTGGACTCAATCATCACCGGAACAGCGCGCCGAGTGCCGCCCTCGCCGATTATGATACCGCGCTGCAAATGGACCCTGATTATGTCGAAGCGCACAACAATCGGGGCGGCGTGCTCATGGAACTCGGCAAGACCGACCTGGCCATGCAGGCGTTCAACAAAGCACTGGAGATCAAGCCGACCCATAGCACAGCTTACTACAATCGTGGGTTGGGATGGATTGAGCTTGGCGAGATTGACAAGGCGCTGGAGGCCTACTCGGCCGCGCTGCAGATTGATCCGGACTATGTCGATGCCCTTGTCAATCGAGCAAACACGTTGATCGACGTCGGCGACCTCCACCGCGCCGCCCAAGACCTGAACCGGGCTGCGGAACTTGATCCGACGAGTTGGTTCGTACACCACAACCTTGGCTTCCTACACAAAGCTGCCGGGCGTCTTGAGGCGGCAATTGCTGCGTACGGGCGCGCTGTTTCCATCGACCCAACGAACCCGGATAGCCTGATCAACCGTGGCCTCGTTCGCATTGACGTCGGAGACTACGCAGAAGCGCTCGCGGATTTCGACCAGGCCCACGCACTCCAGCCAAGCGCTATCACCCTCAACAATCGTGGCCTTGCGTTGCGCAAACTGGACCGGGTTGAGGAGGCTATGTCGGCGTACAATCAGGCCACGGCGGCCGACGCCGAATTCGCTTTGCCATACGTGAACAGGGCTGAAGCGTTCATCTTACGCGGAGACTACGCGCGTGCGCTGGAGGAAGCGGAGCGGGCGATCGAGCTTGACCCGTCCGTGGTCGAGGCCCAGCAAAACCTCGGTGAGGCCCTTGTCGGCGCAAAGCTGTTCGACGAGGCCATTACAACGATGACAGAAGCGATAAGCGACGATCCAACCAGATGGCAGTTCTTCTATACTCGTGCGCGTGCGCATGCGGGGAAGCAGGAGAACGAGCTCGCGATGGCCGACTATGGCGATACAATCCGGCTGAACCCGGATCATGCGCCGGCTTTCGCATACCGGGGTGGACTGCACATGTTCGAAAAGAACTACGATGCGGCGGAAGCGGACCTCGACCGTGCTATCGCGCTCCAGCCCGATCTAGCCGATGCGCACGGGAACCGTGGTGAGTTGCACTTGGAGACGGACGAACCAGAGGCTGCCCTGGCTGACTTCGGTGAGGCAGCGCTCCATGATCCTGACAATCCAGGCTATTTCCAGCGCCGCTGTGAAATACACATGCATCAACGGGATGCCGAGGCTGCCCTGCCGGACTGTACGCGCGCGGTAGAGCTGGGGGCCACCGATGTGTTGACTATGGTTAATCGCGGATTGGCTTTATTGATTCTGGACCAGCACAAGAAAGCGGAGGTGGCGATGACCAGGGCAATTGAGGCAAGCCCCGGCCACCTACAATGGAGGCTTTATGTCGTGCGCTCATACATCTATGAGGCGCTTGGCAACGAGGCCGCGTCGGACAGTGATATTGATACAGCCGTCCTGCTGGCCGGTAAGGAACCGGTTGATCGCCTGTTGAATAAGATAAGGACTGGCGAACCGCCGAGCGACGACCGCCCCCGCCGCCGCTATTCCACCGGGTAGGGCCCCTCGGCGAACACTTCGCCATGGTAGCCTTTGCTGCCGACGGCGTGGGCGAGGTCGCTGCCAATGGGTTCGCCGGCGGCGAGTTGTTGGAGGATGCGGGCGAAGTCGTAGTGGGGGGTCCAACCGAGTTCGGTGCGCGCCTTCGCATTCACATATACCCGGTCGATCCCACCGAACATGCGCCAGCCGCGCGCGCCGTAGATCGCTTCATAGTCGGGGAAACCTGATGCGACGACGGCGGGCGCATCGTTGCGTAACGTGGCTAGATCGGCGTGGGTGAACGGGGTTGTGGCGCTGATGATGTAGCGGCCGAAGCCAATTTGTGGCGCCCGGTCCACGGCGCAGCGGTGGGCGTTCACCACATCTTCGATGTCGGCGCGGCGAAACAGGAACTCGTTGGCCTTGGCATTGGCGTCTGCATATGCGTCGCGCACCGCGGCGCTGTCGTCCTCCTCCGGAAAGAAGCGCGAGGTGCGCAAGATCAGACAGGACAGGCCGTCGCGGCGGTGAAACAGTTCGCACAGGCTTTCCGCCGCGGTCTTGGTCACGCCGTAGATGTTGCGCGGGACCGGCGTTACATCCTCGGTGATCCACGCCGCCGGCTCGCTTGCCGCCGGCGTCAATGCCGCGCCGAAGGCGCTGGTGGTGCTGGTGAAGACAAAGCGGCCGACACCCGACGCCACCGCCTCCTCCAGCAGGTTGAGCGTCCCGGTGACGTTGGTATCGACGAAGGCCTGCCGGCTATGGGTCGCGACATGGGGCTTGTGCAGCGTCGCCGTGTGCACAACCGCGCCGGCGCCGGCCAGACACGCCTTGACGAAGCCGCGGTCAACGATGCTGCCGACCGCGTCGGTCGTCGGCGACGGCTTGATGTCCAGGCCCAACACCTCCCCGCCCGCGGCGCGCAGCGTGCGGACGAGGGCTTCGCCGAGATGACCGGCGCTGCCGGTGATAACGGTCTTCATGAAGGAGCCTGCCCAACCGGTCGCGTGGAGCGAACTTGCTACGGGACTTCCGGGCGGCCGGTCAATGCGGACGGTTGAAGCCGCCGCTTCCCCGCACCACACCAGCCCCCCCCTGGATTGACTCGGCAATTTGTTTGTGCGACAAACAAACACAGCGTATGCACACGTTGCCGGGACTGCTTGCGCGGTTGCCCGGCGGTCTAGGCCAGCGAGCAGATAAAGCCGGCCCCCAGATGCGCCGGCGGGGAGGGAGAAAACGCTCATGACACAATCCAGGAAGACTTTTTCGCGCCGGCGGGTGCTGCAAGGCTCGGCGGCGCTGACGGCCGGCGCCGCGATGTCCGGGCTCGGTTTCAACGTCGCCCGGGCGCAGAACGCCGATACGGTGCGGGTGCTGTCGGTCGAAGACCCGTTCTTCTTCGCGCTGAAGGAAGTGCTGCCCGATTTCGAGGCGCAGACCGGGATCAAGGCAGAGTTGGAGTCGCTCTCCTACGACGCGATGCAGGCGCGGCTGGTGTCTTCGTTTGTTTCGGGAACATCCGACGCCGACGTCATCACCATCGACCAGATGTGGAACGCCCAGTATGTCGACAATGGCTGGGTCCGTACGCTGAACGATCTCGCCGCGCGCGACAAGGACGATCTCGACATCGGCGATTTCATCCCGCAGACGCTGCACACGCAGTCGACCTGGCGCGGCCAGTTGATGAGCCTGCCGGTCGCCGCCTACGCGCAAGGCGTGATGTACCGGACCGATGTGTTCGAGCAGTTCGGCCTGTCGCTGCCCGAAGGCGCCGATTGGACCTGGGAGAACTATGTCGGCATCCTGCAAGAGATCCACGGCAGAGATTTCAACGGCACACAGATGCACGGGACCGTGGTCAGCGCGCAGCAGCCCGTGCCGCTTGTGCATATGGTGTCCGGCTTATCCGCCAGCCACGGCGTGCGCTGGTTCAAGGACTTCCCGGACGTCACGCCCTGGGACTTCACGCCGACCATCAACTCCCCCGAGATGCTGCAATCGGTCGAGCTGTTCAGGACGCTGGCCGAACTCGCACCGCCGGAATCGATCAATTACAACTGGTTCGATGCCGGCACGCGCTTCTCCACCGGCGCCGGGGACATCGGCATGTTCTACTGGTGGACGCCGTACTTCTATCTCATCAAGAACGACGGCTACATGTCGGCCGTCAAGTCGACGGTGATCGACGATTATGCGGTCGCGCCGCTGCCGACGGCCGGGGCGACGCCGCAGACCGTCAGCATCGGCGGCTGGGCGTTCGGCATTCCAACCAGCTCCGAGAAGGTCGACGCCGCGTGGGAGTTCCTGAAATGGTCGAGCTCGGCCGAGACCCAGAAGAAGATGGGCCTGGTCGACAAGTTCAACTTCCAGTTCTCCGACTTCGCCCGGCAATCGCTGTACGACGATAGCGACCTGAAGGGCATCTATCCGTACCTCGATGCCCAGCGGCAGATGTTTGCCGACGGCAACGGCAAGATCGCCCGGCCGCCAGCGCCGGTCTACACGACGCTGGAGGGCATCCTCGGCCTGGAACTGAACAAAGTGCTGATCGGCCAGCAGACGCCGCAGGAAGCGCTGGAGGCGGTCGACGCGCTGTTCACCAACGTGCTCAAGGGCAATTTCCTCATGCCCTATTCGCTGGAGAGCTTCGCCGATACCCAGGCAGCCACCGACGCGCTGATCAAAGAACTCGCCTAAACCCCACGAACACGGTCGATGGGGTGTCGAGGATGGGAGGCAACTCCCATCCTCGACGAACTGAGCGCAGGGTGGTGGCAGCCGCCGATTGGCAACGGACAGGTGAATGGCGGTAACGGTCGAAACGGCGGCGATGCAAGCTGTGCCGCGCCGGCGGCGGCGAGTGGCGCGCTATCTGCCCGCCTTGCTGATCGCGCCGTCAGTCATCATGCTGCTGTGTTTGATCGGTTTCCCGCTGGTCTTCGCGCTCAAGAACTCGTTCTTCTTCTGGAATCTGCAAACCAGCCCGGTGCCGCTGCAGTATGTGGGGCTGGCTAATTATGAGCTGGCGCTGACCGCGTCGGCCTTCGGCGCCTCCCTCGTCAACACCATCATCCTCACCGTCACAGGTACGGCGATCGAGTTCTTCCTCGGCTTCGCCATCGCCTTACTGCTGGCGACCCAACTCAAGGGCATGAGCGTGTCGCGTGCCCTGCTGATCATGCCGACGACCATCGCACCGATCGTTGCCGGTTTCTTATTTCGCTACATGTACGACCCGACCGGCGGCCTGCTGACCTGGCTGGCGAACGCCTTGTTCCTGCCGGTGCCGGCGGAGGGCCTGCTGGGCAGCCCGAACACGGCGCTCCTCAGCATCCTGATTGCCGATGTGTGGCAATGGACGCCGTTCTTCGCCATCGTGCTCTACGCTGGCCTGTTGTCGGTGCCGAAGGAGGTGATCGAGGCGGCGCGGCTGGACCGGGCGTCGTTCGCCGCGATGGTGTTCCGCATCAAGCTGCCGTTCGTGCTGAAGACGGCGTTGATCATTCTGCTGCTGCGGTTCATGCAACTCTTCAACACCTTCGATCTGGTGCTGGTGCTGACGCGTGGCGGGCCCGGCACGTCGTCGCGCACCCTCGGCTACACGCTCTATCAACAGGGACTGATCGACTTCAATATCGGCATCGCCAGCGCGACGACTTGGATGATCGTGCTGATCATCAATGCGCTGGTCGGCCTGTACATTTTCTTCGCCTTTCGCAAGTGGGAATGGTGAGCGTGTCCGGCTACAGCGGCCTCACCCGGACGGCACTCTACGCCGGCCTGTTGCTGTGCCTGATGTTCTTTATCGGGCCGATCGTCTGGTTCTTCATGCTGGCGATCCGGCCGCCGGAAACAGCCTTCGCCATGCCGCCGGTGCTCGCCTTCAAACCGACGGCCGCCGCCTTCTTTCACACGGTGATCGACCCGGGCGCCAATGGCCGGCAGGCGATCAACAGCTTGATCGTCGCGGTCGGTGCGGTGCTGCTCAACCTGCCCTTCTCAGTACCGGCCGCCTACGCCCTGTCGCGGTTCCGCATGCGGGCCAAGAAGTACGTCATGCTCTGGTATCTCGGGCTGCTGATGGCGCCGCCGATCGCGTTCCTCATCCCCTACTTCATTCTGATGACGCGGATCGGCCTGTCGGGCACCTACCTGTCGATGATCCTGGTGCTGCAGACGCTGACTATCCCGTTCTCGATCTGGGTGCTGAAGAGCTTCATCGACGAGGTGCCGAAGGAGCTAGAGGAAGCGGCGCGGGTCGATGGCGCCCGCTGGTACGTGATCATGCTGCGGATCACCATGCCGCTGGTGCGGCCCGGCCTGATCGTCACGTCGATGTTCGCGTTCGTCTTCGCCTGGAACAACGCAGCGTTCCCGCTGGTCCTGTCGTCGCAATCCACCGCCACGCTGCCGATCGGCACGCTCGGTTACTTCGCGACCTCGGGCGTGACCTGGAGTTTCATCGGCGCTGCGGCGGTCCTAGCGATGCTGCCGCCGATGCTGATCTTCCTGATCTTCGACAAGTATGTCGTACGCGGTCTCACATTCGGAGCGATAAAAGGATGACAACGGACAAACTCGGAATCGGTGTGATTGGGGCGGGCCTGTGGGGTTCCCATCATGCCCATGTCTTTAGCACCCTGGCGCAGACCGAGCTGGTCGCGGTGTGCGATGTCGATGCGGGCCGCGCCGAGGCGTTGGCACGCGGCTACGGCACGCAGACGGCATACTCCGATCACCGTGAGCTGCTGGCCAACCCGGACATCAAGGCGGTGTCGATCGCCACCCCTGACTTCGCCCACGCTTCCCTCATTCTCGATGCGCTGTCGGCCGGCAAACATGTGCTGACCGAGAAGCCGCTGGCCACCAGCGTCGACGAGGCGCAGCGCCTCTACGAGACGGCGGAAGAGTCGGGGCTGAAGTGCATGGTCGACTTCCACAACCGCGTCAATCCGGCCTATCTGTCGGTGAAGGACGCGATCGGCAACAACGAGATCGGCGTGCCGCAACACATCACCGCGCGCCTCTCGAATACGACCTTCGTCCCGTCCGAGATGTTGAGCTGGGCGGCGAAATCGTCGGCTCTGTGGTTCCTCGGCAGTCACGTCGTCGATCTGCTGCGCTTCGTGCTGGATGACGAGGTGCGGCGCGTTTACGCGGTGTCCCGCAGAGGCGTTTTGCAGGGACGCGGTGTTGACACCGACGACTTCCATCTGGCGGTCCTCGAGTTCGCCAAAGGGACCGCGGTCTCCATGGAGAATAGCTGGCTGTTGTCGCCCGACGGTCCGTCGGTCGTCGACTTCGGCATGCGCATCGTCGGTGCCGACGGGCAACTGAATGTCGAGTTCTCACACAGCGGCACGGTCAGCCGGATTGCCGGTAACGGTGTCCAGTACACTGACCTGCTCGGCGTGACGCCCGTCGGCGACAATCGCGTTGGCGGGTTCGTTCGGGAGTCGGTGGCGCGGTTCGCCGATTGCGTGCTGGGTGATACGCCACCCCTCGCCAGCTTCCGTGACGGATTGGTCGTGACCCGTATCCTGGCGGCGATCGAACAGTCGGCGCAGTCCGGCCAAGCGGTCGACCTGGCGGACTGAAAAGTGGCCTCGCTGCAATTCGAACGCATCGGCAAGACCTTCGACGAGCAGGTCATTGCCGTCGCCAATGTTTCGTTCGAGGTTGAGGACGGCGAGTTCGTCGTGCTGGTCGGACCGTCGGGGTGCGGGAAGACGACGCTGTTGCGCATGGTCGCCGGCCTGGAAAGCCTGACCGCCGGCACCCTGCGGCTCGACGCGGTCGATGTCAGCGACACCGACCCGCGCGACCGCGATGTCGCCATGGTGTTTCAGAACTACGCGCTCTATCCGCACATGACCGTCTATCAGAACATGGCGTTCGGCTTACAGCAGCGCAAAGTGCCCGCGGCGGAAATCGAGAACATTGTCCACCGCACCGCGCGTACCCTCGATCTCGACAAGCTGCTCAAACGCAAACCCGGCGCCTTGTCCGGCGGGCAGCGGCAGCGCGTGGCGATGGGCCGGGCGATTGTCAGGAACCCGGCGGTGTTTCTAATGGACGAACCGCTCTCCAACCTGGATGCGAAGCTGCGGGTGCAAATGCGCTCGGAGCTCAAGCTGCTGCGCGCCCGGCTCGGCGTAACCACCCTGTACGTCACCCACGATCAGGTCGAAGCGATGACGATGGGTGACCGGGTGGCCGTGATGAAACCCATCGACAATCCCGGCGAGACCAATCTGCAGCAGGTCGACACGCCGCAGACGCTCTACAAACAACCCGTCAACATCTTCGTCGCGAGCTTCATCGGCTCACCCGCCATGAACTTCGTCCGGGTGCGGCTCGCGGGCGGTGGCGACGCGCTGACCGCCAGCATTGTCGGCACGCCGATTTCCTACGACGTGCCGGCGGGATATCTCGCAAAGCATCCGGGCCTGGCCGACTACACGGACAAAGAGGTGATCGCCGGGATCCGTCCGGAGTTCTTCGAGTTCGCCGCGCTGTCCAATGCCACACACAAGCTGCCGCTCGATGTCGACGTGCTGGTGACGGAAATCATCGGCCCGGACTCCTACCTGCATTTCGACCTGCCGACGCCGCCGGTCCACGTCGGGACCAGCGACGAACCGGCGGATGCGACCCTCACCCAACCGGCCGACACCCAGTCGACCCGCTTCACCGCCCGGGTCGATCCCGAAGCGGCGGCGGAGGCGAGTGGCACCGCACGGATAACGCTCGACCTCGCGCGCGTGCACTATTTCGATCCGGCGTCGGAGCTGGCGATCACATAGCGTGTGTTCGCCACACGCGCGGCCACTGCTACACTGCCGAAGGCAGCATGGCGCCGTCCAAGGAGTTGTGAATGGGTTTTTACAAGACGCTGGCGGCCGGCGCCGGCGATGACGTTGTGCTGTGCGCCGGCATCGACCCAACGCCGCAGACGCTAGACCTGTGGGGCCTGGAGGATTCGGCCGCCGGCGCCAAACAGTTCGGACTGCGGATGGTGGAGGCCGTCAGCGATCACGTGCGGGTGGTGAAGCCGCAGATCGCCTTCTTCGAGCGTTTCGGTCCGGCCGGCTATCAGGCGCTGTCCGAGGTCATTCGGGAAGCGCGGCAGATGGGATTGCTGGTGCTGGCGGATGCCAAACGCGGCGACATCGGCTCGACCATGGTGGGCTATGCGCAAGCGTGGATCGGCAATGACGCACCGCTGCAAGTCGATGCGATAACGGCAGTCCCCTATCTCGGTTTCGACGCGTTGGCGCCGCTGTTTCGCCGCGCGTCGGACGCCGGAGCGTATGTGTTTGTGGTTGCGCGCTCGTCAAATCCGGAAGGAACGACCCTGCAAGACGCGGGACGGCCCAAAACCTGGCACCGGATTCTCGATGGGATCGGCGACTGGGAGCAACAGCACAACAACCATACGATCGGCGCGGTCGTCGGGGCAACGGTGCCCGCCGATCTGGAACACGCGCTCACGCGGCTCTCGCACGCCTATTTCCTGGCACCGGGCATCGGCGCGCAGGGGGCATCGCTGGCCGACGTCAGCCGGATCAACGGTGAACGACGCAGGCTGATCGCCAGTTCCAGCCGGGCACTCGGAGCCGCCGGGCCAAGTGTGACGGGTATTCAACGGGCGCTCGCGGCGGCTTAGGTTCGCCAGCCGCACGCCGCTTTCGGACGAGCAACAAAAGAAGGAGGAGAAGGCTATGTCGGTCCTGGACCGCTTTCGCTTGGATAACAAGACCGCGCTGGTGACGGGCGGCAGCCGGGGGCTGGGAAGGGAGATCGCCCTCGCCTTCGCCGACGCGGGCGCCGATTTGATCGTCACCGCGCGCGACACCGAGGCGCTGCAGAATGTCGCGGGAGAGATTGAGCAGCGTGGCCGCAAGGCGACGGTCCTCAGCCTGGACATGGGCGATCCGGCACAGTGCCGTGCCGGCCTGGAAGACTGTGTCGGCACGCACGGACCGATCGACATTCTGGTCAACAATGTCGGTAACCGGGTGACGTCGGAGCCGATCCAGGATCAGCCGCTGGAAAGCTGGCAGAACGCCATCGATCTGAACCTGACGAGCTGCTTTCTCGGCACGCAGATCGTTGGCAAGGCGATGATCGAACGCGGCGGTGGCGGGCGCATCATCAACATCGCTTCGATGAACGCCTTCATCTCCAACCGCGGCATCGGCAACCGTGGCTACGAGACCGCCAAGGCGGCGGTGGTGCAATTTACCCGCGCGGCGGCGGCCGACTGGGCGCCGTTCGGCATCACCGTCAACGCGATCTGTCCCGGCCTGTTCATGACCGACGCCAACAAGAAATGGAACGAGATCAAGCCCGAGGTGATTCAGAAGCTGGTCGACAACATCCCGATGGGACGGGCCGGCGACCCGCCGGAGATCGGCCCGCTGGCGCTCTACCTGGCCACCCCAGCCGCGTCCTACGTCACCGGCTCGGTGCAGGTGATCGACGGCGGCTATACGCTCTGGTAGCGGCTACAGCCGGGTCCGCAGTTGCGCCGACAGGACAAGACCCGCGGCGCCGCGCAAGGCGGTGTCGTCGCTGTCACTGCCCAGCAGGATTTGCAGCCGGGCGCCGGGATGATTGAGAACCAGATCCCGGACGTGGTGTTCGATCTTGCCGCGCACGGTTTCACCGCCGAGCACCACGTCGCCGTGCAGCACGTAGATGCTCGGCGCCAGGATCTGCTGCAGATTGGCGATGCCGATGGCGACGTTCCGCGTGTACTCGTCGAGTAGTTCGGCGGCGCCGGGCACGTCCCCTTCGGCAAGTTCGAGCAACACGGCGGAGTCCATCCGGTCCGCGCCGGTAATGCCGCGCCGCCGGGCGGTCTTCCGCAGCCAGGGCAACGCGGCGATGGTTTCCCAACAGCCGTGTTGGCCGCAGTGACAGAGGTCGCCGCCCTGGTTGACAATGGTGTGGCCGATCTCGCCACCGGCGCCGCCCGGGCCGTTGTAGATGTGCCCGTCGAAGAACAGGGCGCTGCCCAAGGACTCGCCCGTGTAGATCGAGGCGAAGGTGTTGACGTTGCGGCCGATGCCGAACCATCGGTCGCCCAGCAGCAAGGCTTGCGGATGATGATCGATCCACACCGGCAGGCCAAAACGTGACGCGATCTCCGTGCCCAGGGGGAACCCGGAAAAGGCCGGCGCCAGACTCATGGTGACGATGGTGTCGGACGTCGTATCGACCATCCCGCCCACCGCAACACCAACGCCCTGCACGTTCCTCTCAGTTTCCGCGAGGGTCGCCGTCAGACACGCGTGCAGTTTGTCGATACCGGCCGCCGTCGAGCGCGCACTTGGCCGAAAGGTCTCGCGGTGTTCGCCGTAGACCTCGCCGGACATCGAGACCAACGCGGTGCGCACCGAATTCTGGGTGAACAGCACCGCGCAGATCGGGTCGGAGTCCGGCGAGAACCAGATCGGCCGGGCCGGTTTGCCGCCAGCGCTGGTCGACGGCAGCTTATCGAACTCCGTCAGCACCCCATCTTCGATCAGCGGCTGGACGATGCCGGTGATGGTGGCCCGGTTGACGCCGAGGGCCTTGGCCAGCCGCGACCGGCTGCTCGGGCCCATGTCATAGAGAATTTGCAGCAGCCGCCGGCGGTTGGTCGCGCCGATGGAGGCCGAAGAAACCAGCGACCGCACGGTCCGCTGTTCCAGCGGGGCGGCCGCGCCATTGTTCGTGGCAATCGTGCTTTTCTCGGACAATCGGTTTCCCTAGGATGACGGCGCACGCAACCGACGCGCCGCCCTGGCACACCTCCAGGCAGGCGTCGATTATGTTTGTTTGGTTAACAAACATTTTAGCAGGAAGCGGCACTTCCAGCAAACGCCGCCCTGCCCGCGCGCCTACTCCGCCGGCATGTGGAAGCCGGGTGTCGACAGGGACAGCGCCAGTTCCTCCTCGTTCATCCCCTCCTCGATCGACTCGAATAAGGGGGCCGAGAGGTAGCGTTCGCCGGTGTCCGGCAGCATGCAGAGGATCACCGAACCCGGCGCCGCCCGCTCGGCGATCTGCATGGCGATGGCGAAGGTCGAACCGCCGGACGCGCCGGTCAGGATGCCTTCCTGCTGGGCCAGCTTGCGGGACCATTCCATGCCCACCGGGCCGGCCACCGGAATAAGCTCGTCGTAGTAGCCGTCGTCGATGGCCTCCTGCAGCACCAGCGGGATGAAGTCGGGGGTCCAGCCCTGGATCGGATGGGGCTCGAACGCCGGGTGACTTTCCGCGGGCGAGCCATCGGGGTTGCGGCCCTGCGCATGGCCGCTGCCGACGATCTGGGCGTTGGCCGGTTCGCTGAGGATGATCTTAGTGTCCGGACGCGCATTGCGCAGCACCCGGCCGACGCCGGTGATGGTGCCGCCGGTGCCGTAGCCGGTGACGAAATAGTCGAGCCGCTCGCCGTCGAAGTCGGCGATGATTTCGCGGGCGGTGGTGTTCTCATGAATGCGGGCGTTGGCGTCGGTCTCAAACTGGCGTGCGAGGAACCAGCCATTGGCTTCCACCAGTTCCACCGCCTTCTGATACATGCCATAGCCTTTGGCGGTGCGCGGCGTCAGCACGACCTTGGCGCCGAGAAAACGCATCAGCCGGCGGCGTTCGATGGAGAAGCTGTCGGCCATGGTGACGACCAGCGGATAGCCCTTGGCCGCGCAGACCATCGCCAGGCCGATACCGGTGTTGCCGCTGGTGGCCTCGACCACGGTCTGGCCCGGTTTCAGCGTGCC
>JANQOE010000017.1 GCA_028279245.1 Alphaproteobacteria bacterium
GACCGGCGGCTGCCGCCGCCACAAACGGTGCCGCCAGCGACGTCCCGCTCTGCCGCCGCGTGCCACGCGGCCCAGGCGCCTCGACGTTCACGCCGGGTGCGGCGAAGTCGATGTAGGCACCACGGTTGGCGTGCCGGTAAATCCGGTGGCGCCTATCCACGGCCGTGACCGCGATAACGTCGGGATGGGCGGCGGGATGCGCCGGCTGCGCGCCGGCCCCGCCATTGCCGGCCGCCGCTGTCAGGATCAAGCCGCGTTCCGCGGCCCGCGCCAGAACCAGCGACAGCACTGGGTTCTCCGCCGTCTCGAAGCTGAGATTGACGACTTTGACGTCATTGCTGGCGAGCCAGTCGAGCGCTTGCATGAAGGCGAGCAGGTCGAGGCGGAGTGAGCCGTCGGCCTGCTGTTGCAGGGCTGCCGCCGCATAGAGTTCCGCATTCCGCAGGAGGCCGTGGGTTTGGCTGACGAGTAGGCTTGCGATCGCTGTTCCGTGGGTCCAGGAAGGTGTTTCGGGCCCTGGCTCGGCAGAGCTCCACTGTTGAATGGATTGGGTCTCGAGATCGGGGTGGGTCCGATTGATCGGTGTGTCGACCATGCCGATCCGCACTGGAGCGTCACATTCGGCCAACGCATGTGGGCTGGGGCGAGCGGACGTCGCTACTTGGCTCAAGGCTGACTCTGCATTCAGCCATCGGCGGGTGACGAGATCGCCGGCGACTGGACCAACGATGCCAGTCCGATCGACCTGCAACCCTAACCTATCGAGAATTAATGATTGGTCTGTCGCCTTGGCAGTTCCTGGCGCCTGATCGATCTTCCGAACGACAAGAGGGGTCTCATCTACGCCTGTCACATCCAGTGGTGCGGTGGCCGGCATGCCGAAGGCAACGGCAAGGATCGCGCAGCCTTGGGTAATGCGACTGAGTATGCGCATACGCCATCGGTAGGCCGCAGACCTTAATAAGGGCTAAAGTCCCCGCAGGAGATGAAACTCTCGCGATCAACCGTTGGTTGGGGAGGTTGTGGGCACCCCGGCGTGGCTACCCCTCCTCGACAGGCGCCGGATGTCAGGTCAAGATGGCGGCGGAATACCTAGTATCGGCGTGGCTCGTAACTCGTCTTCATACTTTGAACCTGGATACCACCCTACGACTAAGGTCGTATCCCACCTTTTTTCACACCCCTTCCGGTTGTCCGTTTCCCGTCAACCGCTCATCATTGGCGAAGCCCTTTGCTCTGTTGCCCGGATGGTGGGAGTCCGGCGTGGCCTTAATTGCATGGGGTGGGGAGAGAGGAATTGATGAAGTTTCGTCGGATGGTTGCCGGCCTGGCGACCCTTGCTCTGCTATTGCAGCCCATCCATAACGCCGCTTACAGCCAAGAGTTGCTGCCTGAGGCTCTGAGAACAACGCTATCCGAAGCGGCGACCGTGAGCGATGAAGCGCTCGTCGAAGCCGTATCCGTAGCGGTCCAGGCCAATCCCGAGTTGGCCCAAGCCATCGTTGATGAAGCCATATTGCTGAATCCTGATTTGCAGGAAGAGATTGTGACGGCGGCGGCTGCCGCTGGCGGCGAGGTTCAGGTTGCAGCAGCCATTGGTCCGGCGATCGGACTTGGGCCGGCCCTGCTCGGTGTGGCGGGCGTCGGTGGTGTGGCCGCGGTAGCCGCTGGTGGTGGCGGTGGCGGCGGCGGAGACGATGGTGGAGGAGCGCCTGCACCGCCGCCCGTGACCCCCGGCGACCCCGACGACTTCGAGACGTCTGAGTACGATGCCCAGTTCGGGCTTGGCTCGGTCAACGCCAGCGACGCATATGCACGCGGTCTTTCGGGGAACGGGGTTGTCGTCGCCGTGATCGATTCCGGGGTCGACATCAACCACCCAGAATTCGCCGGCCGGATCGCCTCCGGCGGCTTTGACTTCATCGATGGCAGCGGGACCGTGAAGGATATTGCCGGACACGGCACGTCTGTCGCGGGTGTCATCGCAGCAAATAGGAACGGCACCGGGATGCACGGTGTCGCGTTCGGTGCGCAGATCATGCCGTTCAGGGCTGGCGGCACGTTCCGGAACGACCTCTCGCTGTCAACAGCCGCAATTACGGCCTCCGTTAATCGAGCCCGTCAGCAAGGCGCGGACATAATCAACAACAGCTTTGGCATCGTAAACAGCAATATCGGCACCATCAGTTCGCGGCAGGAGTTGATCAACATACTCGGCACACCGCTCGTCGACGCCTATGACCAGGCGGCGCAGGCGAAGATCATCAACGTCTGGTCCGCTGGCAACAACGGTTTCTCGAATCCGTCTTTCAATGCGGGCGCGCCGCGGTTTTTCCCGGAGGTTGAGGATCTATGGGTTGCCGTCGTGTCGACAAACGAGAACGGGCAAATCTCCGGGTTTAGCAACCGGTGTGGGGTTGCGGCCGCATGGTGTATTGCCGCGCCAGGCGGAGGCATCGTGACGACCGATACCGGTGGCGGATATCGGACCGTGTCGGGTACTTCCTTCTCCGCTCCTCACGTTTCTGGAGCGCTGGCCATCTTGATGGAGTTGTTCCCTGGTCTAACGCCTGAAGCCATCATCGACCGGATGTTCGCGACTGCGAACAAGAGCGGGATCTATGCCAACCAAGCCACGTTCGGCCAGGGCCTGTTGGATCTCGAAGCGGCCACGCGGCCGGTTGGCGCGGTTGCGGTGCTGACTGGCGACACGATTGATGGAGCGTCATTCGGCATTGGTACGACCACCATCAACCTGGGTCCGGCCTTCGGCGACGGGCTTAGGGCCTCTTTACAGGGCACCACGCTTGCCGTGTTTGACTCTTACAACGCGACTTTCCTGGTCGATCTGGAACCGTTTGTCGCGCTGGCGGACACCAGTTTCGACATGGACGCGGCGTTGTCCAGGTTCGGTCAAGGGTCGCGTACCGAGACCATCGATCTGGGCAATGACATGGAGGTCTCCTACCGCTTCTCAAGCTCGCCGCACGTTGACGGCAAACGCGAGGTCGTGTTGGGCGAGTTGTCGTTCCGGAGCCAAGTGACCAAGGAGACGGATCTGCTGTTCAACTACGACGTCTCTCCGGCCACCGCGTTTGGCCTGCTGCGAACCGGCGCCGTCGATCAGAACGAGATGGCGTCCACAGGTGCGTTCGGTACACCGTATCTGTCGTTCGCTGACGAAGGTTACAACTTCGGTAGCCGAACAAGTCTCGGGAAGAACGCCAGTTTCGGTGTGAGTTCGTTCTTCGGTAACCCTGAGAACGATGACGATGTCACAGCGTACGGATCTGCAGCGGAACTCTCGATCAAATCGGACCGCGGGGAGGCGGGCCTGCAGTTTGGTGTCCTGGCGGAGCAGAATTCGTTCCTCGGGACCAAGACCGAAGGCGCGTTCGATCTGGAGGCGGGTTCGCAAACCGTGTTTGCCGGGCTGTCCGGGTCGCTGCCGGTGTCGGCGAAACTGGACCTTGTCGGAAGTGTCTACGCCGGTTGGTCCGACGCGCCGACCAGTGAAGACTCCCTGATATCCGACATGTCGATCATCCGTACGGAAGCCTTTACCGTCGGCCTCGTCGGCAATGAGGTTCTGCAGAAGCGTGACCGGCTCGGCTTCCTGGTCAATCAGCCGCTGCGGGTGGCGAATGGTGACGCGACCGTGTCGGCGGCAACCGGCCGCGACAGGGCTGGTAATCTGTTCAAGACCAGCTTCGATGCCGATCTGGCGCCGACCGGACGAGAGCTCGATTTCGAGGTCTTCTACAACATGCAGATGGCGGATGAATCCGACGTCTCGTTCAGCGCCATGTTGCGGTCCGACCCGGGTCACGTGGACGGCGTCGATGACGAAGGTATCTTAATGATGCGCTTCAATCATCAGTTCTAGCTGAGCGTTCGATCGTCTATGGATGAGTCGCCGGCGCCTTCTAGGTGCCGGCGATGAACGTAGTGGGGTGCGGCTCATGGCGTTTCGAGCTTCAAGGGTGGTCGGAAGAATCGTAGCGGGTGCTCTGCTCTCGATCGTGGGTGGCGTGGCTCTGGCCGGTGACGGTCCTGAAGATGTAGCACAGTGGCGCGGAGCCTTCTCTGGTGTCGAGGCCGCGACGACCGTTGTCGCAGTGACAGAGACAGAATGGCGTGAGCTCTGGTCACGCATTGACGAGGTACCGCCGCTGGCGTTGCCCCAGGCGTCGGTCGGGGTGGGCGTGTTTCTTGGGGAACGGAAATCCGGTGGCTACGAGGTCGGACCGGTTACAGTTGCTCTGCGCGAAAACGCGATTACCATCCTCTACGAGGAGGTGACACCCGCCCCTAACGTGTTTGTCGCCGCCGCGATCACCACGCCGTACCTCATTCAATTGTTCTCGTTGGACGTCGCGAAGATCGAACGTCTTGAATAGGCCGTCAGGCGCAGCGTCCGCGTGGGGCGTCGCGGTTGTCGTTTTGGGCTGGTGTTGAACCGGCAGCAGCCCTTGGCATGAAGGGCCCGACCTCGGCTAGTCGGGGGCGCCGTAGCCAATTCAAGAACTGGGCGAAGGCTTTGGCCCGCTCCTGGCGCGCCGCCAGGAGGTAAGCATCCATCTGGTCGATGCTTTGGCGACTGGCTTGCATGGGTGCCTCGCTTTCCTGGAGGTGAATCGTCCTATTCGCTAGGTGCGCTGCTTCAGAGTTGGAATCAAACGACTCTTTTTCAGCCTAGGCGTGAGAAAAACTCATGCTTCGATGTCGCGCCGCCGGCGGCCAAAATGGCCAAGTTCTCCGGTTAAATGGCTATTGAGGCGCGCGCGTTGCGGCGGAAAGAGCGAACATGCGTACGCTAAGAAGCGTCGGTGAGCTGGTCTAGATCGCTTTGGTTTGGTGAGCGGCCGTGGCGACGCCGAAAGGCGACGTGTTTATAGAACAGATACCCTGTACCCAAAGCGAATAGACTGAATAGCGCAGTTCCGGATAACGCGGCGATTCGTTCGTCCGGATCATGAAGACCGGCCATGCTGCCCATGACTAGCGAAAGGCAAAGTGCAAACCAGAGCCCAGTCCAACGCATCGAGAGCTTTGGGTTCAGCATGAGTGACATTGTGTGGCGGCCCTTAAAGGCATCGCCTGAGACGGGTTCAGCGTTAGGAAAGGAAGTGCGGAAACGGCGCCGACTTGATCGGATGGAGAACGGTGTCGCAATCGCCGCGAACAAGAACACCGAGCCCAGAACATACGCTGACGGTAGGGCCTGAGCGGCAATGATAGCCACCAGAATTGCGAGGAACATAGTGACGGTCCATTTCCGTCCACGCTTGAAGTCGTTGCGTCGGATCTCCTCAAAACGCGCGAAGTCGTCCTCATCCAATCGAAAAGCGCGTCTGAAACCCGGTGGGCGGACCACACCACCGTCTCCAAACACGCTCCTGGACATCATAGCGTTGCGCTGCTCTCGGTCGAGTGACTGTAGATACCGGTCAATCAGACCCGGTTGGGTTGGCTCGCCATTCTCCCGAACGCTTGTGTATGCAACCGCAATCACGGCCGCGACCACGGCAATGCAGACTAGGGAGATTGCGGGTTCTAAGAAGGCATGGGCTACTGTCCACCCCGGATCACTGAAATCGGGGATCGCTAGAAGGGCAAGTGCGGCAGGGAGCGATAGAGGGACCAACACGAGGCAGACCCGCATTGACGCTCGGCGCCATTGACGGGACGGCCCTGATATGCGCCGGCCAAGTGCTGTCGCCGGGAACGCGAATAAGAGCTTCGGAAACGCGACCGCGGTCAGAACGCACCCCAACACTAGGAGGCCTGTGACAGCTCCGCGACCCTCAACATCTGCTGAATTGTTAACGATGACGATGACAAATGCGAGGATGAAGACAATACCGAGACACACCGCGGAGAACAGTCCGGACCACAGCAGAAAGAAGAGCCAACTCTTGCTCGGAACCACGGAGAAGGCCCTTAGCCCCGAAGAGAATTCGCCCAACAAAACCCGGTAGGCTTGACAGGCAAATATGACCGAAATCAGCAAAACAGCAGCCACGCCAGCGGCAAAAACGGTTCCCTCCGGCTCCGCCTGGCCAACGATGAGCGTGACCCCAGCCATCAGAGCGAACGGAACCAGCGCAGCCCTGAGGATTGCCCAGCGTTTCGCGACGAGCTTACCAAGTGCTGCGCCGGCTAATTCGGGGGCGCTTTGAACTTTGGGATTCATAGTGCTGACCTTGAGGCCCGATGGGCGTTCTTTGGTAGCACAACTAAATGGCTACTCTCATTAATAAACCCACAACTTGGAGTGTTCGAGACTGGCGGAGCTAAAGGCCGGTCGCCTCGTGGAGGCCTAGCATCAGGTTGAGGTTCTGGACGGCTTGGCCGGAGGCGCCTTTGCCCAGGTTGTCGAGGACGGCGGTGATAACGGCTTGTTCGCGGGCGGGGTTGCCGAAGACGTAGAGACGCATCTCGTTGGCGCCGTTCAGAGCCTGCGGGTCGAGATTGGCGGCGTGGGCGATGGCTTCTTCCGGCGCGAAGACGGTGACAAAGCGGTCGCCGGCATAGTGGTCCGCCAGGGCCGCGTGGAGGTCGGCGGGGGTTGGTTTGTTGGGTAGCGACCAGAGTTGGAGCGGGACGGAGACGATCATGCCCTGGGCGAAGCGGCCGACGCTGGGGATGAACAGCGGGCGGTGGGCCAGGCGCGAATGGATCCGCATTTCCTCGACATGCTTGTGCTCGAGGCCCAGGGCGTAGAGGTAGAAGGCGCTGTCGGTCGCGTTTGGGGCCTGTCGGTCCTCGAAGGCCTCGATGAGCCTGCGCCCGCCCCCGGAGTAGCCCGAGACCGCATTTACCGTGACCGGATGATCCGTGGGGATCAGACCGGCGGCGATCAGCGGGTGGAGGATGGCGATGGTGCCGCAGGCGTAGCAGCCGGGGTTGGTGACCCGGGCGGCGGCGGCGATCCGCTCGCGCTGGCCGGGGGTGTATTCCGGGAAGCCGAAGACCCAGCCGGGGTCGGTCCGATAGGCGATGGACGCGTCGATCAGCCGGGCGGCGGTCCCTTCGCAGAGGGCGACGGCCTCGCGGGAGGCGTCTTCCGGCAGGCAGAGGATCGAGACGTCGGCGGCGGCGAGGGCGTCCCGCCTGGCGGCGGGATCCTTACGGACATCGTCGGCCAGGCTGATCAGCGAGATGTCTTCCCGGCCATGCAGCCGTTCCCGAATCTGGAGGCCGGTGGTCCCCGCCTCCCCGTCTATGAATACCGTTGCCATCTCGCCTGATTCCCTGGCCACCAATGAAAAGGGCGCCCCACCGGAGCGCCCTGATTTCGATCGAAACTGTTGTCCGGCTTAGCGTTTGGAGAATTGGAAGCTACGTCGGGCCTTGGCCTTGCCGTACTTCTTCCGCTCGACCACGCGGGCATCACGGGTCAGCATCCCGGCCCGCTTCAGCACCGGCCGCAGGGCTGGTTCACGCAGCGCCAGGGCCTTGGAGATGCCGTGACGGACGGCGCCGGCCTGGCCTGAGAGGCCGCCGCCGGCGACGGTGCAATAGATGTCGTATTCGCCGAGGCGCTCGGCCGTTTGGAAGGGCTGGCTGAGGATCATGCGCAGCACGGGGCGGGCGAAGTAGGACTCGCCGGTGCGGCCGTTGACCGTGAGTTGACCCTTGCCGGGCTTGATCCACACCCGCGCCACAGCATCCTTGCGCTTACCGGTCGCATAGGTGCGGCCATGCTCGTCTATTTTCGGCTCCGGCGGCGGCGCGGTCTCGACCGCGTCCGCGAGGGCAGACAGGTCGGTCATGCCGCGCTCCTTTTGTTCTTCGGGTTCATGGCTGCCAAATCGAGAGTCGCAGGCTGCTGCGCCTCATGGGGATGATCGGTGCCAGCGTAGACCTTGAGCTTGCGCAACTGGGCGCGGCCGAGGGGACCTTTCGGGATCATTCGCTCGACGGCCTTGCGAACAACACGATCCGCGTGATCGCCCGCCAGGATCTTGTCCGCGGTCCGGCTCTTGATGCCGCCCGGATAGCCGGTGTGCCAATAGTAGGTCTTGTCGGTCAGCTTGTTCCCGGTGAGCTTCACCTTGTCGGCGTTGACGACGACGACATGATCGCCGCAATCGAGGTTCGGCGTGTACATGGCTTTGTGCTTGCCGCGCAGGCGATCAGCGATCACCACAGCCATCCGGCCGAGAACCACGTCTTCGGCGTCGACGAGCCACCATTTGCGCTCAATCTCAGCGGGTTTGGCGCTGTAGGTCTTCATTTCATTGTCCTAAACACAAAATCGGACGCTCTCGTCCCCGCGACGCGTCCGTAGCGGGGGAATATGCCACGGCAGCGGGTGATGTCAATCATGGTTGTGGGGCCCGAACCCCATACTGTCCTGCCGCCCCGCCGGCTCTGTTATAGTCCGGCCATGACCTCAGCTCAGGAACCATTTCTGAAGCGTTCGGACAAGGGTGGTGTTGCGACCCTGACCCTCAACCGGCCGGACCGGCTGAACACCCTCTCTGAGGGGATGCTGGCCGCCGTCCAGGCGGAGCTGGATGGGATTGCCGCGGATCGGGCGGTCCGGGTGGTCGTGGTGACCGGGGCCGGCCGGGCCTTCTGCGCCGGCCACGCGCTGGACGAGATGCGGGCCAATCCGACGCTCGCCTACCAAGAGGAGCTGTTCGCGACCTGCTCCAAGGTGATGCAGTCGATCATCGCCCTGCCCCAGCCGGTGATCGCCAAGGTTCAGGGCCTGGCCACCGCAGCGGGCTGCCAACTGGTGGCGACCTGCGATCTGGCCATCGCAGCCGAGGAGGCGCGGTTTGCGACCTCCGGCATCAATGTCGGGCTGTTTTGCACGACGCCGGGGGTGGCGCTGGGCCGCACGGTGGCGCGTAAGCACGCGCTGGAGATGCTGCTGACCGGTGAGTTCATCTCGGCAGCGCGGGCGGCGGAGATCGGCCTGATCAATCGGGCCGTCCCGGCGGGCGCGCTGGATGACGCGGTCGATGGCATGGCGGCGAGGATTGCTGGTTTGAGCGCCTGCTCGGTCGGCCTGGGCAAAGCAGCCTTCTACAAGCAGATGGAAATGGGGCTCAGCAACGCCTACGAGTTTGCCGGGCGGGAGATGGCTCGCAATATGATGACCCACGACGCGGCGGAGGGTATTGACGCCTTTCTCGCGAAACGCGTTCCCAACTGGCAGGATTCATGAACGAACTGTACTACCCGGACTGGCTGATCCGGCGCATCCTCCGGGAAACCGATACGATCGCCATGGTCGGCTTGAGCGCCAATTGGAACCGACCCAGCTACTTCGCGATGAAGTACCTGCAGGAAAAGGGTTATCGGGTGATCCCGGTGAACCCTCGCGCGGCCGGTAGCGAGATCCTTGGCGAACTTGCCTATGCCAGCCTGCAAGATATCCCCGAGAAGATCGACATGGTCGATATCTTCCGGCGGTCCGAGCAGGTGGGGCCGATTGTTGAGGAGGCGATTGCCGTTAAGGCACCGGTGGTCTGGATGCAGCTCGGCGTGCGCAACGATGAAGCCGCGGCGGCCGCGGAGGCGGCGGGTGTGACGGTTATCATGGATCGCTGTCCGAAGATCGAATATGGGCGGTTGTCCGGCGAACTTGGATGGAGCGGGATCAACACCCGGGTCATCACCAGCCGGCGCAGCAAAAGGATCCGAGCCGCATGAGCAAAGAGCCGAAGTACAAGCCGCCCGGATTCGAGACCCGCGCGATCCATTCCGGCGCGGCACCTGACCCGACGACCGGTGCCCGGAATGTGCCGATCTATCAAACGAATTCCTTTGTGTTCGACGATGTCGACCATGCGGCGTCGTTGTTCAATCTGCAGACCTTTGGCTACATCTATTCGCGGCTGACCAATCCCACCGTTTCGGCCTTGGAAGAAAAGGTCGCCGCGTTGGAGAACGGCCGGGGTGCGGTGGCGACATCGAGTGGCCATGCGGCGCAGCTCGTCGCGTTCTATGTGTTGATGGAGCCGGGTGACCGGTTTGTCGCCTCACGCAATCTGTATGGCGGGTCGATCACCCAATTCACCCACTCGTTCCGCAAGTTCGATTGGCATGTGGACTTCGTCGACCCGACCGATCCGGAAAACTTCCGGGCCGCCATCACCCCCGAGACCAAGGCGATCTTTACGGAGAATCTCGCCAACCCCGGTGGCATCATCGTCGATCTTGAACCGGTCAGCGCGATTGCGCGGGAGGCCGGTATTCCGCTGATCGTCGATAACACAATGGCGACGCCCTATCTGTGCCAACCCTTCGACTGGGGCGCAGACCTGGTCGTGCATTCGATGACCAAGTTTCTTGGCGGTCATGGCGCGGCGATGGGTGGTACGGTGGTCGAAAGCGGCCGGTTCGACTGGCAGCAGAACGACAAGTTCCCGGGCCTGACCCAGCCCGACCCGGCCTATCACGGGCTGACCTTCCATGAGACGTTCGGCGACTTCGGTTTTACGACCAAGGCTAAGGCGGTGGCGTTGCGCGACCTCGGCCCGACACTGTCGCCGATGAACGCGTTTCTTATCATGACCGGCATCGAGACCCTCTCGCTGCGCATGGCGCGGCATGTCGAGAATGCGCAGGCGGTTGCCGAGTTCCTTGAGGGGCATCCGGCGGTTTCCTGGGTGTCCTATGCCGGCCTTAAGTCTAGTCCGTTCCACGCGCTGGCGCAGAAGTACCTGCCAAAGGGCGCGGGCTCCGTGTTCACCTTCGGGGTCAAGGGTGGCTATCAGTCCGGCATCGGCATGGTCGAGAGTGTCGAACTGCTGAGTCACCTGGCCAACATCGGCGATACGCGGTCGTTGATCATCCATCCGGCGTCGACGACCCATCGGCAATTGACCGAGGAGCAGCGCGTCGCGGCGGGTGCCGGGCCGGATGTGGTGCGGTTGTCG
The DNA here is from genome assembly GCA_028279245.1 of Alphaproteobacteria bacterium. Taxonomy (GTDB): domain Bacteria; phylum Pseudomonadota; class Alphaproteobacteria; order UBA6615; family UBA6615; genus JANQOE01. Next base: position 10,902 of record JANQOE010000017.1, read on the forward strand.
ATCGGCCTTGAAACCGTGGATGACATCATCGCCGACCTGGACCAGGCCCTGGACCGGGCAATGAAAGCGCCGGTGTCGGTGAAGGCGGCGGCGGAGTAACGACGCCTATTTGGCGTGGAGCGGCCGCGAACCCAGAGTCCGCTCCGCCGTGGCACGTGCCGCCAACAGTCCTTCGACCAGTTGCTGACCGGTGGCGTCGTTTTCGACGGACCTGTCGCAGACTATTTGGATCATCGTTGCAATGTGGAGGTCGACGACTTCCTGGAATAGCGGGTTCGAGTTCTCGACCCGGGTGACGAACTCGCAGAGGCTGCTGCCGACCTGGGTCAAGAGTGGCAGGCCGAACGATCCGCCGAGACCGCGGAGTTCGTGACTGACCTCGAAGACGGTCCCTGTTCCTTCTGTTCCGCTGGCGTTGCGTAACTGCGTCAGGTCGTTTTTGGCATGTTGCCGAAACTCATTGGACAAGGTTTCGATCGCCCGCTCCGCCTCCCGCAGCTTGTCTGATACCGAGTGTTCACCGCTTCGCGAAACGTGGTCGCCTAGTTTGAGAGGCGTTGCGATGCGCTTTAGGGTCCGACCATTGGTCCGGGGCATGTCTGCGCTGCCTTGAAGGATCAGAAAAAGATGACGTCGTCGGGTTCAGTTCGTCGTCGCTCGGCAGATCGCGGGCCGGCATTGGTTACCCGTCGGTCTGGACCGAAATAGGTATCGGACTGGATGAAATCGGCCGGATGCTCAATCGTCCGGTGAATGCGCTCATACAAACTACGCGGAGAAATCGGCTTGGCTAGAACTTCATGTACGCCGGCTTGAGCCGCGCGCATGACATTCTCCTGGTCGGTCAGACCAGACAGGGCAAAGATTGGCGTAAAAGGTACTTTTTCACCACCCCAGGACCGAATGGTCTTGGTCAGTTCGATCCCGTCGATTGGGCTCATCATGATGTCCGTGATCAACAGATGGACGTTATGCCGCTCCAGTTGGACGAAGACATCGGTCGGCTCATCAATGCACTTAACGCGCCGTACACCGAGGGCCTTGAGCATAGCCTCCATCAATTTCAGCATGAACATGCTGTCATCGACGACCATGATGTTCAGGCCGGACAGGTCGTAGGCGTCTGCTTCGAGTTCAACCACTAGGCCAGCCGAGATCTTGGTGCACTCGCCGGCTCACCCCTGCCACCGTTATAGGTAGAAACCGACCGGCGACGTTTCTAGCGACCTAGGACTTAAGAGAGGGTAAGTGGACCCGAAAGTTCTGGCCGATGGATCCGGCCCTCGCCGCTAGGGCTCGGTCGCCACGGCTTCGCCGAGCAATCGAAGGCGCTCCTGCAGTCGTACCTTGCTCCGCTGAGCAACCCCGGCGACCAATGCGTAAAAGGAGGAAAGAACCGCTCTTGACCTCAACTCTCTCATGCAAATGTCCCTCCGTGATTACACTGTAATTACAGCGTAGGATGAACAGTCTATGCAATGATTATCGAATCGTATCTCGCACTATTACCTCTCTATTCTATGGCGTATTTAGGACAAATACTTTCCATTATTCAGCCGGTGCGGGCGCCGGCCGAGGCATTACCGATACCGGTGGCAGGAACAGCGCCAGGCCAACCACCAGAGCCGCGGCCGCACCCATCAATGTGTAGAGGAGGACGAACTCGCCGGTGACGGTCTGGAGCCAGCCGACCAGCTTGATACCCAGGGGCGCGGCGCCGAAGGCTAGAATGAACTTCACGCCAAAAATGACGCCGTGGCGCTCCGGCGGGGTGTATCGCGCCAGCAGGAGGTTCTCCGCCGGCAGGGACGCTGTGTTGGCCGAGGCCAATAACAAGGTGGCGAGCACAAGGACGGGGCCGCCAAGGATCGCCGCAAGCAGCAGTAGCGGTACCTGCAAGATCCAGGCCTGGAGGTAGACCAGCTTCAAGGACCAGCGGTCCGATGCCCAACCACCGATGAATTGGGCGAACGCGGCGACGCCGTAGACCACGAAGACAATCACGCCGACGCCTGTGGTGCTCTCCCCCACCCAATCACGTATGCGCAGGTCGAACAGCTTCGGGGTGGCGGTCTGGGTGACGTGGAAGATCAGGCCGGCCAAGAACATGGTGGCCAGCAGGATGAGGAAGCCGCGCAGGGCTGCTTCGTTGCCTGTCTTGCCGCCATTCCCCGGCTGCCGCGCCGGCGGCTCAACGATCCGTCCCGCCAAGATGAAACGGAGCATCCATAGGCCGGTGGCTGCACAGATCACGCCGGGCAGGATGAACGCGACCCGCCAGTTGAACAGGTCGATCAGTGCGCCGGCGACAAGAGCCGCCACACCGATGCCCAGGCCGCCGAAAATGCCATTCAGCGCCAGTGTCGTGCCGACGACCCGGGTTTGGGCGGATCGAATAACCCAAGGGATAGCAATGGGATGGTAGATGGCGGCGAAAGCGCCGATGCCCGCCAAGGCGATCATCAGGCCAAGGGGGCCACCCACAAACCCGGCGGCGACGGAGCTTACGCCGAGGCCGATAAAGAAGATCGCCATCATGCCGCTGAGGCTCCAGCGGTCGCCCAGCCAGCCGGCCGGTAAAGCGATAAGTCCAACCAGCAGCGAGGCCGGGAGCCACAGGTCCAGCAGGTCCGCATAGGACAACTGCCATGCATCCTCGAGCGCGAGGATGATGGTGAAATAGAACGCGGTGAAAAGGTGAATGTAGGTGTGGCCGACGCAGGAGAAGGCGATCGACAGCTTTCCGGAATCCCAGTTCTTCACGTTGCCCCGCCCTTTTGGTGGCCCAGAACCGAGCGTGACAAGCGAAGCGCTCAGGCCGTCGGCTGCACCTCCCGTTCGATCCAATCCAGGTAATCTGGGTTGCCGCGTGCGAGCGGCAACTCGACGACGCAAGGTACGTCGTAGCTGTGCAACTCTCGCACGCGGTACAACACGGCGTCCACCATGTCCGGGCGGGTCTTGGCGAGCAGCACGACCTCCTCACTCTCCTGCACTTCGCCCTCCCACCAGTAGCAGGAGCGCATGCCGGGAATGGCGTTGGTGCAGGCGACCAAACGGTCCTTGACCAGCGCGCGGCCGATCCGGCGTGCCTCCTCGTCGTTTTCGCAAGTGATGTAGATGAGGCTCGCGTTCATGGAGTCTCCTTTTCTAGGTATGCCGACTTCGGGTTGGCCATCCTCTCTAACTGCCGTACCATCCCTCCAAAAGGGCATAAAGCTCGCTGATCAGGGAGACGGCGATGGCAGAAATATCCGCCCGCGAAAGCAATGTGGTGTCGATTGGTTCGGTGCGACGCCAGCGGGCGAATACGGGCGGTTCGGTCAAGATGACCGCTGCCCAGCGGGCATGGCTCGGGCGGGGGATGACACAGCCGGGCGGCAAACTGCCGTTGTTCGACACCAGCGGGCAAAAGGTGAGCGAGCGCACGGTACAGAGTTGTATCCGGCGGGGCTGGGCCGAACCGTGGTTCGATAATCCGCTGAAGCCGGACTGGACTGTTTGCAAGATCACGGCCGCCGGGCGGCGTGCCCTGGCCGACACGGCGTAAGTACGTTTCGTTAGTCGTCGTTGCCGGGTTGGGCGGCGCTGGCCCTGGCCGCAGCCGCGCGAAGGTGCTTGAGGCATCGGGTCCGCGCGGCCGCTTGATCGCCGGTGGCGACAGCCTCCACGACGCCTGCCAATTCTGTTTTGCTGAGGTCGATATCGAAGGGGCCGTCCGTGGCATAGGCCCGCCATGCCTCTAGATACTTTGAGCGGACGAAATCGGCGATGCCGATGAAGTAGGGGTTCCCCGTCGCCGCGGCGATGGATCCGCCGAGCTGCTGCTCGGCGGCCAGGTAGTTGGCTGCTGTCGTTGCTTGTTTCAGCTTGCGCAGGCCGCCTTCGATTTTCGTGACATCGATCGCGGTGCGACGGCGGGCGGCTAGCGCCGCGACGTTCGGTTCAATCGTGGTGCGGATCTCATAGACGAGTTGCAGGGACTGCTCGCTGTCGAGGTCGGCGTCGTCGATGTGTACGACGTGCCGCTTGTCACGGCTGACAAAGGCACCGACGCCGACCTTCGTGTCGACCAGGCCTTCGTGTTTGAGACGCGAAAATGCCTCCCGGACAACAGTGCGACTGACCTTAAACGCGGCGGTGAGTTCGGACTCGCTGGGGAGACGGTCACCCGGTTTCAGCCGGGCCGTCACGATGTGTTCTTCGATCAGATCCGCAATCTGCTCGGGCAGCGTTTGCCCACGGGCGACGGGGCGGAAGCGGTCCATATGTCGATCACCTTACCTGTCTGACAGGATATCAAGATGCATTCGTTGGGTCACTTCTGTTTCCCTATTTTTGTTTATTTTCAGTATATTAATACACTCTTATCTCGTTTGACGGACTGCCAACCTGTCTGATAGGCTGTGTGGAAACGGGGAGGACTCAATGAAGCTCGGCTTGTTCATGATGCCGCTGCACAGCATCGGCGGCGACTACACGGACATGTATCAGCAAGACTATGATGCGGTCCTGCACGCCGACCGGTGCGGTTTCGACGAGGTGTTTGTCGGCGAGCACTACTCGGCACGAGTCGAGCCGATCTCCAACACGCTGCAGTTCATGTCGGCGCTGATCCCGACGGCGAAGAACATCACGTTCGGGACCGGCGTGCTGAATCTGCCACATCATCACCCGGCCAAGATCGCCGCGGATGCTGCGCTGTTCGATCACATGTCGCGCGGGCGGCTGATCATGGGTATCGGCCCCGGTGGACTGCCGTCCGATTTCGAGCTGTTCGGTACCGTTGAGAAGAACAGGTCGGAAATGATGGTCGAGTGCATCGACATGGTGCATCGGATTTGGGAGTCGGATCCGCCCTACGAGATCGACGGACAGCATTGGTCAATCAAGATCAAGGATATGATGATGGCCGATCTGGATATCGGTCCGATCCCCAAACCGTATCAAAAACCGCATCCGCCGGTCGCCGTTTCGGCAATGAGTCCGTTTTCCGGAACGGCACGGTTGGCCGGGTCGCGCGGATGGAGCCTGATCTCCGCCAATTTTAATCCGTCGATCCACACACGAAGTCATTGGGAGGCCTATTCGCAGGGCTGCGAGCAGAGTGGACGGCAACCCGACCGGCAGAACTGGCGAATCGCGCGCAGTATTGTCGTGACCGAAACCGACAGCGAAGCCCGGGACTATCTGGCGCGCCCTGACAACTCTGTGACCGGGTACTATCACTATCTGCGGGAGCAGTTTCAGCGCGCCGGGCTGCTGAAGATCATGAAGCCGGACCTGGAGATGGACGACAGCCTGGTCACCGACGAGTTCTGCATCGAGACAATGGTGATCGCCGGCAGCCCGAACACAGTGCTCGACCGGCTGGCTGCCGAAATGGACCAACTCGGCCCCTACGGCACGTTGCTGTCGGCGTTCCATGAGTGGGACCAGCCGGCACTGTGGCGCCGGTCGATGGAGTTGCTGGCGACCGACGTCCTGCCCAAACTCGGCAAACTGGCGGACCAGCGGCACTGATCCGACACGCTTTTTTTGACCATCCCAGGTTTGCAGGCGTCCGGGACGCTGTGTAACCTGAGTGGCACCAATCAAGAAGCAATGTGGAGGAAGCAGATTATGCGCCACTGGAAAACATTCCTTATGGCCAGCACGGTCCTCGCAACGGCCGGTGCTTTGACTGCCGCCCAGGCGGGTGAATTCGTCGACTGGAACGACGACGGGACTGTCGATATCAAACTCGGACCCGACTACGACAACACGGTCATCACGGTTCCCGCATCGGACATGGGCACCCTGTTCGGTCCGGATGAGAAGCCGTTCGAAGGCGTCGAGATTTCCATCACCGTCAACTCGGGCGGGCCGAAAGGCGGCATCTCCGGCCCGTTGCATGCGTTCCGGCCGGCTTGGGAAGAATTGTCCGGCGGCAAGCTGAACATCGTCGAACTGCCATTCGCCGAGCACTTCACGAAAATGACGACCGACCTGCGGACCGGGACCGGTCAGTTCGACGCATTCATGGTCGGCGCGTTCTGGTACGGCGACATCGCCGCCGGCAACTACGGCTTCCCGATCAACGATTTCCTCGACAGCGACGAGTTCCCGCAGTGGACGATCGACTCTATGCCAGCGTCGCTGCGCACTCTGCATACCTGGGGTGACGATATCCTTGGCACGCTGAACGACGGCGATGCCCAGGCGCTGTATTACCGCCGCGACATCCTCGAGGACCCGGAGTGGCAGGCGCAGTACAAGGCCGAGACGGGCAAAGACATGAACGTCCCGCCGGCGACCTGGCAGGAAGTGCTGGAGATCTCACAGTTCTTCAACGGCAAGAACTGGGATGATGGCGACGACGAGGAAGACAGCGGCATGGTGCTCCACCTGAAGGTGGGCGAACAGGGTCACTTCCACTTCCAGTCCCTATCCGCATCGTTCGTGATCAATCCAGGCGACGAAGTCACGCAATTCGACAACGTCTACTGGTTTGATCCGACCGATATGACACCCCTGATCAACAGCGAGGGGCACGTCGCGGCGCTCGACTTCCTGATGGAACTCAATGAGACCGGGCCGGACGCACAGGTTGGCTGGAGTCTCGGCGAGGCATGGGACTACTTCCTGCGCGGCAAGTCCGTGTTCGTCTTCAGTTGGGGCGATGTGGGTTCCCTGGTGCAGGACGAAACTCGGTCCAACATCAAGGGCAAGATGGGTGCGTCGGTGGTGCCGGCATCCGACACGTATTGGGACTTTGAGACCCAGGAATGGGTTTCGGTGCCAGAAGGCCGGATGGTCGGCAATACGGTGGGCGGTTCCTGGCATGGCGTCATCTCGGCGTTCTCCGAGAACCCGGAAGCCACCTATTCGATGCTGGCCTTGATGGCGATGAAGGATGTCTCCCTGTGGAACTCACAGAATGGCTGGACGGGCGTCGACCCAGGGTTCAGCTATCAGTTCCTGCCGCCACAGGGCGAAGCGAACCTCGACGACTTTGTCGCCGCGGGTTGGGATGCCGGCGACGCTGAGTCGTATCTGCAGGCCTACTCGGACACCTTCTTTGCCGATACGTCCCTGACCTACCTGCGTATCCCGGGCACGTTCGAGTATTGGGATATCATGGACAAGAACCTGTCCGCCGCCATGTCGGGCCAGAAGACTTCGCAAGAGGCGCTCGACGACACGGCAGCGACTTGGGAACAGATCACGGACCGGCTCGGCCGGGACGAACAACTGTCCCTGTACCAGGCTGCCATCGGGTACAAATAGTCGCGATGTTATTGGGTGCCGGTCCCGTTCGGCCGGCACCCATTTCTTCATGACATCCATCCATAGATGACGAAAAACCAGGCAAAGCTCATCTTCCTGCTGCCCGCTGTTATTTGGGTCCTGGTCTTTACGGTGTTTCCGCTCGGCTACTCGCTGGTCATCAGCTTCCATAACCTGGAGAGCAAAGTCGAAGTCACGCGGACGAAGGTCCCGGTGCTGGACGATGACGGCAATCCGGTACTGACCAGGAGCGGCAACCCGCGGACGCGGACCGTGGTGGAACGGGAGTCAGTCTCGACCTGGACGTTCATGGGCGGCAAGAACTTCAGCCGCATCTTCAACGACAATCAGGCCGGTACGTCGGCGCGGGTAACGGTGATCTTCGTGCTGGCCGCGGTGTCGATTCAGCTTGTGTTGGGTATGGGCCTGGCGGTGCTGTTTAACCGGCGACTGCCGGCGCGTGGTTTGCTGCGATCGGTGATGATCTTGCCGATTTTCGCCACGCCGATTGCTGTCGGGTATCTGTTTTTCACGATCTTCTTCGAGAATGGCGGGCCGTTGAGCTGGACGGGGATTCCCTGGCTGTCGCAGGCCAACTGGGCGCTGTTCTCAGTGATACTGGTCGACGTCTGGCAGTGGACGCCATTTGCGTTCCTGGTGTTTCTCGCGGCCCTGCAGGGCATTGACGAGGAGCAGCTGGATGCGGCGCGGTTGGAGACGTCCTCCGAACGGAAGATCTTCTGGTACATCGTGCTGCCGGCGCTACAGCCGGTAATCATCATCGTGCTGCTGTTGCGGCTGGCCGAAGCGATCAAGCTGTTCGACATTCCGTTTGCGCTGACCGGTGGCGGGCCAGGCATCGCCACCCAGTCCTATACCTTCTTCGCCTTCCGCACCGGGCTCCGGTTCTTTGACGTCGGCTATGCGTCGGCGATGTCCTATGTGCTGCTGATTGTGGTGATGATCATCGTCACCCTGTTCTTCACCCGGCTCCGCCGGTCCTACGCCTGAGCCCGCGGATGGAGAAGCACCGGCAGTTCACCATGAAGGACACGATCTATTCGGTCGTGGCGATCTTCGCGGCCCTGGTGTTCTTCTTCCCGATCTACTGGGCGGCGTCGACCTCGCTGCGCAACCCGATCGACACCTTCACGGTGAGCGGTGTTGGGGTGCCGTTCCTGGATTTTGAGCCGACGCTCAACAACTGGGCGAACCAGTTGTCGACGCCGGAGACGCAGCAGGCGCTGATCAACTCGACGATCATTTCCACCGCGGCAACGCTGTTGGCGCTGCTGGTCGGGCTGCCGGCTGCCTATGCGCTGGCCCGCTACCGCTATCAACGGATCAAGAACAAGGACCTGACCGTCTGGTTCCTGTCGCAACGGGTGCTGCCGCCGATTGCAACCGTGGTGCCGTTTTTCCTGGTAATGCGGACGCTTGGTCTGCTGGACACCCATCTCGCGCTCATCCTCATCAACGCGACATTCATCCTGCCATTTGTCGTGGTGATCCTGCGGCAGACCTTCGTCGAGCTGCCCTACGAGTTGGAAGAGGCGGCGATGGTTGACGGCGCGACCTTCTTCCAGGCCTTTCGCAAAGTGGCGTTGCCGCTGGCCCTCCCTTCGGTCGTGGCGACGGGCCTGATCATTTTTGCGTTTGCCTGGAATGAGTTCCTGTTCGCCATCACCATCTCGTCGCAGCGGGCGATCACCATCCCCGTGCATATGGCGGGCGCGGTCGATACGCGCGGCGTGCAGTTCTGGTTCATGGCGGTGCGGGCGTTGATCGCTATGGTGCCGCCGGTGGTGATTGCGCTGCTCGCGCAGCGTTACATCGTGCGCGGCCTGACCCTAGGCGCGGTGAAGGGTTAGCCGCCTCTAGCCGCCCAAGGCGATGTGCCCGGCCAGCAGGTGCGATAGCCCGACAAGGGCCGGCCAGCGGTAGTTGATCAGATACACCGGGATCGGCGTGACGAAGCTACTCAACCGGCCTTTTGCTTCGAACGCCGCGCGGAAGATGGCGCGGTCGAACGCCGCACCCATGTTCCAGACGACGCCGCCGCCGACATAAACGCCGCCTTTCGCCCCAATCGTCAGGGCAACATCGCCGGCAACGGTACCGAGGACGCTGGCGAACATGCGGGCGGCCTCGACACAGGTGTCGTCTTCCTCCGCCGCCGCCTTTGCGGCGATGTCGCGCGGCGCGAGGTGTTCCGCGGCGCGGCCGTCCATTGCGCAGAGGGCCTCGTACAGGTTGACCAGGCCAGGTCCGGCGACCGCCCGCTCAGCCGAGGCGTTGCCGTGGCGCTTGCGGATCCAAGCGGCAACGCCGGCCTCGCGCTCGGTCCGCTGGGGCATGGTGACGTGACCGCCCTCGCTGTGCAGTGGGATCCACTGCTGGCCGCTCCAGACCACCCCGGACACGCCAAGGCCGGTGCCCGGGCCGATCACCCCAATCGCACCTTGGGGCTTGGCCGGGCCACCGCCGACCTGCTCGACATCCGCACCGGTTAGATAGGGTACCGACATGGCGATGGCGGTGAAGTCGTTGACGACCGACAACCGCTCGACCCGCAGTTCGTCACGCAACCGGCTGATGGAGGTCGTCCAATCCCGGTTGGTGAGGGTGAAGCTGTCGCCCTCGACCGGGCATGCCACGCAATAGGCCGCCGCCGCGGGTGTGCTGGGCGGTCGTACCTGATCGAGATACGCCTGGGTCAGCGCACGCAACCCGTCGTAATGCTCGTTGCGCATCACGACCGCATCGCCGGGCGGATCCCCGGGGCGCAACAACGCCAGTCGCGTCTTGGTGCCGCCGACATCGGCGACCAGGCAGGTGGATTCGGGCATGTTTCCCTCAGTCCGGATCGCGCCCGGTCGCACATTCCGAGCCTATCCGCGTTAGGCAAGCTGAGTGTTTCTAGCAACGGGCCGGCTCAGGCCGCAACTCAGCGGTCGCCGGGGGTAATCTCTATTGTGATGCGATCGCGGTAGGTGCCGGCCCGCCTGTCGCCGACATCGCCGATTTGCAGACCCAGAGCGAGCCGATCCCCGGTGGCGGGCGTCGGGCCGTCAAATCTCAACTGTGTTCCGGCGCTGGCCGACAGATCTACCCGTCGGCCATCGAGGATCGTTTCATAGTCGATACTCCAGGTCCGGCCGTCCGGGGCGATCTGTTCCAGGTTGCCGCCATTCTCCGACTTCAGGCGGATGCGGTAGTTCGAGGTGCTCCGCACGTCGAGGAACACCGGCGGCGCGCGCTTGCGGTCGGTGAGTTCGCCAAAGTCGACTTCCTGCTTTCGCCCGACTGCGCCGACGAAGGCGATCCTGGCCGCGGATGCAACCCGGGCACGAACGGGCGTGTCGGCGTTGTCGCGGCGTTCCAGCGCGCCGGCGACATCCTCGAACGCCGTGAATTGCAGGCGGCCGTCGTAGTTGCCACTTGACACGGACTGCTGCGACGGCAGCCGAATGGCGTAGGTGAGTTTCCGGCGTTCACCGGGTTCCAAGGTGAACGAGAAGTTCAGCCGATTGTTCGACACCGGCTGATTCGATGCGGTTCGGATCTGATAGACTAGGGTCTCCTGCCCGGGACCTTTGAGGTCCGGTTTGCCGAACGGTTCGACGCGGGCCACGACGTCGCATGCGACACCGGCCGGGTCGGTATGCAGCACCTCGAGAGTGAACAGGTCGGAGAACGATGTGGCATCGAAGGCATCGTAGCCTCCACCCTGCCCGTTCCAGGACGCCGTTTGAATGTCCGTTAAGGCCAAATTGCAGGCAGCATGCGCGGGTGGCACCAGAAGAAGCATTGCAAGTGCGGCGAGTGGCATTGGTTGGCGATGCATTGGTTACGTCCTGCCAGGAATGGCGAGCGTGCCCGCCCGATAGAGCCCGACCGTGTCTTCGGGCACCTCGAATTCAAGGATATCGCCGGCATCGGTGTTGAGGCGCAGTTCGTAGCGCCCCGGTCTTAGGCCGGAGATAGCAAACTTGCCGACACGGTTGGTGAACATGATGACAGGTTCGAAGCTGTCGTCGTCCAGCAGCATGGCCTGGCCGGATACAAGGCCAATTGGTTCGCCTTCTGCATCGGTAAGATTGCCAATCATCGTGACGGTCGCGGCGGATCCGACCTCCAGGTTAAAGCCGCTGCGATAGCTCGGCAGCAGGGTGAAGGCGCCGGCGCCGAGGTCGTAGCCGAGCGGCAGATCGTCGACGTCGTATGTCAGGCGACGGGTGTTGTAAGCGCTGAGGGTCGGGACCAGGGCCGGGCCGAGAAGACCACTCGTCGCCACGTCGCCATCGTCGGATGGGTCGACGAAGACTTGGCGATCCTCCAGCGTGGGGTGAGTGGTGACGATGGCGAAGCTATCGCTAATTGGCCGGCCGACGGCGAGTTGGCCACCGGCGAACGCGATGGCCGTTTCCCCACGTAGCCGCGTGGTGGTCACACGCTCCGACCCGCGCAGCTCCGTGAGCCGCGTGTCGTGGTCGAGTGCCGCGCGGAAACGGTTACCGACATAGTCGGCCGAGGCTTCCACAGCTAACGCCTCTTCCTCGTTGCGTTCCAAGCCGGCCGAGAGGTTGAAATCGCCGATGCGGCTGCTGCCCTCGCGGAACGAGTAAATGCTGCGCACCTCCCGGTTTGTGGAATCGACGGAGAGTTCTACGTCTTGTTTGCGGCCGAAGGGGATGACCAGGCTGGCGGTCACGCCGAACTCACTACTGCTTGGCGATTGTTCTTGTTCGTAGTCCAGATTGAGTGTCCAGCTTGCCGTGCCGAGGCGGCCGATCAGATTGCCACCAACACTATAACGGTCGCCGCGGGTACCGCGGCCCATGGCGTAGTTGGCGCCGATGGAACCGCGCATTGAGCCGAATAGGTCCTGGCTGTAGTCGATCGATAGGTCCAGCGCTGTGTCGTTCAACGGTTCAGCGTCCGCCACGTCCTCGTTGCTGAAATCGGCGCCACCAAAGTCCGCACTGACATATTCGGCGGAGAACAACAGCCGCCGGTTGGCCGAATCTTCCTCGCCAAACGGGAACTCATAGTCGCCGCCGGCGGCCCAGCCTGCACCAAGGGCGTCGATGTTGCTGCCGGCCACATCGAAAGCAACGAGGCCGATAACCGATGGCATGGTGGCTTGGATACCGGCTTGCTGCGCGGCGGTGCTGGCTTGGGCATTCACGCCCATGGTGAGTGACGGAAGAACGCCGCCCCGTACGAAAGCCGACACGACGGGTTCCTGAAAGTCATAGACAACTTCACTTTCCTCGATGTCGGAGAGATAACCCGCGCCGACCCCGAATGTGACAATGCCGGGGGCGAGCAGGTCGAAGTCGAAGAAGGACTGCAGCCGGATGCGGTCGACATTGCCGGCATCGTCTTCGATGACCAACTCGATGTCGTTGGCGCCGGTCGACAACGGGATGTCGCGCAGGTCGAAGGTCCCAGGGTCAAGACGAAGGCGGCGAAGGCGGACGCCGTTGACCAGCACGTCGACGGTCGATGGTCGTTCGATGGTGAACTCGCGGCGCGCGGTCGGCCGGACGTTGCGCGTCGGCTGCAACGAGAAATCGCGGGCAAGGCCGAGGCCGAGCAGATCGATCGAGTCCTGAAAGCCCTCGCCTGATAGCAACAAGTCGCCTCCAGCATAGCGGAGGGCATGTTCAGCGTCATCGACGATGACACGGGTGCCACGGCGGAAGAACGCACGGTTGCCGTCAAGTTCGGTGTCTTCGATAGTGAATTCGGATTCGACGACCGGCCCAAAGATGCGGAGCGCCGTGTCAAGATCGATGGTCAGGTTGGTGAATTGACCCAAACCGCTCTGCTCCTCGTCCTGGCCATCGGAGGAATGAGTGATGCCGCCGAGGATATTGACATAGCCGCTAATGCCATTCGGCCGGGTAATGTCCGCCGGAACAACGTCTTCCGCTGTAAGACTGAGAATCCGATCCCTGCGAAGTTCGACCGGCGTTGCCAGTCGTAGTTCCAGGAGACCGGAGTCGAACTCCAAGTCGAGATCTGCGGCCGCAAAGGACTCGGGCGTGAGTTGTCCGTCAACAGCTGCGCTGACCAGTGCTTCCAGCACCTCGGCGTCCAGGATGTCTTCCAGCAGCGGCAGGACGCCTTGGGCGGTTACCGAAAGGCTGTCATCGGCACCGATGCGCAACACGACCGAGCCAATCTCGCGGTCGCCTTCCCTGAAGGGCACGCGTAGTTCGATCATGCGGCCGGTCGGGTTGATCCGGGGCACCGTCGTATCAAGCAGCTTACCCGGGTCGGCTAGGTCGTTTGGGCCGGTCTGGGCAAGTTGGGGTAGCTTTACGATATAGGACCCGTCTTTCTGCTTGGTCACGGTGACGGCCGAAAGGCTGTATTCGGCCGTAATCCCAAGCAACAGGGCGACGACGAGGCCGTGTGCAAATGGCCGCAAGCGAGTCTTTTGGCGGCGTTTCATTGATCATTATGGCGGCGAGACTATCGTGCCTCAAGAAGCTGTAAATCCACCGTCAAAGGACCGGACCAATCTCCGTCACCAAGTGGTAGGCGCAAATGCCTGACTGAATCGGGAGGTAGAAGTGTCTCCATGTCCAAGGCAAGAATGTCCGCAGGCTTGAAGACTTGCGCCTGCCGCGGGGATGCCACCGTAATCGTTAAGTTGCTAGCGTAACTGTATCGAGCGCCCGAGTTCTCAAGAGTTGCGTCTAGAAAGGTCGTGCCATCGTCATCACTGCGTAGGTCCGCATCAATGACTTCTAAGACGGCCTCGGAGTTTGTCGGCGAAACGTGAACGGCGACGTTAAAAGCCAGGATGAATTGTAACTGTGAATCGGCGTCTTCGGTCAGATCGATGGGAAGCTGAGTGACCTGTGCGTAGTACGACTGTGACTCCGAAATCTCTGGATTGCCGAGCCACTGAATGCGGAGCGATTGCGAACCGCCGGAGGGTATGACAACCGATGGCGGGAAGACTAGAAAATCGCCATCTGCTGCGACCAGTGATTCGTTACCGTCTGCGTCGAAGGCACGCTGACTAATCGACACCTCTATTGGGAGTGGTTGATCGCTTGGGTTTCCGACGGTAAACGTAGAGCTTGATTGTCGGCCCAGGGGCTCCAAGTTGTGGATCAGCGGTCGAACCTCAAATGCATTGGAAATACTAGTTGTTGCTGCAAGAGCACACGGAATCAAGCACAAGCGCCCGACGTCATGTGCAAAGCCTTTTGAGATCGAATCTGACGACACTAGGCTCTTAGTCACGCACTCTAATACTCAAATCCGTGTTGGATGGTGAGTAGCCATCAATTGCTTGCATGTGAACCTCGCGGATTGAGTTGGGTAGCACTAGGCCACCCTTGATTGCCTGCGTCAGTTCCGGGCCCAGAAGGCTTCTCGTCTTTCCATTCCTATCTGTGAATACCCACTCGGTGGTTGCCAGGCGTATGTAGCGGCTCCCTGCGTTCTCGATGCGCACAATCCAAGTGTTGTCGCCTCCCTCTTCAGCAAGGAATGACTTTACCAACGGCTCTGGCACGGCTCCGGTTGGAACGACATTGGCGAGCGTGCTGAAATTGACCACGACGCCAACAGCCGAGTCAGACTCGCCTAGCTCTACCGGCAATTGATTCACTGATACCCTGTACGACTTCGAAACCTGCAGATCGGGATTACCGACGTATTTGACACGAATGGATTGCGAGCCCCCCGGCTGGACCACTGCGGTTGGTGGAAAAATAACAAATGCATCCTCAGCAAGGACGCGGGATTCATCTCCGCTCGTACTCACTTCTATTTCAGACGCAATAACCTCTATTGTCATCACCGTTTGCGTCGTGTTGTCCACGGTTAGTGTCGCCTCCGACTCCGCGCCGGTTGGAGTCAGATCATAGACCATTGGGCGCACTCTCTGACCGACTGCGTCGCCTGGGGGCGCGATCAACGCTAGTACTAAGATAACGCCTTTGATCCAAACCGCTGACCGATTTGAGTACACTTCTGTCATTCTCCAAACTGCGACATAACAACAGATGATGTAGAGAGTGCGGGGATTATCCCCGCACTCAAAACCCAGTCAGTTCGGCGCAATATCGAACACCAGAGTATCTTGATAGGAACCCGCGAAGATCGCAGCTTCGTCGAGTGTTACCTGGAAGTCTGCATTATCGGATGCCGGCAACGCCAACGCCGCCGATGCCGCAATGACGGTTGGAACGGAAGTCGGGGTGCCGGTGGCCGAGAGAGAAATTGCTGCCAGACCCAGTCCAGTCGTGTTGACGTTTACCGTGTAGTCAAGCGACTGGAAGCCATTTGTTAGGCCACCCTGCTGGGATTCCACGGTAAATGTGCCACCGTTCGGATCATTGCACTGGATTTGGAAGGGATCCGGACTGGCAGGCGCAACCGCCCCCAAAGTTAGCGACGCGAAACTGATCGACTGCGGCAAGTTGGTAACTTGACATGTAAGCGGTTGTGTGGCCGCGACGCCGGTGTTTGCAGCTTGCGCGTGCGGCGATATGAGCATTGGACTAAGTGCGATGGCTGCGGCGGTAAAGAGAACAGATCTGCTCATTTTTTCCTCGTGATGTGTGTGGTATAGGATTGTTGCCTGGTTTGCAGAAACCAGGCTCTTCGTCAGCCGACCGTCCATTTTTGATCATGTCGACCGGCCAACGTTGGTTTGCGTGACAGAGTCTGCATCCTTGCCGCCCCTACACGCCGGCGCCAGCGTCGGCCGACACCGTGATTGTTATCACATCCTCGTAGCGTCCGGCGGGCAGTGGACCAGCAGGTTGCTCCAACTCGACAGTGAGCTCGCCGTTCGTCTCGAACGGGATTTGACTACCGGTGCTGTATGCAATGCCGCCGAGCAAGTCGGCGCTGTCGGCCGTTTCGCTGAAGCCAATCGAATCGATCGCGACTGTCGCACGGTAGGGAATACTGGCGACCCAGCCGTTGGCCTTGGCGGCGAGGGCCTGCATGGCCTCATTCACGAGTGCGCCGTTTTTTGACGACAACTCCAGCCGCATCGGGAGATTGCAGTCGATATCGAAACCGAAGCTCTTCGTGCCGCCGGCTTCCAGATCAATGGTGGCGTCGCCCGCGCCGAAGTTCAGGATTTCGCAGCGGGCGGCGATCTGGCCGGTGACATCCAGTTGCAGATCGTCGGTGTCCTGGGCCAAAGCAGCATGGCCACCGATTCCAAGCAGTGTGCCGAGACAGACTGCAAAGATCCTGCCGAGTTGCGAGCGCAAGACCGCTTGCTGCCAGGGGTATGACTTTGTTACGCCCAACTTAATCCGTCCTTGTTCGTCGAGCGGAGTCTGCATGCGGTACAACCTGGCGTCGTCACCCAGATGGATGACGCTCGCTGGAAAGATGCAGGGTCGCTCGGGACTTGCCGGGTACCGAAGCACGATCCCTCGTGGGTGCGGCTATTGGGCCACACTGCCGACAACCTCCCCGCAGGGGTTCGGAATGCCTAGGCGGTGTGGTTTGGGTGAATGCTGGCGGACAGCAGCAGGCTTACGAGTTCGCCCTGGCGCTCGGTCTGGGTCTTGCCGAAGATGCGTCTTAGATGGGTACGGGCCGTGTTGTAGCTGATGTCTAGGGCGGCAGCGACGTCGGCCAGGCTTTCTCCGGTGGCGATGCGCGATGCCAACCGGGCCTCCGCCGCCGTCAATCCGTAGGTCGTGCGCAGACTATCTTGGTCGGGCTCGATGGGCCGGTCCGGATCGGTCACATAGACCACCGTGGATGTGGAATGGCCGCCGTTCGCTGCGGTTGACCCTGGCAGACCCGTGCGGCCGACCTGAGCGATCGTCACCGACAGCGGATGCCGCGCCCCTCGCCGCGGGAGCGACAGGTTGGCGAAACCCCGGTGGGTGCCGGCGGCGACGGCACCTATCAGCTTACGCAGTTTCGAACCGGCGCCGTTGATCGTTGCCGACAATTGCCCGTTGGTCAGGGCGAGGCCGTCGCGCGCCTCGATCATCGATCGGGCCGCCGCGTTGGTGGCCAGGACCTTGGCCTCCGCATCCGTCAGCGCGACGCCAATCGGCATGCGGTCCAATGCGGCGAGTGCCGCGTGTTGGAGCAAGCTGGATTGGCGCTGGGCCGCTTGGAAACTCAAGGCGAGATTGAGCTGTGGCAGGAACGCCTCAAGCCGTTGAGCGGCGCGTGGCGGCGGGCTATTGGCTGGGCCGAAGGCAACTGCGAGGACTGCCGTTGTGCCCGCCGTGACTTCCAGCTTGGCCCAGAGACAATGCCAGTCGGCTGGAGGACCCAGTTTGTCCGCTCCCCGGCGACCGCACAGGTCGCAGTTTGTGTCGAGATGACGCGCCAGCACTCGCCCTGGCTCGAAACCGAGTTTCTCGACCATGCCTAGATCCGCACGCAGTAGCTGGTCGAGGCACTGGCAGGTCGCGAGGTCCGGTTCGACGGAGTGCAGGTAGGTGGGGGTTTGCGGCGCGCCATCGTACCGGACCAAGATATCTGGTGCATCCCCCAGGAGCGTGCCAACCTCGTGCGGCAGGGCTTCCCACAATCTGCCCGCCGCGGCCGCCTCGAACAGACTTATAGCAACATCCCCGGCACCCCCCGGCTTGGGAGGCAGATCGTCTCGCAGCAGCATGTCAGACCCCACTTCCATGCCGGCTCAACCCCAGTTGTGCGTGCTCGCCGTATTGCTCGGCCGTCGAACTAGGCTCTCAATCTCCCCTATAGCGTTCTCATCGTATGAACCCGTTCGCACTGTGATCTTGCCGGAAGGCTGACCTGCCTTCAAACCATGCTGGATGGTGTAATGGTGGATAACAACCCGCGTACTGTGGATAAGGTGTTCCCGCCATCTGGCGGCCGAGATGAGGCCTGAAAATGTGCGCACTCATCGCCTCCCACGCCAAGATTGGCGCGCCTTGTTCTATTTTCCCGTGTCCAGCATGGTAGATCTGGCTCAGGCCTATTGGGGACGGTAGCTCAGTTGGCCGACGACGGAAGTACGATTTGTTGGTATCGTTTTCCGGGAACCAATCCGTGTTGATACCCCTCAAACTCGGCTCGCGTTAACTTCCTCTTGTTCTAGTTGTTTATTGAGTCGATGGGGTTACCTCAGGATTCGGTTCCTCGACCGGCTGATAGCCACATTCTATGGTGGCTTCTTCTTGAGTGTATATCCCTCATCGCGGTTCGTTCATCACAAGGCAGCCGTTCTGATTTCGTTACTATATTCCCTTTTTTCAATCGGTTATCTTGTCGTTTTTTCGCGGCTGTTCGGTGTTTGACCATTTTCATATGCTGCTGGCATGTTGTTGTCTTGCAACAAACAAGCCTTGACTCGATGGGTCGGCCGGTTTCGCGACGGTGCCGACTTACTTTGCGATGTACTTGTTTTTCGGGAACTCCAGACCAAAGCCGACAGGTAAGGACGACCCTCTCCAAAAGAGGTGCAGATCATCCAGAAGGTTTGGGCGCCGATCGGCCACGATATTTAGTTTGGCAGATGATGCCTATTTGCAACACATGGAAGTTCCCTCTAAACGGGATGCGGGCCTCCTTGGTGAACCGCCTTGGACAAGTCGATGTTGCATTGAAAGGCGGTGCGTCCCTCATCCAGGATGAGCATGGTATCGACAATCTCCCGGCCCGCCCGATCCAGGGCCTCGCGGTAGGCGACTTTGAAGGCGGCTTGGTCGGCGATGGTGGGGAAGTCGTAGAAGGTCAAGGCCTGGGGCGGCAGGTTCATGGCGCGGGCGAGGATGCGCTTGATGATCTGGCCGCCGCTCAGATCGCCGAGGTAGCGGGTGTAGGCGTGGGCGATGAGCCGTGAGCCGTCGCCCGCCGCGGCTGCTTCGATGCAGCCGGCGTAGGCACGGGCGGCGGCCAACAGCGGGAGTTTGGCGGGCCAGTTTGATCCGGCCAGGCCAACGAGATCAGACTCTAGGGCGGTGGCGCGGAACAGCGCCGGCATGGCGATGTGCCGCACGCCAGGTGAGGCCGCGTGGTGCCGCAGGCCCTTCTCCATGGCCTGATAGGCAGGGAGCAGGTTGCGCAGATAGAGTGCGTAGGCGGACCGGTCGGCGCGGCCTTTTAGGATGTCCTGAATGACGCCGGTCTTTTCGGCTTCCGTGTGTTGCGATTTGGTCGCTTCGCGGAGTGCCGCCGAGAGGGGGAGGCTAGTGACCTGCGCCTCGTCGGCCAGGACAGGTGCGTTGGCAACTTGCGTATTCATTGCCCCAGGCTTGCCGGGCTTGGGCCTTGCAACCAGCCCGCAAAAGCAATGCTTGGCCGGTCCATTCGGCAGGGCGCGTTAACCATTGACGGGATCGGCTCTTTTGATCGGGTCGGACCCAGCATGGTAAAGCTCTGACATGGTTGATGCTTTTGTGTGTGATGCGGTGCGGACGCCGATCGGCAGGTACGGCGGTGGGTTGGCGAGTGTGCGGACCGACGACTTAGCCGCGGTGCCGCTCAGGGCACTGGTTGACCGCAATGCCGGTGTGGATTGGGCGGCGATCGACGATGTCGTGTTGGGCTGCACCAATCAGGCCGGTGAGGACAATAGAAACGTAGCGCGAATGGCCTTGCTGCTGTCGGGCCTGCCGCACGGTGTGCCCGGCAGCACGGTCAACCGGCTCTGTGCGTCCGGGCTCGATGCCGTCGCCACGGCGGCCCGGGCCATAAACGCGGGCGAAGGTGAGCTGTACGTGGCCGGCGGTGTGGAGAGCATGTCGCGCGCACCGTTCGTCTTGCCGAAATCCGACAAGGCTTTCGGGCGAAGCACAAAGATCGAGGACACGACCATCGGCTGGCGGTTCGTCAATCCGGCCGTGGAACGCGCCTATGGCGTGGATTCCATGGGTCAGACCGCGGAGAACGTCGCCGCGGAGTACGGTATCAGCCGGGCCGACCAGGATGCGTACGCGCTTCGGTCGCAGCAGCGCGCGGCGAGCGCCATTGCCAAAGGCCGGCTCGAACGAGAGATCGTCGCCGTTGAGGTGCCTGGCCGACGGGGGGAGACCCACAGGATCGATGCCGACGAGCACCCGCGGCCGCAGACGGACGCGGCGGCGCTGGCGCGGTTGGAGCCCGCTTTTCGGGAAGGCGGGTCGGTGACAGCCGGCAACGCGGCCGGGGTCAACGATGGTTCAGCCGCGCTCATAATCGCGTCAGAGGCCGCGGCGGCGCGGCATGGGCTGACTCCCCGGGCGCAAATTACGACCGCGGCCTTTGCGGGCGTGTTGCCACGTGTGATGGGGATTGGCCCGGTCCCGGCGAGCCAACGCGCGTTGACCCGGGCCGGATTGGCGATCGAACAAATGGACGTGGTCGAACTCAACGAGGCTTTCGCGAGCCAAGTCCTGGCCTCAGGCCGTCAACTTGGGTTGGCCGATGACGCCGCGCATGTGAACCGCAATGGCGGTGCTATTGCGTTGGGGCATCCGCTTGGCATGAGCGGGGCGCGGCTGGTGCTGACCGCGACCGAGGAGTTGGCGAGTGTCGGAGGCCGGTATGCACTGTGCACGATGTGTGTCGGCGTGGGCCAGGGTGCGGCGATGATTCTGGAGAAAGTGTAGACAAGTCGGGACGTGCGCGTGTTCGTTCATACCAGTCTGCCTAGCCGCGTGGTCTTTGGCCCGGGGCGGCTGGACTGTCTGCCCGACGAGGTCGCGGCCGCCGGGTTCGAACGCGCGCTGGTCCTCTCGACACCCCGGCAACGTGGGCTCGCGGAGCGGCTGGCATCGATGCTGGGGCGGCGGGCAGCCGGTGTGTTCGACCAGGCCGTCATGCATGTGCCCGTGGAAACTGTCGACGCGGCGATCGCGGCGGCGGAACGGAACGAGGCGGACTCGTGCGTGGCGTTCGGCGGCGGTTCGACCATCGGCCTGGGAAAGGCAATCGCGTTGCGGCGCGGCCTGCCCTACATCGCCATCGCGACGACCTACGCCGGGTCGGAGATGACGACGATCTGGGGGCCCACGGCGTCCGGTGCGAAGCAGACCGGGCGCGATCCGCGAGTGCTGCCGCGTACTGTCATCTACGATCCTGAGCTAACCCTAGCGCTGCCGCCGAGAGTTTCCGGCCCGAGCGGGATGAATGCGATCGCCCACTGTGTCGAGGCGTTGTACGCGGACGATGCCAACCCGGTGACCAGCTTGATGGCGGAGGAAGGTGTTCGGGCGCTGGCGACTAGCCTGCCCGTCGTCGTGGCGACGCCGGACGATCTGGCGGCACGGAGCGAGGCGCTGTACGGGGCCTGGCTCGCCGGCTCATCTCTCGGTGCGGTTGGGATGGCCCTGCATCACAAGCTCTGCCACACACTCGGCGGAACGCTGAACGTTCCGCATGCGGAGACTCACACGGCGGTCTTGCCGCACGCGGTGGCGTATAACGCACCGGCCGCGCCAGAGGCGATGACCCGCGTGGCGCGGGCCGTGGGCAGCGACAGCGCTGCGGCCGGTCTGTTCGAACTCGCGGAACGCCTCGGCGCGACAATGGCGCTACGCGACCTGGGGATGAAGGAACAGGATATCGATGCTGTCGCGGAACTGGCGAGTGCGAACGCCTACCCTAACCCACGGCCGGTGACACCAGACGGAATGCGCGGCGTTCTTGAGGCGGCATTTCATGGGCGGCGGCCAGGTGACGGTGCCTAGGACGATCGAATGGCCGTGACAGAAAAGGCATCCAGTTCGATACTATTTTGAACGGCTTGTCCGTCATCCGATAATGGGTCTTGCCCGTCGTTTGATGGGACGCTGGCCGGGCTGAGGATGCAGGATGTAGCGCCAGCCGGCAAACCGTCGACCGACACCGATCGAGGCTCGGACCAAAGGTTTGCCAGAAACACCTCTACCCCGGCCGGTGCGTCGTAGGCGAAGCCTTGCACCTGGGTCCGATCCGAGATCTGTAGGTCGCGAACCCGCCGCCCCGCTGCAGCGGCTATCGCTCGGACGATGTGATAGAGTGGACAGACCTCGGACGCAGCGCCATCCGGCATCAGGCCGAACGTGCCAAACGGCGAAGCCAAGGTCAGGGTGTCGATGCCGCCGCGGATCATCTCCGCGGCATAGCCGAGCGACCAGGCCGCGCCGAACAGCCCGCAATGGCGTGGATCCGTCGACGCCATTGCGACACGGCCATTGCCGGGGTTCTCCGCCGGCGCGGCCCCGTAAGGATTTTGCCGCATGCCGATGGTGCTGGGCCCGACCCAGTATCGCTTGTCCCCGGCGAATGCGCGGGTCGAGGCGATGACGAAGGGTAGCGCCTCCAGCGTTTCCATGACCGACCGGTCGTCGGCGTCATGCACAATCGGACAGGTTGTGTGGGTCACATAGTCGATGGCGTCGGCGGGCGGACGCTTTCGGTTCAGTTCCGTGAAGTAACTCAACATGCCGCCGCCAACCTGTGCCTCGGGAAAGCACTGGCGAACAGCATCGTAGTACGCCTCGAGCGGCGGTAGGACAGGCCAGGCGGCGTCCGGTTGGTAACTCATCAGATAGGCCGCTGGTGACACCGCGACGGCGTTGACCGCGAGGCCGGCGCCGCGCACCGCCTTGGCCGCAGCCGAAACCGATGCGGCGGGTTCCGTATCGTCCGGCACAATGAGCTCTAGAGCGACTTCGCAGCCGGTTTTGGCCGCGGTCTCGGCGTAGCTTGCGAGAGCGCCGGTATCACCAAAGCACATATCGAGTTGGCAAAGGATGAGTTGGGCACCAACCGCACCAGCGCGATCAGCCGCGCGGGCTGACTCTTCGGCGATGTCGGGCGTTAGGGCGAGCCCGATGCGCGGCATGTGGCGGCCGGTCGGCCCGCCGAGCGTCACCTCGATCGGTGCCGCGCCCACTGTTGCGACGCTTGCGGTCGGGCTGCCGACAAACGCTAGGGTCACCGATTGCCGAACGCTCTCGTCCGCCGGAACGGTGTAGGGGAAAGGCTTCGACAGCGGCCGCACATATGTCTTGTATGAGGCGTCGGTCCAATTCCGCTGATCCTCCATCTCGTATGCATCGCCCTCCATCGTGCAGACCGCTGCAACACCTGGGCAAACCTGGTGGCTCAAGGCACGGATATCGAAGACGGGCTGACTTGGACTGATGTGGCGTGGGAACGCGGTTTCTTCCGTGGTTCCGTCCGTATGGGTGACCGTGAGCTTTTCGCCAGCGACGCCGACCAGGGGATGCAGGACGACGAAGCCGAGGCGATTGGTCGCGAAGTCAGTGTCAGGTGCCCCAACCACGTCGAAGGAAAGCCGGCCGTCTTGGCCGCCGGTGATCGTTGCCTGATAGGAGAACGCCTGCTTCTCGTCCGTGCATTGCGCACCATAGGTTACCCTGAAGCCACCGTCAGCCTGCTCAATCTGCAGGTCCGAGATGTCGGGTGCGTAGGTGCCCCAATTCACGTTGCGAACCAAGAAGGCAATACCGCGGATAACCTCAATGCCGCGGTACTTGATGTGCCGAAGAGCGCCGGCTTCCAGCTCCACCGTGACCGGCCCCGCGGTCAACAGTTCGCCGACGACCGGCTGCTCCTCCGTACCGTAGAGAACCAGGTTGCGGTTTGCTTGTGCCATGCCGTCCTCCCTCGGACGTTGTTTCTTATTGGATCACAAGATCGGTTTCGGGATCGATCAGAACGATGCGGTTCATGTCGAAAAACAGTGAGAGTTGTTCGCCGGGGCGCTCGACGTCATGGGCTTCCAGTTCGGCCATCACCGGTTCGCCAGCCAGTTGGAAGGTTGCGTAAGTGCGCGTTCCGGTCGGCTGGATCAGATCGATCTTCACGCGCAGCGAAGCCAGTCCCGCCCGACCGTTGGCGCCGCGATCGCGGGTAATGTGCTCGGTTCGGACACCAAATACCACCTCGCGACCCGGTTCCAGACCGGACACCCGATCGCTGGGCATCGGTAGGCTTAGGCCATCACTGAAGGCCACGTTTATCTGGCCATTCTCGGCCGCTAGTCGTGCCGGGATAAAGTTCATTGAAGGTGAGCCGAGAAAGCCCGCGACGAACCGGCTGACCGGCCGTTCGAACATGTCGAGGGGGGCACCCTCCTGCTCGATCTTGCCGTTGCGCAGCAGCACGATGCGATCCGCGAGGGTCATCGCTTCGATCTGATCGTGGGTCACGTAGACCATGGTCTTGCCGAGATCCTGATGCAGGCGTTTGATTTCGACCCGCATCTCCTCCCGCAGTTTGGCATCGAGGTTCGACAGAGGCTCGTCAAACAGGAATACCCGGGCGTCCCGCACGATTGCCCGACCGATCGCTACCCGCTGGCGCTGGCCGCCGGACAACTGCCGCGGCAGCCGGTCAAGTTGATCGGTTATGCCGAGCATGTCCGCCGCTTGGTGAACCCGTGTTTCGATCTCGTTCGACGGAAACTTCCGGGCGCGTAGGCCGAAGGCGATGTTGTCGTACACGTTCATGTACGGGTAGAGCGCGTAGTTCTGGAACACCATCGCGATATTGCGGTCGCGTGGCGCCATGTCGTTGACCACTTCGTCACCGATTTCGATGGTGCCGGCGTCGATTTCCTCAAGGCCGGCCAGTGCGCGTAGCAGCGTGCTCTTGCCGCATCCCGACGGACCGACAATGACCGTGAACTCGCCCTCCGGGATGTCGAGGGAGATGCCGCGCACGGCGTGCAGCTCGCCGTAGAACTTCTCGATGTTGTTAAGCCTGACCCGCGCCATTCCTAGCCTTTCACGGCTCCCATTGAGATTCCACGGACGATGAAGCGTTGCATCGCGGCGACCGCGAAGAAGATGGGTAGTGTCCCGATGACACTCATCGCGCCAATTTTGCCCCAGAACGTCTGCTGGTGACCGAAGAACCGGGTCATCTGCACCGGGAACGTAGTGACCTCCGTGCGCGATAGTATGAGCGCGAAAATGAAGTCATTCCAGGCGAAGATGAAGGTGAAGACCGCTGTTGCAAACAAACCGGCCCGCGCCATTGGGAAAACCACCCGCCACAGCACTTGCCACCTCGTCCACCCGTCGACCAAGGCGCTGTGTTCGAGCTCGATCGGTATGTCTTCGATGTAACCACGCATCATCCAGATGACGTAAGGCAGGTTGAAGGCGGTGTAGAGCAGGATCAGACCGTGGAAGGAATCGATCCAGCCGAGGAGCGCGTACATCAGGAACAACGGAAACACGATGGTGATCGGCGGGATCATGCGCTGGGAAATGATCCAGATCGCCAGATTGTCTCCGCCCGTCTTGAACCTGGCCAGGCTGTAGGCTGCTATGGTCCCGAAGAACATCGCGAAAACGGTGCTGGTTCCCGCGGTGATCAGACTGTTCATGACCGTGTTCACGTCGCCATCGCGGAACAACTCGACAAACCCGTCGAGACTAAAGTCGGATGGAAGCCATACCGGTGGCGACGCAAAGACCTCTTCCGGTGTCTTGAAGGCCATAATGAAGAGCCAATAGACCGGGAAAAGGAATATGATCGTGACGATCGTCGCGACGATATAGCGGACGACGAGTCTGCGGTTGGCCTTCCGGGCCCACCATCCCTTGCTACTCGCCACTCCCAGCGGCTGCTGCACGGACACGGCGGTCATCGCGCGAGTTCCACCCGGCGCAGGGCCAGAATGACAATGATCGACAGCAGGACGATCACGACGAAGGCGATCGCCGCCGTATAGCTCGTTTCGAACTGTTGGAAGCCCAGCACGAACGCGTACAGCGAAATGGTCTCGGTCGTCGTGCCGGGACCGCCCTTGGTCAGGGCCCAAACGATGTCGAAGAGCCGAAAGAGGTCCAGGCCGCGGATCAACAGGACGATCGCCAGGACTGGTTTGATGGCTGGTAGGACAATCTTGAAGAAGATCCGTAGCCCGGATGCGCCGTCGATCTGCGCCGCCTCAATCTGCGATTTGTCAACGTTGGACAACGCTGCCAGCAACAGCAGGAACATGAACGGCGTCCACTGCCAGACTTCGGTGATGAAGATGGCTGGCCAGACGAAGGCGCGGTCTACCGTCCAGGTGATGTCGACCGGCCCGCCGACGATCCAACCGAGGATTTGATTGACCGGCCCGAACTGGGTGTCGAGCATGAGCCGCCACATGGCACCGGCGACGATGGGCGAAATGACCGTCGGAATGATCAGCAGTGCGACAAAGATACCGCGGCCGGGCATCCTGTCGACGAACAAGAGAGCCAGGAGAAGACCTAGGATGAGTTCGGCCGGGAGGGCGACCGCCGTGAAGGCAAGGGTATGCCAGATCGACTGCCAGAGACGGGCATCCTCGAACAGGCGCCCGTAGTTAAGACCGCCCTGAAAGGTCTTGTTCTCACCGATGATCGAGATGTCTTGAAAGCTGACAATCAGCAGATTGATCAGCGGAAAGATGGCCACCAGCAGCAGTATGAGGACTGCCGGCCAGACCAAGAGATACTTGAAGCGACGGTCCGCAAACACACTGACGCGGTAGCCGAATGATGTGTCAGCGATGGAGGTCGTCGCCTTCAACTCCGGTAGAAAAGAATAGGGCCAGCCAAGAGGCCGGCCCTATCGCAGATGTCTTCAGTTCGGATAAGCGTTTGGCTTTGCAGCCCAATCTGAATAGGCACGCTTCTGAACGTCGACGCCGATCCTGTCGGTTAGGCGATCCCATTCAGCAGCCGCCTGGTCCAGGGCGGCTTGCGGATCCTCACCGCCGAAGGCCGCGGTGATGGCCCGTGTCAGCGCCTCTTCATACGCTGCCGTGCTGCGGATGGAGAGATCGAGCAGGCCCGTCTCGGCACCCTTCTGCAGCGTATCGAGGTACTCGTTCGCGTTGCCCCAGGCGTTCTGATAGTCCTCGTTCTGGAAATGCGAGGTGCGGAACGGATCGCGCAAGGCGTAAGGCAACTGCACCCGTTCTATGCTGATCTCCTTGCTGTTGAGCCACTGGGCGAACAGGTAGGCGGCCTCCTTGTTGGCGCTGTCCGATGACACGGCCAGGGAGAAACCGGCTGCCAATTGTGGTGCACCACCCGGTGGGAGTGCATAACCGACCTTGCCAGCGACCTCCGAGGTCGGCACGAACGAGAGAACGTCGGCATCAAAGAAACCGTCGGACCAGCGTCCTGGCGGCGGCCACCAACCCATCATGGCCAGGTTGCCGGACAGCCAAGCGCTGAGGGTCTCAATCGGTCCCCAGGCTTCGACGCCGGGCGGCATGAATTGATGCTCCTCGATCATGCCGGCCAGCGCCTGGACACCCGCATCACTGTTGATCTGGGCGCGCATGGTTTCTTGGTCGAAGAAGCGACCACCGTTCGTGCGGAATCGTTCCTCAAAGAAGAAGTGGATCAGGCCCGGGACACGGATCTGCGCGGACCCGAAGAAATCCGGACCAAGTTCCTCACTCTCTGTGAAGTACTGAGAGATCTCCAGGAACTGCTGCCACGTCTCCGGCGGCGCCAGGTCGTAGCCAAACCGGTCGCTGAACGCAGCGCGGTGGTTTTCGTCCGCGAACAGATCCTTACGGTAGTAAAGGATCAAGACATCGCCGTCGTCCGGCAGGCCGTAGACGGTGTCCTGATAGGCCATCTGATTGTCCCGGTAGACCGGTGCGATGTCCTGCAGTTCGTCGCGGTAGCCGTGTTGATCGATGAACGCGTCCAGCGGTTCGAGCGCCCCGGCTTCCGCCAGGTCGGGTATCCATGCCGGCACGACGTTCAACAAATCGAATGCGCCGGTGCCAGCACGGTGCTCGGCGAGCGTCTTGGTGAAGAGTTCCTGGATTGGGATCTCGACTACGTTGATCTTGATGCCGGTCAGTTCTTCCCATTTCGGCCCGGAGAACAGCAGCGGGTCCTGCGCTTGCAGGCCGGCTTCCCAGGTCACGTTAAGGGTCGTCCCCGCATATTGCTTCGCCGCCTCGACCGCGCGTTCCGCGGCCGACTGCGCCGACGCCGCACTCGATCCGAGCGCAAGAGCAACAGTGGCGCCGAGACCGATTAGCGATCTCGCTAATGGCATTAGCTTCCTCCCTATGTTTTTTGGCGAGGTCTCAAGTCTCCAGTTGGTATAGTGATCCTACCAGTGTTCGAGGCAAACGCAACTGGGGGACAACAGCCTCGCATTCTCGAAAGAATGTTAGCTGTGGGACGAACGAAACGCCATTTTTTTGCTGATGTGGGTGGCCGATGCGACCGGCCAAGGATCAAAGGAAGCGCTGATAGAGCTTATTCGACCGATTCAGGTGGTCGCAAAGAGCGTTCTCGGCTTGATCAGCGTCTCGCTTTTCGATCGCGTCGACGATCGCCAGGTGTTCCGAAATCGTCAGGTCTTCGGAACCGGACACGCGAAGTTGGTCCAAGTAGAACTTTTGCAGCCAGGACAGGATTGCCATCGAGACAGCCGGATAGATGCTGTTGTCACCGACGGAGGCGATCCGCGTATGGAACTGCATGTCGCAGCGCATGAACGAACCCGCATTCTGTTCGTCTTTCGCGGCGGCTTGCTGGCGGACCAGTTCACGCAGCGCGGCCACGTCCTCTTCGGTTCCTGTCTCCGCAGCCCGCCGGACCATCTGCCGCTCAAACAGCAGCCGGGCTTCCTTCATTTCGCCCATCATCTTGTCCGACTTGTTCAGCAGAAATTGGGTCGTCACACCCATCTGCTCGAACACCCGACCAAAATCGAGCTGTGAAATGCGGGCACGTTCGCCGTGGGAAATTGTCACGAAACCGAGGCGTTCCAGGTTCTGCAGGGCCTCCCGCACCGTTGGACGACCGACCTCGAACCAGGTCATGAGTTCGCGCTCGGACGGTAACTGGTCGCCAGGCTTCAGCTTTTCGGACTGGATGAAGTCCAACAGTCCGTTGGTGACTTCTTCGTAGAGCTTGCGGCGGCGCACCGGTTCTGGGCGCATGGTTGACCTCCGTCAGATGTCAGGTTGTCGCATGTTTCACCGATCGCCTGAAGAGAAAACCCCAACCCATTGAAAAAACTACATTACCGATTCATGGGCCCACCCAGGTGGGATCTCATGGCGCCGACCTTCCCGCGGAAGCATTCTCCTGAAGATGAAACAACATGTTATCATCTTATTGTGTTGTCCGACCACCTGATTGTATAATCTGCGCGCCTTGAGGGTAACTTAATTCGGCTTGTCATTTCCCGGTTGAGACACGTTTGGCCGGAATGACCAGCACGTACAGCAAGGGAGGATGAGGATGCGCGTAGTGCATCTGGGCGCCGTCGCGATGGCGAGCGCCCTGTTTGTCGGAGTCAGCGGTTCGTCCGCGCAGGCACAGACGATCTGTTTCGCCTTTCAGGATCTCGAGACTGAGTTCTGGGTCGCCGGTCACAAGGCCATCACAACAACACTGGAAGAAAAGGGAGTCCGCGTCATCGAGCGGAATGGCAACGAGGATGCCAACCGCCAGCTTGAGCAGGTCCGTGACTGCATCGCGCAGGGTGTGGACGGGGTCATCATCATTCCGCAGGACGGCGAGAGCGCGGTGACCATCGTCAAGGAATCACAGGAGAATGATGTTCCGATTGCCGTGTTCAATCGGCCACCATCCGACCTGAGCCGCGGCCTGGTGGTTGTTGCCGACAACGAAACCATCGCCCAACAGGCGGTCGAGTTCATGGCGCAGAAGGCGATAGCCAGGTTCGAGGTCACGGGCGAAAAGGCCACGCCGCTCATCATGGTCGGTGACCTGGGCGACCCGAATGCGGTCGGACGCCGCGACGGCTTCTTCAACGTGATGGAGAAGTATCCGCAGTACTTTAACGATCCAATCGAGGTGTCGACCGAGTGGGATGCAGCAACCGCGCTCGCCAACCTCGAGGCGGCGGTTACCGCCAATCCGGATGTCGACTTCCTGTTCACCTCATCGGATTTCTTGTTTCCGACGATCCGTTCGGTGCTTGAGCCGCGGGGCAAATGGCTGCCTGCCGGTCAGGAAGGACATGTGATCATGGGTGGCCTCGACGGTGATGCGACGGCGTGCCAACTCATCAAGGACGGATTTGTCACCGCCACGGGCGTACAGGATCTGTTCTTCGAGGCGGAAGCCGCAATGGATGCCATCCTGACAGCCATTGATGCCGGCGAAACGCAGCCCAACCAGGTTATTGAGGACCCCGGCTTCGCCTTGACCGCAGCCAACCTCGATGTCCGTGAGATGGACATGTGGGGTTGTGTATTGTTGGCCGAGGGCTTCTTGGATCAGTAGAACGACGACTTGGAGCCCGGCTGGTCGCCGGGCTCCAATACTCGCGAAGAAAGGTTGGACCGGCAGGTGTCCACAATCGAATCTGGGAGCGCGCCGGCGCAGGTAGGGTCAAAGGGCTGGGCCTCGCCGGTGCGGCGGGTGCTGCTGTCTGAGTACTTCGTCCTCTATCTGACGATTGTCTATTTCCTGATCCTGCTGCCGTTTCTGCCGACGCTTTCCAATCCGCAGAACCTTAGTAACGTCCTCTCCAATATGTGGCCGTTGTTGGCGGTGGCGGTCGGCCAAACGCTGGTTCTCACAATTGCGGGCATCGACCTATCTCAGGGTTCCGTCATTGGCCTGACAAGCGTGGTCGGTGCCGCACTAATAGCAACGGCGGCGTCGAGCGACGTTCTGTCCAACAGCGTGTTATGGGGGTTGGTCATCACCGAGCAAGGCGGGCTGTTCGCCGGCAAGAGCTGGGCGGTCCCGGCCGGGATAGTGGCGATGCTGCTGGTCGGTGCATTGATCGGTCTGATCAACGGTATCGCCGTCGCTCTCCTCCGCATGCCGCCTTTCATGGTGACGTTGGTCGGCTTGATCGCGTTTGGCGCCTTCGCAATCTTCCTGACTCAATCCGAGAACATCAGAAACCTGCCGGATGCCTACATCGCGCTCGGCAAGGGCGATATCGTCTCCGTTTACCTCGGCGAACAATCGACACCTCAGATACCCCGGCGGCAGATCTACTCCTTTATCACCTACCCGATGATCATCTCGATCACACTGGCGGTGTTCGCGCACTTTCTGCTGAGTCGCACGATGTTCGGCCGTCATGTGTACGCGGTAGGTGCCAATCGTCGCGCCGCCGAGATATCCGGTGTGCCGGCGAAGCGCATCATCATTCAGGTCTTCGTCTTCAGCGCGGTGTGCGCCACGATCGGCGGCATCCTGTTCTCCGCCCGCCTGGAAGCCGGCCGGCCCACCTTGGGCGAAGGGACATTCCTGCTGGATGTCATCGGGGCCACGGTGATTGGCGGCACCAGCCTGTTCGGCGGGAAGGGCAAGATCGTTTGGACGTTCTTTGGCGTTCTGTTCTTTGTGTTGTTGTCGAATACGCTCAATCTGATGAACCTGTCATCATTCCACATCGACATGGTCAAAGGGAGCGTCATCCTGGCGGCAGCATTGCTGGACGTCACTCGCAGGCGGCTGCTGGCCGGAGGCCTAGCATGAGCATCCTGCTGGAGACTCGCGGTCTCACCAAGTCCTTCTTCGGCGTCCCGGCCCTCCGCGACGTGTCGTTGACGATCCACGAGGGCCGTATTCTTGGTCTGATCGGTGAGAATGGGGCGGGCAAGAGCACCCTGATGAATGTCGTTGACGGCGTGTTTCCGGCGACCGATGGCAGCATGTTTTTACGCGGCCTTCCCTATCAGCCCCGGTCGCCAGCCGATGCGACGGGTCATGGCATCGCGTTCATTCACCAGGAGCTCAACCTGTTCTCGAACCTGACTGTTGCCGAGAACATCTTCGTCGACGCGTTTCCGATGCGCGCGGGCTTTATCGATCGGCGGTCGATGCGCCGGGAGACGGAACGGCTCCTGGCATCGCTGGACCTGGAGATTGCTCCCGACACCCTGCTCGACCGGTTGGCACCGGGTGAGCGGCAACTCGTCGAGATCGCCAAAGCATTGCGGTCAAACCCGCAGCTCATCATCTTCGATGAGCCCACAAGCTCCCTCACGGCCCGGGAAACGGAGCGACTGTTCGAGGTTATCCGTCGACTGCGGGATGAGGGCAAGACCTTGATCTACATCTCGCACATGCTGAGCGATGTCAGAGCTCTCTCAGACGACATCGCCGTGTTGCGCGACGGTGAACTGGTCGGCAGCGGCCCGGCTGAGGAGCTGGATACGAGCCGCATGATCGAGCTGATGATCGGCCGCGAGCTCGCGCAGCTTTATCCGCCAAAGACTGCGGCGCCCGGTCGTGATCCAGTGCTGCGAGTTGCGGCGATGACGCAGCCTGGCGTGGTCCAGGACGTCGACTTGGAGGTCCGTGCGGGCGAGATTGTCGGGCTGTTCGGCCTCATGGGCGCGGGGCGGACCGAACTTGCCAGGATGGTCTTCGGTTTGGACGAGTTCGCGCACGGTGAGATACGGATCGGCGGCACGCTGTTACGCGGACAGTCACCCACCGATCGGATTGAACACGGCATGGCGTTCGTCACGGAGAACCGGCGCGAAGAGGGCTTGCTGATGGAGTCCACCATCGCCGACAACATCGCGCTGGTTTCGCTCGCGTCCTACGCGCGCACCATTCTGCGCTTTGTCGACGCCCCAAAGCTGTCGGCCGTCGCCCAGCAGATGGCGGACGATCTCCAGATCAAGGCCCACGACATCGGCGGGCAGCCGGCGAAGAGTCTCAGCGGCGGCAATCAACAGAAGGTCGTTATCGGCAAGTGGCTAATGCGGCAGCCCAAGCTGTTCGTCTTGGACGAACCGACACGCGGTGTCGACGTCGGCGCCAAATACGAGATCTACAGTCTGATGGATCGCCTCGCCCGCGAGGGGAGCGGCGTCCTATTCATCTCGTCGGAAGTCGAAGAGCTGATGGCGATGTGCGACCGCATCCTGGTGATGAACCGCGGTGAGGTTAGTGGCGAGTTTGGTGAGCGTCCCTTCAAGCAAGACCAGCTCCTGCGCGCAGCATTCCGCGAGGACTTGGCCGCATGAACCGGCTGGATCAGCTCCGGTCGCAGCTCCTGCGCAATTCGACGCTGGTGATGTTCGTGCTCATCTTCCTGTTCTTCGGTCTACAGGAACCGCGGTTTCTGCAGCCGGAGAGCCTGGGGAACATCATCAAGCAATCCTCTTTCATCGGGATCGCCGCAGTGGGGATGACATTTGTCCTGCTGACAGCGGGCATTGATCTGTCGGTCGGGTCGGTCATGTACCTGGCGCCGCTGATAGCCGGCTTCGCCATGCGCAACTATGGATTGGATGTCGAGTTCGCGCTGGTGCTGGCTATTTTCGCTGGCTTGGTGATGGGGGCGATCAACGCGTTCTTCATCGTCGTGCTGCGGATCATCCCCTTCATCGTGACCCTCTCGACTCTGTTCTTCTTTCGCGGTGCTGGCACGTTCCTTACACAATCGCGGCAACTCGACTTTCCGCGAGAAGTGCTCGATTTCGGACTGGCGAGGGTTCTGGGTATCCCGCTTCCCATCATCATCTTCGCCCTGGTCGTCGCAGCCGCGTTCGTCACGCTGACACGCACACCGTTCGGACGGCACGTCTACGCGGTGGGTAATGACATCAACGCGGCGCGCAAGGCCGGCATCAACGTCGACTGGATTGTCTTCCGTGTCTACCTGATCAGCAGCGCGTGCGCGGCGCTGGCCGGGTTCATCGTCATCGCGCAGATCGGCCGGCTGGATCAGTCTTTCGGCGAGGGTCGGGAGTTCGATGTGATCGCGGCCGCGGTCCTTGGTGGCGCGAGCCTGTTCGGGGGTGTCGGCAGTGCGCTAAGTCCCTTGATCGGCGCCACGATGATCCAGACGGTGAAAGCGGGCCTGATCTTCAACGGCACCAACTTGTATGCCCAACCCATCATGCTGGGCGCAGTCATCTTTGCCGCTGTGTTGTTTGACAGTCTGCGGCAAATGAACCTGCAGAAGTCGCGCCGGCGCTTCATCCGTCCGATTCAAACGGAGACGGAACCGGCCGAGCGGAACAAAGGACCGAGACATCCAGCCGGCGCAGCGGCGCGGACGTAGGGTAAAAGCCATGGGCGTTTCACGTATCGAGGCAGACTATCTGATCGAAACCGCATTCGATCCCCGCGCCGCGGCAGAGGCCATGGCCGGCGAACAGTCCTCCGGGACATTCGTCAAGGTCCCGGGTCAGACCGCCGAACTGGAAGCGCGATCAGCAGCGCGCGTGGAGGCCCTGAGCGCACTCGAGCCGATTGAGACCCCTTCCCTGCCCGGTGCCCGACGCCCGGACAACGCGCCGATCCAGCGGGCAACTGTTACGCTGTCTTGGCCCATCGACAACCTCGGCCCATCGCTGCCAAACCTGATGGCAACGGTGTCCGGTAACCTTTACGAACTCGGCCAGTTCTCCGGGTTGCGGTTACTCAACTTGCGGTTGCCCGATGCGTTCGCTGATGCCTATCCCGGCCCGCGCTTCGGGGTCGAGGGTACCCGACGGCTGTCAGGCGTCGTCAGCGGTCCGCTGGTAGGCACGATTATCAAGCCGAGCGTCGGCTTCGGACCTCAGGAAACCGCCGATCTGGTTCGCGCGCTGGCGGAAGCCGACATCGACTTCATCAAGGACGACGAGTTGCAGGCCGACGGACCCACCTGCCCGTTTGACCAACGGGTCGAGGCGGTGATGACCGAGATCGATCGGGCTGCCGACAAGACCGGCAAGAAGATCATGTACGCCTTCAACCTGACCGGCGATCTGGATCAGATGCGGCGGCGGCACGATCTGGTGGTCAAGCGCGGCGGCACTTGTGTGATGGCCAGTCTGAACAGTGTTGGCCTTGTCGGCATGATCGAACTGGGCCGCCACGCCAAGCTGCCGATCCATGCCCACCGGAATGGCTGGGGGTACCTGTCGCGTCACCCAAGCCTCGGGTTTTCTTATGTGGCATGGCAGAAGTTCTGGCGCTTGGCCGGTGCCGACCACATGCATGTGAACGGTATTCGCAACAAGTTCTGCGAGGATGATGAGAGCGTCATTGCGTCGGCGCGCGCGTGCCTGACACCTCTGTTCGACGACAAGCCGTGCCTGACTATGCCGGTGTTCTCGTCCGGCCAATGGGCCGGGCAGGCGTTCGACACCTATGCAGCGCTGGGATCGGCCGATCTGATCTACGCCGCGGGCGGCGGGATCATGGCGCATCCGGCCGGGCCGCGCGGCGGGGTCGAGAGTATTCGCGCGGCGTGGGCCGCAGCGCAGGCTGGAGAAACTCTGGAAAGCACCGCGGCGCGGATCCCAGCCGTAGGCCAGGCGGTGGAGAAGTTCGGCGGATGACGTCGCTGCCCGACGGTCTGTTGCTCTCGTTTTACGGAGACGACTTCACCGGGTCGGCGGCGGTGATGGAGGTGTTCTCCTTCGCTGGTCTGCCGGCCATTCTCTTTCTCGATATCCCAACCACCGAGCAGCTGGCGAACTTGACGAGTTACCGCGCGGTGGGGATCGCCGGCGTGGCGCGCGCCAAGAACCCGGACTGGATGGAAGTCAATCTGCCGCCAGTGTTCCGGACCCTGCGG
Source organism: Alphaproteobacteria bacterium (assembly GCA_028279245.1). GTDB lineage: Bacteria > Pseudomonadota > Alphaproteobacteria > UBA6615 > UBA6615 > JANQOE01. Next base: position 46,638 of record JANQOE010000017.1, read on the forward strand.
GAGCTGAACGCACCCCTGGCCCATTACAAGGTCTGTTCCACCTTTGATTCCGCTCCGACCACCGGTTCGATCGGCAAGGCCATTGACATCGCCGCGCCAATCCTCGGCGGCCGGTGGCATCCACTGTTGATCGCTGCGCCGACGATCCGTCGTTACCAGGCTTTCGGAAACCTGTTCGCCGCCGTCGACGGATTCGCCCACCGGCTCGACCGCCATCCGACGATGAGCCGTCATCCGACTACGCCGATGAACGAGGCGGACGTCCGATTGCATTTGGGTGAACAGACGGAGAAGCAGGTTGGCCTGCTTGATCTCCTGGCACTGCGGACGGACGATCCGCGGCACGCGCTCGCGCAAGAGATGGTGAATGGCAGCGAGGTCATCGCGCTCGACGTGATCGACGATGCGGGTCTTGCCGCGGCCGGTCGTCTGATCTGGCAGGAGCGCGGCGAACGCCTGCTCGCCATTGGGTCCCAGGGCGTGGAGTACGCGTTGGTCGCCCATTGGCGAGAAGCGGGACTGTTACCTGATGAACCCGGGTCCTTTGCCGCGGGCAAGGAGGATCGGATCGCCGTTGTCTCCGGCTCCTGCTCGCCGGAGACCGCCCAGCAGATCGAGTGGGCCGGCAGCAATGGTTTCGCGCTGATCCGGATCGACCCCAGCCTGGTAACCGATTCCGCGGCATGGCAAGGCGAAGTCGGCCGCGCCACGCAGGCAGCCTTGGACGCGGTCGGCCAAGGCCGAGATCCAATCGTATTCACGGCCAAGGGCCCGGACGACCCGGCCATTCAACGCTTCAACGAGTCCGTCGACATAGCGCGGCTTGCGCCCGCGGAAGCAAATGCGCGCGTCGGAAACGGCCTCGGTGAGTCTCTCAACAACGTCATGGGCCGCTCTGGGCTGCGCCGATGCGTGATCGCCGGCGGCGATACGTCGAGCTACGGCGCGCCGGCACTGGGAATCTACGCCCTCACCGCGCTGGCGCCGACGGGCGTGCCCGGTGCTGCGTTGTACAAGGCACATTCGAATGCCACGGAATATGCCGATTTGGAGATCGCCCTCAAGGGCGGACAGATGGGAACACACGACTACTTCGGCCAGATCAAAGAGGGCGGCCGGCTGGGTCCATAGGGAGGAAAGACGATGACGAGCATAGCTTTGCTGGGCGCCGGGGGAAAAATGGGCTACCGGCTCTCGAAGAACCTGAAAGGCTCCCGTTTCGACGTCCGCCACGTCGAGATCAGCGATGCTGGCCGGCAACGCTTGAAGGACGACCTTGCGGTCGATTGCGTTGATCAGGATGCCGCGCTTGACGGCGCCGATGTCGTCGTCCTGGCGGTCCCTGATGTGCTGATCGGCCGGATCTCGCACGGCATCGACGACAAGCTATCCAGCAGCACAATGGTCATGACCCTGGATCCGGCGGCGCCTTTCGCCGGCGAACTGCCACAACGGGCTGACCGAACCTATTTCATCACGCATCCATGTCACCCCCCGTTGTTTAACGATGAGACCACGGTGGAAGCGAAGCGTGACTTCTTCGGGGGCCTTCACGCGAAGCAACATATCGTCTGTGCGCTGATGCAGGGGCCGGAGGACGCCTATGCACTCGGCGAGGAGATCGGCCGCACGATCTACGCGCCGGTTATGCGGTCGCACCGCGTGACGGTCGAACAGATGGCGATTCTAGAGCCGGCCTTGTCCGAGACGACGGCAGCGACGTGCGTGAGCGTGCTGCGCGAGGCGATGGACGAGGCCGTTCGTCGCGGTGTGCCGCCAGAGGCCGCGCGCGATTTCCTGCTGGGTCACCTCAACATCGAGATCGCGATTCTGTTCGAGGAGTTCCCTGGTGTCTTCTCCGACGCCGCCAACAAGGCGATCAAACGGGCGAAGGACAAGATCTTCCAGCCGGACTGGAAATCAGTGTTCGAGCCCGAAGACGTCAAACAGCAGATCTACGATATTACGAGGCCCGACTGACCGACGAGGGAGGCCGCGGTTACGCGTACCCTTAGTTGAGGTGGTCGGGACGCCCGGATTCGAACCGGGGACCTCCACCTCCCCATGGTGGCGCGCTACCAGGCTGCGCTACGTCCCGTGCGGCGGACTATAGCCGGACCGTCGGCAAATAAGAAAGCTTAGGATGAGCGATCGGGCAGCATTGACCGCAGCGCTTTGAGCTCTGCAAGGATTTCTTTGAGCTCGCCCCGGAGGGCCTCGTCAGGGCCAGCAGCCGCTGGGGCCTGCTGTTCGGTGACCGGCTGGACCGCGTCTGCTTGGACTGGGCCGTTCTGGACGGGCTCGGCAGCCCGCGGCTGTTCCGGAGCGGGGGCCGTTGGCTGTGGTTCCGGTTCCTTTAGGGCGTGGGCGCGTTTGACGGTTGCGATGGTCGCAGCTTTCAGGCTGCCGTCGCGGAGGAGGCGTTGGACGCCTTTGATGGTGTAGCCGTCGTCATACAGCAGTTCGCGAATGCGCTTTAGGAGTTGGACGTCTTCCGGGCGATAGTAGCGGCGGCCGCCACCCCGTTTTAGGGGGCGGACCTGGCTGAACTTGGTTTCCCAGAAGCGCAGGACATGCTGTTGCACGTCGAGTTCGTCGGCGACTTCGCTGATGGTGCGGAACGCGGCAGCGGATTTCTCCGTACGGCGCGCGGTCGATGGTGCGGGCGCCACGCGGCTTAGACCTCGGTCTGCGCCGCGTTGATGCGGTCCTTCAGAACATGACTTGGCCGGAAGACGAGCACGCGCCGTGGGCGGATTGGGACCTCTTCGCCGGTCTTGGGATTGCGCCCCATGCGCTCTCCCTTCTGGCGCACCGAGAAGCTGCCGAATGACGAGAGTTTCACCATCTCCCCACGACACAGCGCATCGGCCAATTCCGACAGCACAAGTTCGACAAGGTCAGATGATTCGTTTCGCGACAGCCCGACTTCTTGATAGACGGCCTCACTCAATTGGGCGCGCGTGACAGTCTCCCCCATCATTCCTCTCTCCCACGCAACGAAGAACCCTCGGCCGAAATGGTATACAGGGTCAATAAATGCGTCAATATCAAAGGATTGCGGGGCAAGCTTAAACTGACTTTCCGACTCGTTACCAACGCAAAATGGCTGAACCCCAAGTGAGGCCGCCGCCGAGCGCCTCTAACACAACCAGTTGTCCCGCCTGAATGCGGCCGTCCGCCGCCGCTTCCGCGACCGCCAAGGGGATGGACGCCGCCGATGTATTGGCGTGCCGGTCGATTGTCATAACGACTCGCTCCGGCCCCAGCCCCAGTTTGCGGGACGTGCCATCGATGATGCGCTTGTTGGCTTGATGCGGAATGAACCAATCGATCTGTTCCGCCGGCAGGCCGGTGGCTTCCAGGGCTTCCTCGACGACGGCCGCCATCTTTTCGACACCGTGACGAAAGACCTCGCGGCCCTGCATGCGGAGATAGCCGGCTGACCCGGTCGATGACGGTCCGCCGTCGACGTACAGCATGTCGTGGTATCTGCCGTCGGCGTGCAGGTGGGTCGAGAGGATACCCCGATCCGCCGTCGTTCCCGCGCCGTCCTCGGCCCGCAATACCATCGCACCGGCGCCGTCGCCGAACAGCACGCAGGTGGTGCGATCCGTCCAGTCGAGAATGCGGGAGAAGGTCTCTGCCCCAACGACCAGCGCGGTTTCTGCTTGGCCCGCCTTGATGAAGTTGTCCGCCGTGGCGAGTGCGTAAACGAACCCACTGCAAACGGCTTGGACATCGAACGCGGCGCCACGGGTCATCCCCAAAGCTTTCTGAATGACGGTAGCTGTGGCGGGAAAGGTCTCATCTGGGGTGGAGGTTGCCACGACTAGAAGATCGATGTCGGAGCCGGTCATGCTGGCGTCGTCCAGCGCGCGCCGGGCCGCCGCAATCCCGAGATCGGAGGTCAATTCGCCATCCGCCGCAATGTAACGCTGGCGGATGCCGGTTCGGCTGGTGATCCATTCGTCGGAGGTGTCGATGCGTTTGGCCAACTCATCGTTGGTGACCACGCGTTCCGGCAGATAGGCCCCCGTGCCGACGGCGCATGAACGGCGGGTCGTCAAGAGACCGCTGCCTGCGCTTTTTCCTCGGCCCACCGACCGGCGATCTGCGCGACCTGATCAGAGATCTTGCGGTTCACCGCCTGCCGGATCATGTCGGCCGCCACCCCAATCGCAGTGGCGAAGCCGAGCGCATCGGTGCCTCCATGGCTCTTCACACACACGCCGTTCAGCCCAAGCAACATGGCACCGTTATAGCGCCGCGGATCGGTGCGTAGCCGCAATTTGTCGAGGGAGCGTTTGGCGAAGACGTAGCCGATCTTCGCAGCGAACGAACTGCGGAAGGCCTCGCGGACAAAAACGCTGATCAGCTTCGCGGTGCCTTCCGCCGTCTTCAGAGCAACGTTGCCGGTGAAACCGTCGGTGACGATGACGTCGACCACCCCGGTCGAGATGTCGTCGCCTTCGATGAACCCTTGGAAATCAAGCGGCAGGTCGGACTCGCGTAGGATTTGTGCGGCCTGACGAAGGGGCTCGGTGCCCTTGATGTCTTCGGATCCGATGTTGAGCAGGCCCACCTTCGGCTGTGGCGCGCCAAGCACGGTGCGGGCGAAGACCTCGCCCATGATCGAGAACTGGACCAGGTTCTTGGCATTGCAGACCGCGTTGGCGCCGAGGTCGAGCATGACGCTTTCGCCGCGCATCGTCGGGAAGAACGAAGTCATCGCCGGCCGATCGATACCCGGCAGTGTGCGCAGGACTAGGATCGCCATAGCCATCAGGGCGCCGGTATTACCGGCGGAGACGATGCCGTCGGCCCGGCCGTCCTTCACCGCATCGATCGCCAGACGCATGCTGGTGCTACGCCCGCTGCGCATGACCTGGGACGGCTTGTCGTCCGACTTGACGACATCGGTCGTGTGGTGGAGTTCGGCCACCTCGGAAAGCCCTTTGAGTTTCCGCAGACGATCTTCGATTTGGGCCGAGTCGCCGAACAGCAAAAACCGCAGGTCGGGGTGCCGCTGCCGGGCCATATTGGCGCCCGCGAGCACGATATGGGGAGCGTTGTCGCCGCCCATCGCATCGAGGGCAATCGTGATCGGCTCGCTCAAGAGGCTACTCTATGTCGGCTCTGATGGCGCCGAGCGGGGTCAGAGGCCGCGCCCTAGGCGCCGGCAACCTCCGCTACTTCCCGTCCGTCATAATACCCGCAGTGGGGGCACACATGGTGTGGCCGCTTCAGCTCGCCGCAATTCGGGCATTCCGCCGACGAGGCTGCCTTCAGGGCGTGGTGGGAGCGGCGCATGTCGCGGCGCGATTTCGAAACCTTTTTCCTTGGAACTGCCATATGGGGATCCCTTCGCTGGCCGATCCTTGGCCCGGCCAGCGCTATTATACAAAAAATCGTTTCCGAGCAAGAAGTGAGCGCATTCTTAGCGCTTTAGCTGGCGAAGTACAGCAAAAGGGCTCTCGCCATCTTCCCGGTAGCGAGAGTCTAGAGTTGCTCCCGGCGCGCGGGGGTACGGATCCAGCGCCAACCCGAATTCCTGGGCGACCAGTTCCCCCAGATCGAGTTCCGGCGTCAGTGGCTCCGTATCCTCATCCGGCTGCTCCGGCAGCTCTGGGTCAATCGGGCTCGCGGTGTAGCGCCGCCTGAAAGCGGCTTCGACGCTGGTTGGAAACGGCTCCAGCGTGACCACGCAGACCTGCTGCGCCGTAGCTTCTAGCGAGCCGGAAACGACTACATCGCCACTGTCTTCCCGGTAGGCCTCCAGGCGCGCGTTCACGCTTTCCAGCGCTGGAATGCTGAAACGCTCGGCTAGCCGCGCCCGCTGCGTTTCGTCCGCCTCCAGGTCGAAAACGCTGGCTTCCGGGCCCAGGGCATCGGCTGCGACGACCTTGGTGAAGCTACGCGGACTCATTCCCTAGCCCCTACCGGCGGCTGACCGAAGGCGGCGCGGCCGGTCAGTAATTCGGCACAATCTTGGGACGCCAGATGCTCGGCCTCTCGCCGGATGTAGGACCCAAGGCTGGCGACCTGTTCAGCGGAGGGCTGAGAGTCACTATAGAGATTGCGCCTAAGCGCTTCCGTCAGAGACTCTTCCGCCCTGAGGCTGCCATCGTAGGCTTGGATCCGGCCATAGAGGTTCGTGGCGAGTTGCTTGACCTTTTTGCCGATGCTCATGTCGCCGATGCCCATCTCCCGCAGGCTGCGGTCCATGTCGGCAAACATCAGGTCATGTAGCTCCTGGGCCCGCGCCCGCCCCGGCTGGCCGCAAGCCTTCAGGCGGCGGAACAGCAGGAATACGTGGACGCAAATCAGCTCAAACCGGCCCCGGACGGTGTCGGCAACCCCCTGATACAGATAGAATTCCTCGCGGCGGGCCTGGGCCACGGCAGCGGCATAGAGGTGTTCGGCCGGGGTGTCGCCGGCCCGCAGACGCTGGGTGAGTTTAGCTAGTACGCGCATATAGCCTCCAAGCGGCGGCCGATTGACACCGGTTCCAGCCAGGTGTCAAGTTCAGCGCCGAGTGCTTTGGAACCATGAGACCTTGTGATGAAATATAGGGCGTTTGCGGCGGTCGTTGGGGCTGGCCTTTTCTTGGCCGCATGTTCGCCGGTGGTCTCGACCCATGGGCTCGAGCCGGATCCCGACGCACTGGCCGCGGTCACGCCCGGCCAAAGCGACAAGGCGGACGTCGAGACCAAGCTCGGCACTCCAGCCACCGTCAGCACCTTTCATGACGATGTCTGGTACTACATGATCGAGACGCGATCACAACGCGCGTTTTTCGACCCCAAGGTCTTGGAGCGAAAGATCATCGCGATCACGTTCGATCAGCAGAGCGTTGTCGACGACGTCTTTACCTACACCGAATTGGACGGCAAAGACGTGAAGATCGTCAGCCGCGTCACCCCGACCGCGGGGAACGAGCTGACGATCCTGCAACAGCTGTTCGGCAACCTCGGCAGATTCTCCGGGGCGTCGAACTAGTCCCTAGGCAAGTCCCGCTAGCAGCAGCAGCGCGACAATGTTGGTGATCTTGATCATCGGGTTCACCGCCGGGCCGGCGGTGTCCTTGTAAGGATCACCGACCGTATCGCCGGTCACCGCCGCCTTATGGGCTTCCGAGCCTTTGCCGCCATGGTTGCCGTCTTCGATGTACTTCTTGGCGTTGTCCCAGGCACCACCACCGGCAGTCATGGAGATTGCGACAAACAAGCCGGTCACGATAACGCCGAGCAACATGGCCCCGACCGCAGAGAATGCCGCTGATTTCCCGGCGATGATCAGCACCACCACGTACACGACGATCGGGGCCAAGACCGGCAGCAGCGACGGCACGATCATTTCGCGAATAGCCGCCTTGGTGAGCAGATCGACGGCCCGGCTGTAGTCCGGCTTGCCGGTGCCTTCCATAATGCCGGGGATCTCTTTGAACTGCCGCCGCACCTCAACGACGACTGCGCCCGCGGCACGGCCGACGGCAGTCATGCTCAGCGCGCCAAACAGGTATGGCAACAAACCGCCAATGATCAGGCCGACCACGACGAACGGATTGTTCAGCGAGAAGTCGAGTTCGATCCCCTCGAAGTACGGATGGCTGGCCGGGTCCGCGATAAAGAAGTCCAGATCCGACGTGTAGGCGGCGAACAGCACCAGCGCGCCGAGACCTGCGGAAGCAATTGCGTAGCCCTTGGTCACGGCCTTGGTGGTGTTGCCCACGGCGTCCAAAGCATCGGTGGTCTTGCGAACGTCCGCTTCGAGGTCCGCCATCTCGGCGATGCCGCCGGCGTTGTCGGTGACCGGACCGTAGGCGTCCAACGCCACGACCATACCGGCAAGGGCCAGCATGCTGGTGACGGCAATTGCGATGCCGAGCAAGCCAGCTAGGAGGAACGTGATGATAATGGCGGCGCAGATGATGATGGCCGGCACAGCTGTCGCCTCCATAGAGACGGCAAGGCCTTGAATCACGTTAGTCCCGTGACCGGTTGTGGAGGCCTGGGCCACGGACCGGACCGGTCGGTATTCGGTGCCGGTGTAGTATTCGGTGATCCAGATCATCAGTCCGGTGACGATGATGCCGACGACCGCGGAGAGGAACAGTGAGAAGCCGCTGAATGTCTTCCCGCCAACAGTGAAGCTCTCACCGAAGCCGATAACCAAACCGGTCACTATGGCAATGCCGACCAAGGACAGCGCTGCGGCGGCGATGAACCCACGATACAACGCGCCCATAATGCTTTGGTTGTCGCCAAGCTTCACGAAGTAGGTGCCGGCCACTGAGGCGATGATGCAGACGCCGCCGATCGCCAGCGGATAGACCATCATCGGCGCCATCTGTTCGCTGCCAAAGAAGAAGATCGACGCCAACACCATCGTCGCGACAACTGTCACCGCGTAAGTTTCGAATAGGTCGGCGGCCATGCCAGCGCAGTCACCAACATTGTCCCCGACGTTGTCGGCGATCACCGCGGCGTTGCGCGGATCGTCCTCGGGAATGCCGGCTTCAACCTTACCAACCAGGCCGGCGCCGACGTCGGCGCCCTTGGTGAAGATACCGCCGCCGAGACGGGCGAAGATCGAGATCAGCGACGCGCCGAAACCGAGCGCCACCAGCGGATCGATCAGATGCCGCTCCTCAGCGCCCGAGGAGAGCAGGTATCCGAAGTAACCGGCGACCGCGAGCAGCGCCAGGCCCGCAACCAGCATTCCGGTAATCGCGCCGGAACGAAACGCGATGTCGAGCCCCTCACCCAAACCTTTGCGGGCGGCTTCCGCGGTGCGCACATTGGCACGGACCGAGATGTGCATGCCGATGTAGCCGGCAGCGCCGGACAGGATCGCGCCGATGATGAAGCCAATGGCGACCCGCAGGTCGAAAACAAAGAACAGAATGACGGCAATGACAATGCCAACAATACCGATCGTCGTGTATTGGCGGTTCAGGTAGGCACTGGCGCCTTCCTGGACCGCGCCCGAGATCTCCTGCATCCGCGCGGAGCCTGCGCTTGCCCCAAGCACGGCTCTGGAGGTCCAAATGCCGTAGGCAACCGCCAGGATGCCACAAGCGATTGCAAACCAGACTGTCGCAGTCATCATCGTTCCTTAAGTGGATTAACGGAGGTCGTTTCCCGCGGCGCAGGACGCGAAAGCGCCGGGAACATGCCAAAAAGGTTACACTAAGGCAACTGCGGGCTGTGAGCCGGCCGGATTACCCGCTGTGGCTTCGGGTGACCCCCTCGACCAGCACCTCGTCCACGACCCCTTTGCCGAACAGGTGGTCGGCGACCAGCTGAAAGGCCCGTTTGATCTCAATCGGGCCGTATTCCTGGTTCAGGCGGCTCTCGGTCTCGGCAAGTTGATGGAGGGCGCGGACAAACGCATCTTCCAGTTTTGGCATCTGCTCCAGGACGGTCGCGCGTTCTTCGTTGCCGGTCACCTCGAGTAGCACGAGCGCGGATAGGATCCCCACCGGCTTGTCGCCATCGAATAGCGTTGCCGAAAACTGGGGCAGCCGCAGCAGCGCCGATTCGCCGCCGCCTTTGCCCTCATCCTTGCCACCACCAGCCGCCATGGCTGACGTGGCGGTTGTCCCGACGATGGCCGCAACGATGAGGAGGATGGCGAACGCCTTAAGGTATCGAGAAGTGAGTGAAACCTTGCCGTTCGATGGAGACTGTTGCGCCACTGCCGTCAACAACTCTAACTCCCTCACCCTTGGTGATCCGGCCGACCTTGGTTAACGGCAGGGCAAGTTCTTCAGCGAGCCTCTCGACCGAAGGTGCCTGGTCGGCACGGGCGGTGAACGCCAGTTCGTAATCGTCGCCGCCGGTTATCAGGCTAGTTAACAGGTGTTGATCGTTGGTTACTTCCCCGGCGGCGACGGGCGACAGGGGGACCGCCGGGGCTTCCAGGGTGGCCCCCACCCCGGAGGCGGCGCAAAGGTGGCCCAGATCGGCCACCAGACCATCGGAGATGTCCAAGCAGGCGGATGCCAGGCCGCGGAGGCGGCGGCCCAGGGCGACCCGGGGTTCCGGGCGGTGGAAGCGGCCCGTTAGGAATGTGGCCGAACCCCGGTCCAGATCTCTCCCGTCGCGGGCCACCAGTAGGCCCAGATGGGCGTCGCCGATCGTTCCGCTGACATAGATCTCGTCGCCCAGGCTGGCGCCTGCTCTGGTCAAGGCCTGGCCCTGCTCGACCCAGCCGAGTGCCGTGATCGAAAAAAGGTTGGCCGGGGCGCGTACCGTGTCGCCGCCGATGAGGTGGAGATCAAAAGCGGCCTGGTCCGCTGCCAGCCCGCTGACGAACGCTTCGAGCCAACCGAGGGACGTCTCCGCAGTGCACGCCAGGGTGAGGAGATAGGCTGCCGGTGCGGCCCCCATACTAGCCAGATCCGACAGATTCACGCGCAACAGCTTGCGGCCGATTTCCGCCGGCGGATCGTCTGGCAGGTAGTGCACGCCGGCTGCCATGGCGTCGGTGGTCGCGACCAGGTCGAAGCCAGACCTCGGCGTTAGCAGCGCGGCGTCGTCGGTTAAGCCAAATGATCCTGCCGCTTCTTTGGCAAGGGGCGCGAGAAGCCGGTCAATGAGACCGAATTCGTCGAACTGCCCCGGTGGCATGGCGGTTTCTTAGGCTTCCAGGTCGCGCAAGCTCCGCGCCGCGCGGTCCAACACGGCATTCACCAGGGCCGGTTCCTTCCCTGCATAGAAGGCATGGGCGATGTCGACATACTCGTTGATGATGATGGCGACGTCGACGTCCGGCCGGTCACGGAGTTCGAGCACGCCGCAGCGCAGAATGGTCCGGAGCAGCACTTCGAGCCGTTCGGACCGGTTCTCACGGGAGAGCGCGGCGGTAATCGCCTCGTCCAGCGCCGCCGCCGATGCGCTGACGTTGCGGACGATGTCGGCGAACAGCTTCTGACCACGGGCGGGGATCGTGCCGTAGGCGCGGGCGGACTCGTCCAGGCGATGCTCCAGGAACTCTTGGAGAATGGTATCCGCGGCGGCCCCGGTCATCTCGTGTTGGTAAACGGCCTGCACGGCCAGCAAACGGGCGGTTCGGGTTCGCTGTGGCGGCGCGGCGGGCGCCGAGCCCGCCCGCTCTGCCTCGTTCGGTTCGGCCACCGCGATCACCGGGGGTACAGGTTGAAGTGCCGCTTCACGTCGAGCATCTGTAAGCAGGCCCGGGCGGCCTCGCCCCCTTTGTTCCGACGGTCGACGGCGGCGCGCTCCTTGGCTTGGTCGCGGTTTTCGACGGTGACGATGCCATAGCCAACGGCAAGGCTGTAGCGGCAGGCTAGATCCTGCAGGGCCCGCGCCGACTCGCCGCAGACGTAGTCATAGTGGCTGGTTTCGCCGCGGATGACGCAACCGAGGGCGATGAAACCGTCGAACCGGCGGCGCCCGGCATAGAAGTCCATCGCCCGCACGGAGATGGCGATGGCGGCGGGAATCTCGAAGGCGCCGGGCACTTCAACACGTTCGTAGATGGCTTCCCGTTCATCCAGCACCGCGGTCGCGCCACGCACCAACTCGGCGCAGATATCCTGGTAGTAGGGCGCCTCGACGATGAGGATATTGGGTCGGTCAACCACGCGCGTTTGGTCCCTTTTTCAGCGGCTCCGTTCCCACGATCGAAAGGCCGAAGCCGTCCAAGCCAATCACCGCTCGCGGGGCGTTGGTGAGCAGTATCATCTCGCGCACGCCGAGGTCGATGAGTATCTGGGCACCTACGCCGTAATCCCGAAGTTCGCCAGGATGCGTCGCAGCGCCGGACTGATCCTGGTTTAGGCGGTCACTGAGGGCCGTGGGCCGTGGCTCCCGAATGAGCACGATGACTCCCCTGCCCTCCGCTGAGATCCGTTCCAGCGCAGCCTCGAGCCCACCCGCGGACCGCGAGGTGTCTCCCAAGACGTCGCTAAAGAGATCAAGCGCGTGCATGCGGACCAGAACCGGGCCATCGGCCGCCACATCGCCCTTCACCAGGGCCACATGTTCAGCATATTCGACCGTGTTCCGGTAGATCCGAACGTCGAAATCGCCGCCAAAACGGCTGTTCAGCTTGGTCTCGGTCAGGGGCTCGACGATGCGGTCGTGGCGGCGCCGAAAGGCGATGAGATCGGCGATCGTGCCGACCTTCAAGCCATGTAGCTGGGCAAACTGCAGCAAGTCCGGCAGACGGGCCATCGTCCCGTCTTCCTTCATGATCTCGCAAATCACGCCGGCCGGATAAAGGCCGGCCAGGCGGGCGAGGTCGACCGCCGCTTCGGTATGGCCGGCCCGGACCAGAACGCCGCCGTCCCGGGCGGCCAGCGGGAAGATATGGCCGGGGGTACAGACGTCTTCCGGCTGCGTGGTTTGGTCGATGGCAACGGCAATGGTCCGCGCGCGGTCCGGCGCCGAGATGCCCGTGGTCACGCCATGGCGCGCTTCGATCGAGACCGTGAAGTTGGTCTGCAGGCGGTTGGCGTTGGTCTGCGGCATCAGGGGCAGGCCAAGATGGCGCACCCGCTCCTGGGTCATGGCCAGGCAAATGAGGCCGCGGCCGTGGGTCGCCATGAAGTTGATGGCGTCCGGTGTGGCCATTTGGGCGGGGATGACCAGGTCGCCTTCGTTCTCGCGGTCCTGCTCATCGACCAGAATGAACATCCGGCCGTTCCGCGCGTCCTCGACGATTTCCTCGGTCGACGACAAGAACGAACTGTCTTCGTCGTGCAGCCGAGGATCGTGGACACTGAGGCGCTGTAGCGATGACGGGTCCGGGTTCAACGTTGGCTCCAATGGAGGATCTGCGCGGCATAGCGGGCCAGCACATCGACCTCAAGGTTAACATGCGCCCCGGGCGCCGACGAACGGAAGGTCGTGTTGGCCCAAGTGTGGGGTATCAGATTGACCTCGAACCAGCTGTCGCCAACCTCGTTCACTGTGAGTGAAACACCGTCGACCGCTACTGAGCCCTTCGGCGCGATCATTGGCATGAGTTCGCGCGGCGGCTGGAATCTGACCCGATGACTGTCGCCGACGGCTTCAATCCCAACGATCGTCCCGACACCGTCGACGTGGCCCTGGACAATATGGCCGCCAAACTCGTCGCCGGCGCGCATGGGCCGCTCCAAGTTGATCGGGGTCCCGACCTGCCAGCGCCCTAGGGTCGTGCAATCCAGCGTTTCCTCGGAGGCCTCGGCGGAAAACCAATCGCGCCCTCGGTCGACCATCGTCAGGCAGATGCCGCTGCAGGCGATCGACGCACCAATGCTGGCCTCGATCAGATCGTGCGCGGTTTGCACCGTGAGCCTGCGCCCCTGGTTGGTTGGCTCGACAGCGGTGACGGCACCCACGTCTGTGACTATGCCGGTGAACATTGATCGGTCTCAGGCGGTTATTCGGGTCAGAGTTTCCATCAGATCATCTCCAAACCGCCGTTGGTCAACGCGCTTGAAGCGAGGCGCGGCGGCGACCTCGGACAGGCCGAGTTCGGCGAATGCGGGGCGGGCATCGCCACCAAGCAGGATCGGGGCACGAAACCAGACGATGGTATCGACGAGATCCCGCCGCACCAGTCCGGCGGCAAGGCGCCCGCCGCCTTCGACCAGCAGCCGGGTCACGCCACGGCTGGCCAAGAGCTTGAGGGCTGCGGCCAGGTCCAACTCCGTGCCCGCGCCCTCGACGGGAATGATCTCGACACCGGCAGCGGTAAGCGCTTCCGCCGGCTTGCTCCTGGCCGCCGCCTTCTGGGTCAATACCCACGTCGGCTGTTGCCGGGCCGTCACTGCGAGCTGGCTGGTCGGGGGAAGGCGAAGCGAGGTGTCGGCGACGATGCGGATGGGCGATCTGGTGGCAAAGCGCGGGAGCCGGCAGTTCAGCTTCGGGTCATCCGCGAGGGCCGTACCGATGCCAACCAGCACGGCATCGTGGGTCGCCCGCAGCAGGTGGCCGCGCGCCCGCGCCCGTGGGCCGGTGATCCATTTGGACTGGCCGGCGGCGGTGGCAATGCGGCCATCGAGACTGGTTGCGGTCTTCAAGGTGACGTGAGGCCGGCCCAGCTCAACCTTAGTGAAGAAACCGGCGTTCTGATCGCGCGCGTCGACCTCGCCGACACCCAACTCGACCTCGATACCGGCCTCACGCACGCGCCGTATGCCGCCGCCATTCACCCGGGGGTCCGGATCACGACAAGCAACAACCAGCCGGGCGATCCCGGCTTCAATCAAAGCATCGGCGCACGGCGGCGTTTGGCCATAATGGGCACACGGTTCCAGTGTGACATAGGCAGTCGCACCCCGGCTGGCATTGGCGCCGTGGCGCCGCCGGGCATCGGCGAGGGCTTCGGTTTCGGCATGGGGCCGTCCGCCGGGCTGGGTCCAGCCGCGGCCGACCTCCTGTCCCTCTTTTACCAGCACGCAGCCGACGGCCGGGTTTGGTGCGCAGGTGCCGAGGGCCCGGGCCGCCAAGCGCAGTGCCACTGCCATCCAAGCCCGGTCTGTATCGGCGAACGCCGTTGGCTTAGTCGTCGTCGCCGGCAAGGCGGTGGTTGCCAATGAAGTCTTCGAAGTCCTTGGCCTCCCGGAAGTTCCGGTAAACCGAGGCGAAGCGGACATAGGCAACCGAATCGAGATTGGCGAGCGCGTCCATGATGGTCTCGCCAATCTGCGCCACATCGATCTCCGTCTCGCCGGAAGATTCGAGGCGCCGCACAATGCCGCTGATTACCCGATCCACCCGCTCCGGATCGACCGGCCGTTTGCGGAGGGCGATGCGCATCGACCGCTCCAGCTTGTCACGGTCGAATGGCACCCGCTGGCCGGACTTCTTGATGACGGTCAGTTCTCGCAGATGCACCCGCTCGAAGGTCGTGAAGCGGGCGCCGCAATTTGGGCAAAAGCGGCGCCGCCGAATGGACGTGTTGTCCTCGGTCGGACGGGAGTCCTTAACCTGGGTGTCTTCGTGACCGCAAAACGGGCAGCGCATCGTAACTCCTCGGCCCTAGTCAGCCGCTCCATAGATCGGGAAGCGGGCGCAGAGAGCCGCCACTTCTTGCCGAACCCTTGCTTCGACCGTTTCGTTGCCGTCGGGGCTGTCGACCAGCCCGTCCATGACGTCGGCGATCAACTCGCCGACCCGGCGGAATTCGGCGATGCCAAAGCCGCGCGTGGTCCCGGCCGGGCTTCCGAGACGAACCCCAGAGGTGACCGTCGGCTTTTCCGGATCGAAGGGGATACCGTTCTTGTTACAGGTGAGCCCGGCGCGTTCGAGCGCGGCCTCCACCACGTTGCCGGTCAGTGCCTTGGGCCTCAGATCAACGAGAAGCAAATGGGTGTCGGTGCCGCCGGAGACGATGTCCAGACCGTGCACCGACAAGGTTTCGGCGAGGACCTTGGCATTTTCCACCACGGCCTGCGCATAGGCGCGAAAGCTCGGCTGCAGCGCTTCGCCAAAGGCTACGACCTTGCCGGCGATGGCATGCATGAGCGGCCCGCCCTGGAGCCCCGGGAAGACGGCGGAGTTGATTTTCTTACCGAGATCCGCGTCGTTCGACAGGATCATGCCGCCGCGGGCCCCGCGTAGCGTCTTGTGGGTCGTCGTCGTCACGACCTGGGCGTGGGGCACCGGGCTTGGGTGCACACCGCCGGCCACGAGCCCGGCGAAATGGGCCATGTCGACCATCAGCATCGCGCCGACCTCGTCGGCCACTTGGCGAAACGCGGCAAAATCGATGATCCGCGGGTAAGCCGAACCGCCGGCGATGATCAGCTTGGGCTGATGCTCGCGCGCCAGGCTGGCGACCTCATCCATGTCGATGCGCGCGTCCTGCCGGCGCACGCCGTATTGGACGGCGTTGAACCACTTGCCGGACAGATTAGGGCGCGCACCGTGGGTCAGGTGACCGCCGGCGGCCAGGGACATGCCCAGGATGGTGTCGCCCGGCTTGAGCAGTGCCATCAGTACGGCCTGGTTGGCCTGGGCGCCGGAATGGGGCTGGATGTTGGCGAAGGCGCAATCGAAGAGCTTACAGGCGCGTTCGATACCGATGCGTTCGACATCGTCAACGAACTCGCAGCCGCCGTAGTACCGGCGGCCCGGATAGCCCTCCGCATACTTGTTGGTCAGGACGGAGCCGGTGGCTTCCAAGACGGCGCGGGAGACAATGTTCTCCGAAGCGATCAGCTCGATTTGGCCCTGCTGACGGCCGAGTTCGGCCTGTACCGCAGCGGCGACCTCCGGGTCGGACTGCCCCAGCGGTAGGCTGCCAAACTCCACGGCGCTGGCTGGGTCATTGGTTTCGGCGGTCAAGATTTCCTGTGTGTCCATGGCATTTATCCAAGTTTGGCGACGCGGGGCGCGTGGCGACCACCCGCGAATTCCGTGTTCAAAAAGGCGATTACGCAGTCAAAAGCCGTGCTGGGGCCAATGACGCGTGCACCGAGAGCCAGAACGTTCGCATCGTTGTGCTCCCGCGACAGCTTGGCGGTCGTTACGTCATGGCACAGAGCAGCCCGCACGCCGGGCACACGGTTGGCGGCGATCGATATCCCAATCCCCGTGCCACAGACGGCAATGCCCCAGAGGGCTTGGCCGTTGCCAACGGCTTCCGCCAGGGTGCGGCCGAAATCGGGGTAGTCGACCGACCGGTCGTCGAAGGTGCCCAAATCGAGTTGGTCGTAGCCCTCCCGCTCAAGCAGACGGCGTATCTCCTCCTTGAGAGCAAAGCCCGCGTGATCGCTTGCCACGGCAACGACCTGACCCACAAAAACAACGCCTATACTGTCGAAGAAAACCTATCGGTTGTTACCATATCTGGTCTCCGCACGCCAACCCGCCACAAGACTGTCGGGCAACGAATGGAAACTGGCCGGACCGCCGCGACTCAATAAAGACTCATTGGGTCAAGGGGTCGCCGATGAATTCGCTGGTCCTAGTCAAGAAACGGCGGTGTCTCGGATGGAATTTCGCATGTTAAGCAGGTTCTTTAGTTGGTTTTCTTTAGTGAAGGCGACGCTGGAAATCGGTTATTACTGATCTTAGATTTGGATTCTCCTTGACACCTTGATTTTCGCGTGTCTAGAAGGAAAACTAGGAAGTGGTATTGAAGGATAGCGCAATGGCTGAAAGCACAGCCGAAAAGATACCGCAGGGCGAAATGCTCAAGATGACTACGCAAGTGGTGTCTGCTTACCTGGGCAATAACCCCGTTCCGGCGTCCCAGATCCCCGACGTCATTCGGTCTGTGTTCTCTAGTCTAACCAACCTTGACGGCGGCACCGCGGAAATACTGCCGCAGTCGCAAAAGCCGGCGGTGACGGTGAAGAAGTCCGTCACGCCCGAGTACATCGTGTGTCTCGAGGACGGCAAACGCCTCAAGATGCTGAAGCGCCATCTGCGCACCACCTACAATATGACGCCCGACGAGTACCGGGCCAAATGGGGCCTGCCGACCGACTACCCGATGGTCGCCCCCAATTACGCGAAACAACGTTCGGCCTTCGCCAAGAAGATCGGCCTCGGCCGTAAAGCCCGGTCGACCAGCAGCCGACGGTCGTCTTCCCGCTAGAGCGGACGCCACCGGGGCGAGCTTGGCTCCGCCGCCATTCCAGAGATTTAGGGTTAGGCCGGGCGAAAAGCGCATTATACCTCGGGAAATGTGACGGGAGCCTGGGCAAGGCTGTCGATCACTGCGAAAATGCCCACAACAGTTACGTTTGGAGGAAATCAATGAGCGTTGGAAAAGCCGTCGCAGTGTGCGGATTGGCGGGAGCGGTTCTTCTGCCGGCCGCGGCATCGGCTGCCGAAATCAAGATCGGTATCATCATGGGCTTCACTGGCCCGATCGAATCGCTGACCCCGGCCATGGCCGATTCCGCGGAGTTGGCCCTGAAAGAGGCGTCGGATTCGGGGCTTCTCTTGGGTGGCGACACCATTACCATC
The DNA here is from genome assembly GCA_028279245.1 of Alphaproteobacteria bacterium. Classification (GTDB taxonomy): domain Bacteria; phylum Pseudomonadota; class Alphaproteobacteria; order UBA6615; family UBA6615; genus JANQOE01. Next base: position 64,580 of record JANQOE010000017.1, read on the forward strand.
GTCCGTGGTGACTCCACATGTGTCGATGCGGCCGCGGCGACCGCCGCCGCTGAACGGCTGGTTACGTCGGACAATGTGTCGGCCATCGTCGGACCGGATTGCTCCGGTGTCACGATTGCGGTGACAAACAATGTCGGTGTGCCGAATGGCGTACCGATCGTTTCGTCGTCGGCCACCTCACCCGCCTTGTCGACGATCGAAGACAATGGCTTCTTCTTCAGGACGGCGCCATCCGACGCGCGCCAGGGGCAGATCCTTGCCGAGATCGTGAAGGAACGCGGTATCGACACCGTTGCAATCACCTTCACCAACAATGACTACGGTAAGGGTTTGGCTGAGTCCTTCACTGCCGCCTTCGAACCACTTGGCGGCACGGTCGTATTCGAAGCGCCCCATGAAGACGGCAAGGCCGACTACTCGGCCGAAGTCGGCGCTCTTGCAGCGTCCGGCGCCGATGAGCTCATCGTGTTCGGCTACGTCGATCAAGGCGGGCGCGGCATCATCCAGTCGTCGCTTGATGCCGGTGCGTTCGAGCGGTTCATCTTTGCGGATGGTATGGTCGGCGACGCGCTTACGACTGTCGACGGCGACCTGACCGGTTCGTTCGGCACCCTGCCGGGCACGGACTCCGCCGGTGCCAGCACCTTCCTGGAAGTCGCGGAAGCGGGCGGCGTTGACGGTAACGGCCCGTTCCGGCCTGAATCTTATGATGCGGGAGCACTCGTTGCCCTCGCCATACAGGCTGGCGGCTCCGCCGACCGGGCCTCTATTGCCGAACACATCATGGAAGTGGCGAACGCGCCGGGCGAAGAGATCTTCCCGGGTGAGATCGCCAAGGGTCTTGAGATCCTGGCCAATGGTGGCGAGGTCAACTACCAGGGCGCCAGCGACGTCGAATTCAATGATGTTGGCGAAGCCGCCGGTTCCTACAAGGAATTGGAGATCAACGGCAGTTCGTTCGACACCATTGCGGTTCGATAAGAGCAATCGTCACTAGAGAGGTCCGGCCGATAAGGCCGGGCCTCCTTATTTCCTTGGACTAGCGGGTTTCGCGGACGTATTCGGGCAGTATGCCCCGCGGGCTGAACCGCAGGACCAGCAGCAAGATCAACCCCATCAACAGCAACCGCATATGCGGCGCAGCGTCCAAGAGCCACTGGGCAAATCCGCTGCCTTCACCAAACCACGAAGCTATGTTGCTGAGCACGAACTGCGATGCCGGCTCGGCCTGGACCCAAACAAACCAGATCACGAAACCACCTAGGACGGAGCCGAGATTGTTGCCGCTGCCACCGACGATAACCATCACCCAGATCAAGAAGGTGAAGCGTAGCGGTACGTAAGAACTTGGAGTGAACTGCCCATCCAAGGTGGTCAGCATGGCACCGGCCACACCAATAATTGCGGAGCCGAGAATGAAGACCTGGCGCTGGCGGTAAACGATGTCTTTGCCCATCGCGGCAGCAGCGTCTTCGCTGTCCCTAATGGCGCGCATCATGCGGCCCCACGGCGAGTTCAGCGCGCGGACGCATAGCCCAAGAATGAGCAGTGTCACGGCGAGGAATAGCCCGAGGTAGCAGAGTTTAACAAAGATGCCGGAACCCTCGATCACGAGCTGCGTCAGCATCTGTTGCCGATCGACGTCCGGCGCTACGGCGAGCGTCCTTGCATTGAACCGCTCGATCATGCGCACGAACCAGTCACTGTTCTGCAAATTGATCTCGAACGGCACCGGCCGGCTGAGACCGGTTACGTTCTTCACGCCGCGGGTAAGCCAATCCTCGTTCCTGAGCAACGCCACCACGATTTCGGAGATGCCTAGGGTTGCAATGGCAAAGTAGTCTGCTCGTAAGCCAAGGGCGATCCGGCCGATTAGCCAGGCAACACCGCCAGCGAACAGGCCACCCACGAGCCAAGAGAAGATGATCGGCAAGCCAAGGCCACCCAGGAAACCGGTCCGCACGGGGTCAACAGATTCAATCGCGTCGACGGCCGAGGCGAAGAATCCTCGCCCGACCCAGTAGCCGACGAGCACGACGACGATCATAAAGACGCGCTGGAATTGGCCGGCGGGCAGCCTGTTGCGGACGAAGAAGCCGGCAGCCACGATCACTACGAACAAGGCCACACCGATCAGTAGGTCCAACCCGCCCGCTGCCCAGGCCTGTGTGACCGGCGGATGGGAGACAAGGACGGCTGAGGCGCCGCCGAGCGCGGCGAATCCCATGACCCCGGCGTTGAACAGCCCGGCGTAGCCCCATTGGATGTTGAGGCCCATGGCCATGACCGACGAGATCAGGCAGAGGTTCATGATCACCAGCGCGACGGACCAGGATTGGCCGAAGCCCACCGCTGCCAACAGGGCTGCCATGACCGCGAAGGCGGTTACCGCACGTGCCGACTGGTTCATATCACCTTGCCCCTCATGAGGCCGGTCGGCCGGACTAGTAAGACCAGCACGAGGATGACGAAGGAGACCGCGAACTTGTATTCGGTCGCGACAAGCTGAGCGAGCCCGGATGGCTCAAAGCTTTCGGGCAAGAGGTAGATAAAGAACTTCCGGTAGGCATAGGTCACGCCGATTTCCGTGAACGCCACGATATACCCGCCGATGATGGCACCAACCGGCTGACCGATGCCGCCGACGATGGCTGCGGCAAAGATAGGCAGGAGCAGTTGGAAGTAGGTGAAGGGCTTGAAGCTGCGGTCAAGGCCATAAAGCACACCGGCGATGGTGGCGAGCGAGGCCGCAATGATCCAGGTGACGAGAACGACTCTGTCGGGATCGATGCCGGAGAATCTCGACAGCTTCTCGTTGTCCGAATAAGCCCGCATGGCCTTGCCCATGCGAGTCCGCTGCAGGAACCAGAACAGTGCAATCGTGACAACGACGGCGACGATAATGGTAATGCCCTGGGTGAGCTTGAAGGTCAGCCCCTCGGCAAGGCCCGTCGTTTCGCGGAAGGTTCGGGCGTGGACGATGAACCTTTCCCCGTCCGCGAACCGGCGATCGTCCGGTCCGATAAAGATGCGGACAATCCCGTTGAGCATGAACATCACGCCGACGGACGCCACGACAAAAATCACCGGCGCGCTGCCGACACGCCGATAGTAGCGGTAGACGAGGCGGTCCGTGCCGATGGTCAGCAAAGCCGTCACGGCGATCGCAAAAGGCAAGGCCAGCAACGCTGTTGGCAAGGGGCCGAAGCCGATCCCGAGAGACTGGAACCACCACGTGATGAAGATGGCGATCATGGTGCCGAACGCCATCAGATCGCCATGGGCAAAGTTGGCGAAGCGCAGGACTCCGAAGACCAGGGTGACGCCCAGGGCCCCTAGGGCGAGTTGAGATCCGAGTGAGAGCGCTGGGATGATGACGAAGTTCGATAACAGAACAAAGGCATTGATGAAGTCCGTCATCGACTAGGCTTCACCCGCCGAGGAAGGAGCGTCGGACTTCCGGGTCGGCGAGTAGCGCTTGGCCGGTGTCGGTGTGGCGATTCTCACCGGTGACCAGGACAAAGCCGCGGTCGGCGATATTCAGTGCCTGCCGCGCGTTCTGTTCGACCATCAGAATGGCGATGCCGGCCTTCTTGATCTCGATAATCCTGTCAAACAACTCGTCCATGACGATGGGCGACACCCCCGCAGTTGGTTCGTCGAGCATTAGGACCGTCGGGTTGGTCATCAGTGCCCGCCCAACCGCAACCTGCTGCCGCTGCCCGCCCGACAACTCGCTGGCGGGGCGTCGGCGTTTCTCGACCAAAGCCGGGAACAGTTCGAAGACCTGGTCCATGGTCGAAGTGAAGTCGTCGCGGCGCAGGTAGGCGCCCATCTCCAGATTCTCCTGCACCGTCATGCTGCCGAAGACATTTTCCGTCTGGGGAACAAACGCGATGCCGCGCTTCACCCTTTCCTGGGTCGAAATCGTGGTGATGTCCTCGCCATCCAGTTCGACCCTGCCCTCGGTGAGATTGAGCATGCCGAGCAAGGCATTCATGGCGGTCGACTTGCCCGCGCCGTTCGGGCCGACGATCACCGCGATCTCACCGCGGTCGACACCAATGGAGCAGCCGTGCAGGATCTCGGCGCCGCCGTAGCCGCCACGCAGGTTTAGGCCCTGCAGGTAGCTCATAAGGCGGCGGCAACCGGTTTGTTTTTTTGTCTCTTTCTCACCGGCAACCAGCCTATCTCCCGTGCGCTGGCCAGGACTGTACTCCAGCCCAATATGCCAAACATAAGAAACGTCGTGTAGTACGGATAGCGAATTTGATAGAGCGTTCCTAGATCTGGTCTCGCGGTAGCAAGAACCAGCGTTATCGATCCGACGAAGATCAGTACACACCAAACTCATGGCGCCGCCAATAGCGGTAGAACGCCAACGGTGTTCCCATCAGAATGATGTAGGATAAGACCATCTCTACCGCGGACGTTCTGCTCATCAGCGTAGCTGGAGTGCTCCAACCAGAGATCAGCCAAAATCCTGGAAACGGCGAGAAGAACCCAATCAGCACGGCTCGCGCCGGCAAGACCTCGACAGCGCGGCGCTGGCAACGTTCAGAGCAAATAACCCCGGCGACCGCACGAGTCCTGGTGGGGCTCACGTCGGCCCGGGGTTGTGCGGCGCGGATGGCACTTCACACAGACGGTTCGTGTGCCAGTGCTTTTTTTCTCGAGCGCCGCGCAGACCGATTGGCCTCGGAGAATACGCTGAGGATTCTGAATATCCGATCCACCGCAGAATTGGGCAGCATCTGGTTGGCCAGCAGCCAAAGGACCAGCACCGGAAGCGGATAGATGTAGGGTTTGCTGCGCCATACAAACCAGGTCCGGACCAGGCTTGAAAAACTGTATAGCTCGGCGTGTTTCTGCCTGAGTATCCGGTAGAGTGCCGAAAACGTCGTTAGGGACAGGCTGCGCAACATGCCTTGCGACCGCACCCGGTAGTGAAACAGCGGTTTCTCAACGGCCAAGCCGTGGAGACCACGGCTGCCAAGCCGCAGGTTGAACTCCCAGTCCTCGAGGCCGCGCAGCATTGTCTCATCGTAGCCGCCCGCATAGAGCCAGGCGGACCGACGAACCAGAATGCAGTAGGGGAGTTGGTTGGTGAACAACTGTTCGAAGAAGTTATAGCGCTTCTGTAGCAGCCCGCTGAGCTCGCCCTCCAAGGCAATGAAAGAGAAGGCAAAAGCGATGTCATCGTTGGCATTCAGGACGCCGACCGCTTCCTCCAAGAACGTCCGGTCGATCCAGTCGTCGCAGTCCAGCGGCAACACATAGCGGCCTTGAGATACCTTGAAACCGGCATTCCGCGCCGCCGACAGGCCGCGGTTCTCCTGCCTGATCAACCGGATGTCCGGCTCTAGGGTTTCCAGAAACGCAAGGGTCGCTGGGTCGTCGGAACCATCGTCGACCAACACGATCTCATAGTCGGTCAGGGTCTGGCTGCGAATGCTGGCGATCGTCTGGGCGAGATGCTGATGCGCGTTGTAGCAAGGCAATACGACAGAGACGAGCGGCGCGTCGTTTCTCGGTTCCCCCTTGCTCACTTCTTCACCGCCCCCGCGACATGTGGCACCGATTACTCTGGCGTTGTCCAACCGGTTACGCCGAGGCAGCAACCGGCTTGTTTTTCATACCGCGACCCAGGTAGGCCTCGATGACGTCTTCATTGTTCTTGACTTCGTCGACCGTGCCCTGCGCCAGCACGCTGCCCTCCGCCATGACGATGACCGGATCGCACAGGCGGCCAATGAAGTCCATGTCATGTTCGATCATGAAGAACGTACACTTTCGCTCGGTGTTCAGCCGCTGAATGGCATCGCCCAGGTCGTTCAGCAGGGTGCGGTTGACGCCTGCCCCGACCTCGTCGAGCAATACCACTTTGGCTTCGGTCATCATGGTGCGGCCAAGCTCCAGCAGCTTCTTCTGACCGCCCGACAGATTGCCGGCGCGCTCATGCGCGACGTGGGTCAGGTTTAGAAACTCCACCACTTCCTCGGCCTGACGGCGGACCGCGCGTTCCTGGGCGCGGGTGGTACCCGGGCGGAACAGCGCGTCCCACAGCCGCTCGCCCGCCTGGCGGGGTGGCACCATCATCAGGTTTTCGATGACCGTCAGGCTGCTGAACTCATGGGCGATCTGAAAGGTTCGCAGCATGCCCTTGGCGAACAGCTCGTGCGGCCGCAGGCCCGTCACATCTTCGCCATCCAACAGAACCTGACCGGAGGTCGGCCGAAAGTGGCCCGCGATCAGGTTGAAGAGCGTGGTCTTCCCGGCACCGTTGGGGCCGATCAGGCCGGTGATCGAGCCGGGCTCGATCACCATCGTCGCTTCTTCGACGGCGCGGAGGCCCCCGAAACGCTTCGACACTCGCTGGACGTTAATCATGGAAACGTCATGTTATCAGATTTGGCTGCGCCGCCACCAAGAACGCGCCGTGCCTAGTTCATCCCCTGGGCCTGTTTGCCGGCACCCCCTATATTCCCCTCGACAGTCCGAGGAAAGCGATATGGCCGTTGCCCAGGCAGAGACGAAATCCCCGCCCCGCCCCCGTTTCCAGTGGGAAGATCCGCTGCTGCTGGAAGATCAGCTCAGCGAGGAGGAGCGGTTGGTCCGGGATGCGGCCCGGGCCTACTGCCAGGACAAGCTGATGCCGCGCATCCTCGAGGCTAATCGGCACGAGGTTTTCGACCGCGATATCGTCACCGAGCTTGGCGCGTTGGGGATGCTCGGCGCGACGATCCCCGCGGAGTATGGTGGGGCCGGGGTTAATCATGTCTGCTATGGGTTAATCGCGCGGGAGATCGAACACGTCGATTCTGGGTACCGGTCGGCGATGAGCGTGCAGTCCTCCCTGGTGATGTATCCGATCTTCGCCTACGGCACCGAAGAGCAGCGCCGCAAATACCTTCCCGGCTTGGCGAAGGGTGAGCTGATCGGCTGCTTCGGGCTGACGGAACCTGATCATGGTTCGGACCCCGGCGGGATGCGCAGCCGCGCCCGCAAGGTGGATGGAGGGTTCCGGCTTTCCGGGACAAAGACCTGGATCACCAATGCGCCGATCGCCGATGTTTTTGTGGTGTGGGCCAAGGACGACAGCGGCACCATCCGGGGCTTCGTGCTCGAGAAAGGGATGGATGGCCTGACCGCGCCGAAGATCGAAGGAAAATTCTCGCTACGGGCCTCGGTTACCGGGCAGATTGCGATGGACGAGGTCTTCGTGCCGGAGGCCAATTTGCTGCCGAACGCGCGCGGCCTCGGCGGGCCGTTCGGGTGTCTGAACAAAGCGCGGTTCGGGATCTCATGGGGTTCGATGGGGGCGGCGGAGTTCTGCTGGCACGCGGCCCGCAGCTATACGCTGGAGCGGAGCCAGTTTGGGCGGCCATTGGCGGCGAACCAACTGGTCCAGAAGAAGCTGGCGGATATGCAGACCGAGATCACCCTTGGTCTTCAGGGCGCGTTGCGCCTCGGCCGGCTGCTCGACGAGGGCCAGGCGGCGCCGGAGGCCATCTCGATCATGAAGCGGAATAACTGCGGCAAGGCGCTGGAGATCGCGCGCGTCGCACGGGACATGCATGGCGGCAACGGGGTGGCGGACGAGTATCACGTCATCCGGCATGTGATGAACCTCGAGGCGGTCAACACCTACGAGGGCACCCATGACGTGCATGCGTTGATTCTCGGCCGGGCGCAGACGGGCATTCAGGCCTTCACCTCGTAACACTCGCTCAAACGTCGGTGAGCCGGTTTGCGGCACGCCGGGTCCAGCGCCAGATGATTTGGCATGGAACCGATCAATCGCCGCTGCTTCATGGCCACTGCCCTTGTTGTGACCGGTTGGGCCGCTGCTGGCTCGCCAGCCGCCGCGGCCCCTAAGTCCGACCTATGGGATCGCTGGCTGGCACATGACCCGGACAGCGATGCATCTGTCGATCACCAGGACTGGACGACGTTTCTCGAGAGGTATCGCTCGTTACCGGGCGACGGCATCTCGCGCATTGCCTACGGGGCCGTTTCGGCGTCCGACCGATCGGCGCTGGATCAGTATGTCGCCATGCTGGAATCGACACGGGTCAGCACGCTGAGCCGCGGCGAACAATACGCCTACTGGGTAAACCTCTATAACGCCGTCACAGTACGGTTGATCGTTGAGAACTATCCGGTCGATTCAATCCTGGACCTGGACCTATCGCCGGGCCTGTTCCGGTTCGGGCCGTGGGACGCGCGATTGTTGCAGGTCGAGGGCGAGGATCTGAGCCTTAACGACATCGAGCATCGCATTCTCCGGCCCATTTGGCAGGATCCGCGAACCCACTATGCGGTGAACTGCGCCTCGCTTGGATGCCCGAACCTGATGCCGGTGGCGTTCACACGGGCGAATACCGAGTCATTGCTAGAGGAGAATGCCGACGCCTACGTGAATCATCCGCGCGGCGTGGCCCTGCTCGGCGGCAGTAACCTGGTCGTCTCGAAAATCTACGATTGGTTCGCGGCGGACTTTGGCCGGCGAAACCGGGACGTGATTGCCCACCTCCGCACCTACGCTTTGCCCGAGCTCGACCAGCGCTTGGCGCGGCGTAGTGTCATTGATGACTATCGCTACGACTGGGCGCTCAACGATACGGCAAGTGTCTAACGCCCGCCCCTGGCGTAGGCGCTGAGGTCCGACAGCAGGTCGGTGTTGTTGACCACACGCGGCACCTTGTGCTGCCCGCCGAGCTGCCCCCGCGACTTTAGCCAACCGGCAAAGGTGCCTGCCGGGACAGCGCGGATCTCCGGTGCGCCCATGCCGAAGCCATCCGCGCGGTGGGCCTCATAATCTTCGTTCTCGTTGCAGAGATGGCGATCGATTGCTTCACCGAACTCTTGTAGTCGGCGCGAATCCGGCACCGTGCCGGCGAATTCCACGAAGAAAAGATGGTGTCCGAGTTCCCCCGGACCCGCCGGGAAGACCGGGCCGACCGCAAAGTCCTGGACGTCGACGCCGACGTATTCCGCGGCGGCAGTAATGGCAGCTTCGATCTCCGCTTCGATCAGGTGCTCGCCAAACGCCGAGAGCGAGTAGGCCGTCCGGCCCGTCACGACGACGCGCGGCGGGTCGAGATTGGTGAACGCGACGGTATCCCCGACGATGTAAGACCAGAGGCCGGCATTGGTGCTGACAGCGATCGCGTAGTTGATCCCGGGCTCAATTGTGCCGAGCCAGTGACGGCGTGGGTTATCAAGTTCCAGTTCGTCTTCCGGCACGAACTCGAAGAAGATGCCGTTGTCGAGGATGAGCCGCATGCCATCGTCCGGGCCGGCGTCAGCGACTGCGAAAAAACCTTCGCTTGCCGGGTAGACTTCGCGCAGTTCGGCGTGGCTGCCTTGCAACAGCCCCTCGAACCGCTTGCGGTAGGGCGCGAAGTTGACGCCGCCGTGGACGACCAGTTCCAGGTCCGGATAGACGTCGACGAGGCGTTCCGAGGTAACCCCGCGCAGATCGAAGAGCCGGTCGAAGAAGATCAACAGCCAACTTGGGACGCCGCTGATCGAACGGATGTCGGCGCCGAGAGATGCTTGGGCCAGCCGCTCCATCTTCTCTTCCCAATCGGCGAGCAAGGCGAGGTCGCGCGCCGGGAAGTAGCGGCTGCGCGCCCAGAACGGAACGGTGGCGGCCTGGATGCCGCTGAGATCGCCGGCGAACACGCCGCTCGCAAGCTCGTTGAGTTCGGTGCTGCCGCCAAGGACGAAGCTGCGGCCGGCCATCGCGCAGCTATGGGGCCGGGCTGTCACATGGTGCACGAGCAGGTCGGACGCGGTGCGCCGATTGGCGTTGATTATCTCTTCGGTGCAGGGGATGTGTTTGGTTCGGCCCGTGGTCGTCCCCGACGTCACCGCGTAGTAGGGGACCAGCCCCGGCCAGCTCACATGTTTCAGGTGTGGGAAGTCAGTGGACCAGTACGCATTCCACATGTCCTCGTAGTGGCGGAGCGGGACGCGCGCCTGGAAGTCTGCGATCGAACGGATCTTGTCGAAGCCGTGATCGCGGCCGAACTGGGTGTCCGAGGCGCGGCTGACGAGGCCGATCAGTTCCCGTTCTTGGCAATGAACGGGCTCCAGCCTGCGCAGTTGCTGGTTACGCCAGCGCGCATAGAGCCGGAGGAAGGGTGTCGCGTCGTACATGACGGTCTTCGCCGGTACCGACGATGGCAGTCTTATTGTGCGGGACGCAAGTCCGTTCGTCTGGCGAATGATGCCCGGACCGTTTCCAAGCGCAGCGGCAATTGCACAAACTCGCCGCTGCGCCAAAGCTCGAACTGATCCAAAAAGTTCTGACTGTTGAACCAGCCATCTTGGCCGCCTAGCAGGGTGAAGAAGTTGCTGTCGAGGTCGCCCATGTCGGAGATGTGGCGCGCCTGGGAGCCGAACCGGGTGTCGTGCCGGCCGCTGGTGAGGTTCGCCGCGGTCTTCATCACGGTGGAGCTGCTGCCACCGACCGGCACGTTGTCGAACCGATAGCGTCCGCCGAGGACAGGCAGATTGGCGAACACCGACGCCAGCTGCAGCCGGTGCATGTCGCCCCATGTCGGGTAGTCCTCCGCTGTCTCGGCCGCCTTGCCGAGGGCCTGCAAAAGGGCGTCCTTCGCGGCCGGCTCGATCGGACCGGCCAAATCATCCGCCAGGAACGAGAGTATCTTGCCGGCGGCCGAATAGGCGCCAAGGCGACCGGCCTCGACCCGCGCCTGGCTGTACTCGTGTACGGTGACCTGAAACGCGACCGCGCCGGCGGAGTCGGCCGTGTAGTGGCCGTCCCACGTCCGCAGTGCTGCTAGTGCGTTTGCTTGCGCCGGCGACAGCTCGCTCTCGAACGTGGCAACCTGCGCGACCAACAGGTCGCGCAATTCGACGGCCGAGTGCATGTAGACGTCGCGCTGCAAGCCCGCCAGGTCATCGAAGCTGATCGGCGCGCCGCCGTTGGTCAGCAGTTGGGAGAGTCGCAGGATCCGGTCGTTTGAAGAAAAGAAATAGCCGACCGGAACCGCGGCGTCGGCGCCGCGATTGTTGGCGGAGGCGATGAAACCTTCCGGGGGATTGAATTCCGACGGCAGGTCCAAACCGGTGAGGATCTTGTCCCAGGCGGTGAGGTATTCGGTGGGCAGGACAATGTCGGGCGGTGTGCCGTTGGCTCGCTCCGGCAGGTGGGTGGCCATGACCTGGCCGATATGACCTTCGGTATCGGCGTAGACCATGTTCTGTGCGGAGACTGCAAAGCCGCCGAGTGCCTGGCGAAACTCTTCCCAATCCCGCGCGCGGTTGACGGCCAGCATGGCGCTCAACTCGTCGGTCGGCGTGTGACCGATCCAACGCAGCGCAAAGGTGCCGTTCTCCCCTGCCCCGAGGAACTTGGCATCCGAAATGACCGGCCCGATGTCGGTCTCGCGAATGGTCACGTCGCGGTCGAACCACCAGCGAACGCCGATGCGTTCGGTTCGGGTGTGAATGGCCGAGTCAGGCACCGACGAGATGTCGAACAGGTCGCTGCTCGCGGCCCGTAAGTTGGTGCCGCCCCAGGCAATCCACGGATTGCGGCCGACCGCGACGAATGGAATGCCAGGGATCATCATCCCGACGACGTGGTAGGACGGTGACTTGAAGCCCGCGAGCACCCACAGGTTCGGGAGCGTCACCCCAAGATGGGGATCGCTGGCGATCATCGCGTTGCCCGAAGCACTGCGATCCGCGGAGACGGCAACAGAGTTGCTGCCCGACTTCGAATAGTTGGTCAGGATTTGCTCAAGTGCGGTCTGCGCCCACGGTTGTTTTTCGCCGTAGCTCGGGATCGACGCAGTTCCCTCTTCCACAAGTTGCGCCCAGAGAGTCGGCCAGTCTTCCCGCTCTCGCATCTGCAGAAGTCGTGACCAGATGATCCAGTTCACATCGACCGACGCCAGCCGGCCGATGGTCAGCACGTCTTCCTGAGTCCAAGGCGCGCGCCGTAAGCCGAGCAGCCCGTATTCGTGCGGCAGGCGTTCGACATTGGCCTGGTAGTGATTGATGCCTTCGACGAACGCGACAAGCCAGGCTTTGGACTCCGGCGGCATGTTGGCCAGGACTTCAGGCACGGCCTTGCCCAGGTCCAGAATGCGCAGCGCGTGGTCGATGTCCGCGGCGAGCGGCCCGCCCATCTCCGACAGGCGGCCCTGGGACACACGGCGCAGCACCTCCATCTGGCCAAGCCGCAGATGGGCGTGCACCAAGCCGAGCGCGAACGCCGCGTCGCGGTCGGTTTGTGCCTCGATGAACGGCACCTGGAAATCGTTCCAATGAATGGTGACCGGTTGTTCAACCGGTAACGGTCCCGTGGGGAACGCGGCGAGGCGATCCTCCATGGAAGTGTCCTGCGGCAAGGGGCGTAGCACCGAACAGCCGGCGAGAAGAAAACTAATCAAGACAGCTCCCAACCGCGAAGGACGCATGACCGTCTCCTTAAACACCATCCGATTGAATTTGGGTACGCTGAGATGCGACGCTCGGATTAACCGTAGAGCTGAGGGAAGAGCATACCTATTGGTGGTGGGTCACCGTCCTATTACGGCGGCTGCGCCGTTTAGTCCGAGCCCAACTCCACGGCGGGTTCGCGCTTCTTGAAACTGACACAGATGCGGTTGGTTTCCGTCTGCGGTATCGACTCTTGCAGCAGGCCGCAGGTGGCCTTGGCTTTGTCGCCGGACCCGATGAAGTGGCCGCATTTGTTACAGACACCGAACTCGTGACAGCCATGCCGGATCCGCAGATCGCACACCAGTTGCTCCAGCCCATCGGCCAGCATTTCGGCGGTGCCATGTGGCAAGCGTTCGGCGGCATGGCGCACACAGCGCAGCGGGTCGTTTTCCAGCTTGGTTTTGCCCGCGTCGGTGATGACCAACCGGCAGATCCGGCGGTCGCAAGGGTCCTTCTCCCGGCGGACAAAGCCTTTGCCCTCCAGCGCAATAATCGTCTGGCTGGCGGTCCCCTTGGTCGTTCCGAGGAAGGTGGCGATGGCGCCCGGGGTCCGGGAATGGGCGTTGGCCCGGCTGATGAACCGCAGGCAGTCCCACTGGGCCGGGTTCAGGCCGTCTGCGAACTGGAGCCCCCGGGCGAGGCGGGTCAGCTGGTCGAGCAGGCGTGCAACCCGGTCCTGGCAATCCAAAGAGGCGGCCGACATTACCTGTTCCAACCCCCGTTCACAGTCATTTTAGCGAGTCGATAATAATTTTGTTGCCAAGCCCATGCTGACCCACTAGTATCGACTCGAAACTATTAAGCGTTCGTTGCTGCCGGATATAGGCCCCGGCGGGACTTTGTCAAAGGGAGTTAGGCGTATGGCACGCTCACCCGAAATCGATCAAGGCGACAGGCGGTACATTTCCTCCGTTATGGAGGCGCCGGTGCTCGAGAAAGAGCATGAATTCGATCTGGCCCGCCGCTGGCGCGAAGAAAAGGACGAAGACGCGCTGCACGAGCTGATCACCGCCTATGCCCGGTTCGTGGTGAGGATCGCCTGGGGGTTCCGGGGCTACGGGCTGCCGATCGGCGATTTGGTTCAGGAAGGCAATATCGGGCTGATGGAGGCCGCGGCGCGGTTCGATCCGGAGCACAACGCCCGGTTCTCGACCTATGCGGGCTGGTGGATCATGGCGGCCATCCAGGACCACATCCTGCGGCACAATTCGATCGTCCGGGTTGCGACGACGCCGGCGCAGCGGCGGCTGTTCTTCAATCTCCGGAAGGCCCGCGCCAAGGTGGCGACCGGGCCCGACGGCGAGTTGACCGCGGCGGACCGCGAGACCATGGCCGAGCAACTGAACGTTAAGTCTACCGATATCGAGCGTATGGAGACCCACCTCTCCGGCCCGGACGCGTCACTGAATGCGACGGTCGGCGTGGACGACGATTCGACGGAGCAGATGGACTTGCTCAAGGATCTGGGGCCGGGGCCGGAGGACATCACGATCGATGTGGTCGACGGCGAGACCCGGTCGCGTTGGCTGCACGAGGCGATGGATATTCTGACGCCGCGCGAACGGCAGATCATCGCCAGCCGGTTCCTCGAAGAGGACAAGAGTACGCTCGCGGAAATCGGTGCCGATTTCGGCGTCAGCAAGGAACGTATTCGCCAGATCGAGGCGAAGGCGCTCGTTAAGCTGCGTCAGGCGATTAGGGGCCGGGTGGTCGAGCCGAGAGAGGCGTTGCCGAACTAGTGTTCCGGTTAGGCCGCGAACGGGAAGTCGGCGACACGCGGGCCGAAGCCCAGTTGCTGTAGCCAGAAGCGCTCTAGTTTGCGGAGGCTGCCGACCGCGCCGTTGAGTTCGGTCTCCTCGATCTCCGACGTCACTTCGCTGAGTTGGCGTTCGAACATGGCGTCGATCTGTTGGCGAAGTTCCAGCGCCTTCTCCGTCAAGCTCACCCGGACCGAGCGACGGTCGTGCGGTGACCGCTCGTGCTTCAGGAAGCCATGCTCGGTCAGTTTCTTGACGTTGTAGGACACGTTCGAGCCGAGATAGTAGCCGCGCAGGGTCAACTCGCCGACGGTCAGCTCGTCCTGGCCGATGTTGTACAGGATCAGGGCCTGGACGTTGTTGATGTCGCGGATCTCTAGCCGGTCGAGTTCGGCCTTCAAGACCTCGAGGAACTGACGGTGCATCCGTTCCAGCAGGACGATGGTCGTGAGATACGCTTGCTTCATAGCCGGCCCTTTCGGCGTTCTTGGCGGACCGGCGAAGAGTGGCTTCGGGGCGGTTAAAACTGACTTAAAAAGCTCCGATATTCTGCCTCAAAGCCGGTACTGCCGCGCCTATCCTTACCAACCGTTTACCGTAGGCTGGCTAGATTCACACAGACCTAGTGTGGAGACTGCCGTGACCAGATATTTGGTGTCGGATGAAAATCCGACCGGTTTGAAGCTTGAGGACGTTCTCATCGCGATCCGCCGCGATATCTTGAACCGCTGTACCAAGATTGCCGACGATCACCGGACCGAGGCGCACATGGTCCTGGCCAACAACATGCAGATCCTCAACCTGCTGACACAGGCCATCGAACTGGCGGAGGATTCAACCAGAACCTTGGACAAGGCGTTCGGCCCCAGCATGGCTGCCCAGGGCGGCGAACCCCGCATCGGCCGGGCATAGCGCACCCGCCGTGATCCTGCCTGGCGACGCAGGCGGATCGACGACGAGAGCCCTAGGCCGGGTTAGACGATCGCGAGAACGCCGACGAACGCAACCCACAGCGCCAACCCACCAAGGAAACGCTCCCTGGTCGCAATGACGCATTCTCTGCAGAAGTCTGACCCAATCATCAGACGGTCCTTCCGAGCTTATACACACGAGGTGGGAACGAGCCCGCGGGCAGTAAGTGACGACCGTCACTAAGAAAGGGTTTCTTGCCTTAAATGCTCGCCAAATTGTGAGGATGAGCCGCAGAAAAACCCGTGGTTTCCTAGGGAGCTATCAGCAGCTCCGCCTCAACCTCCACCGCTATCTTGAACGGCAGGCCCGCCATGCCCACGGCCGAGCGCGTGTGCCGGCCGACATCAGCCCCGAACACGTCCAGCACAACCTGCGTGAAGCCGTTGATGACCTCCGGCTGCTGGTCGAAACCGGGCGCCGAGTTGACCATTCCGAAGATCCGGCACCAGCCCGTGATCCGGTCCAGGTCGCCGAGTCCACGCTGCAAGCTACCGATGACTGCCAGCGCGGTCTTGCGGGCCAACTCCCTGGCTTGATCCATGCTGACATCGGCTCCGACTTGGCCGAAAGGCCCGGCCACCGACCCGTCCGGCTCCTGCGGGCCGTGTCCCGAGACGAAAACCCGCTCACCGCGCACACTCACCCACGGGAACGGCAGCTTCACGCCGGGCGGCAGCTTTAGTGGCTCAGGTAGCACCAAGCCAAGGCTGTCAAGTCTTGCGGCGATCTTTGACATGGGTTGTTCCTTTGGCCAGACGATCTGAGAGGGACGCTAGGGCAATGAATGCCACGCTGCAACGATGCGAGGACTTGATGGTCGCGGCGGGCGCGCCGTCCTCGGCGCGCCCCTGACCCCTGGCGGCCTACCCGGTCGCCTCCGCCGGCCGGCGCGATTCATCCGTCTGAACGCTCAGCCGTCCAGGCCCGAACGCCACAACAAACAAGAGGCCGCCGGCAATCGATAGGTTCTTGAGGAAATGCACCATCTCGCCTTGCTGCGCGGCGCCGCTGAGCGTCCAGAAGTTATGGAAGATCAACGCGGCGACGATCGAGAATGCCGCGAGAGCCGCGGCGGCGAGACGGGCGCGGTAACCGGCGATGAGCGCCGTGCCGGCGCCAATCTCGACGACGATGGCCCCCAGCAGGAACAAAGGCGCCAGCGGCACGCCCTTGGCGGCCATGAAACCGATGGTGTTTTCCCAGCCCGGGATCTTGAAGATCCCGCTCAAAACGAAGATCAGCCCCAGCAGGAACCGACCGACCACGGGTAGGTTTTGTTGCATTGCTGTCATCATCTCACTCCAGATCTATGGGCCGGTCGGCCCTTCTGTGAAAGAGATGGACTGTTGCCTTGTCCGCGATTAGTCCTAGTTTTGTGGATTTATTGTTGCTATTTTGCGAACAATGAAGCCTGACCTGAACGACCTGATGATCTTCACCCAGGTGGTCGACCTCGGCAGTTTTACCGCGGCCGCAGATGCGCTCGCGGTTCCAAAGTCGACCGTGAGCCGCCGGGTGTCGCGCTTGGAGAGCGAGTTTGGTGTTCGCTTGCTGCAGCGGACGACGCGCAAGCTGAGCCTGACCGATGCCGGCCAGTCACTGTACGACCGGGGCGTGCGAATCAGGTCCGACTTTGAAGCCGCACAGCAGCTGGTGGCGGAACTGCATGAAGAGCCGCGCGGCCGCCTGCGCGTCACGGCGCCGGTCGAGTTCCCGGCCTTTCCCCGGTTGGTCACAGATTTCCTGACGCGTTGGCCAAAAGTGCAAATGGACCTGGATCTGACCAACCGTCGCGTGGATGTGGTCAAGCAAGGATTCGATCTCGCGGTGCGCGCCGGTGAGCTTGCCGATTCGTCGCTGATCGCCAACAAGCTCGGCGATAGACGCCGCATTCTGGTGGCCAGTCCGACCTATCTCGCAGACCGAGGCGCGCCTCAGACGATCGATGATCTGCAGACTCACGATTGCATCGTGTTTGGGCCGTGGTGGTCTGGTGCCAGTTGGGCGCTGACCGGGCCGAACGGGATCGTCAAGGTGCCGATCACCGGCCGCCTCGCGGTGAACCATCTCGATGCGGTTCGTCACGCCGCGCTTGAGGGGTACGGCATTGCCCTCTTGCCGACGGATTGGGTGGACGGTGATCTTGCCGCCGAGCGGCTTGGCACCGTGTTACCAGAAGCAAGCCCGCCGAAAACCGCGATCTGGGCGGTGTATCCGAGCCGCAAGCATGTGCCGCCGGCGGTTCGAGTCTTCGTCGATTTTTTGAAGGAACGGTTTGCTGATACAAGAACGTCGTTAGTGGTAAACCGCGATCACTTCGTTCCTGATGGCCCGTGATGAGTAAAGCCTTCACCAAAGAAACCGACGAAGACGACGACGATCTCGATGTTCCGGAGACAGCGTTGCCGCGCGGTGCCAAGAACTACATCACCGCGGCCGGGATGGATCGTCTGCAACGGGAACTTCGCCAATTGCGGCGTGTCGAACGGCCGAAGGTGGTGGAGATTGTCGCCTGGGCCGCCGGCGATGGGGACCGATCGGAGAATGGCGATTACCTCTACGGCAAAAAGCGCCTGCGCGAGATCGACCGGCGGATCCGGTTCCTGCTGAAGCGTATGGAGATCGCCGAGATCGTCGACCACAAGCGCCAGACCAATCGTGAGCAGGTCTTCTTCGGGGCGACTGTTACCTATGCCGATGCGGAAGGCAGCGAGAAGACCGTCCGGATTGTCGGTGTTGACGAGGTGCGCCACGACCAAGGGGAAGTGAGTTGGATCTCGCCGCTCGCCCGCGCCCTGTTGAAGGCGCAGGAAGGCGACTTTGTGAAGGTGCGGACACCGCACGGCGCCGAGGTCGTCGAGGTGCTTGAAATCTCGTACCCGGATACGGAATGAGGATCCAGGTGCGCCGTTATGATCAGGATCACCGATAGGATCAGCGTCGATCCCAACGAGATCGAGCGCAGCTTCATCCGGTCGTCAGGCCCGGGCGGTCAGAACGTCAACAAGGTCTCGACGGCGGTGCAGCTGCGGTTTGATTTGCGTGCGTCGCCCTCACTGCCGCCGGATCTAAAGGAACGGGCGGAGCGGATCGCCGGGAAGCGCCTCACCAAGGATGGGATCATCGTGATCACCGCGGCGCGGTTCCGCAGCCAGGACGACAACAACGCCGATGCGCTCGCCCGGTTGATCGACATCTTGCAACAGGCGGCACATCGGCCAACGCCTCGAAAGCCGACACGGGTGAGCCGAGCGAAGCGCGCGCGGCGGGTCGATACCAAAACCCGCCGCGGAACCGTCAAACGGCTCCGTAGTGAGCCGAAGGCTGAGGACTAGGCGGCGGCGCCGCGGGGGTGTAGCCAGGGCGGCAGGAATGTGTAGGCGTTCACGCCCTTGGCGTCGGTGAAGGCGACGCCGTTCGCCCTGAGGAGTTTTTGCAGGCGGCCCGCGTTGAACGCGTCGAAGGTTTCCGTGCAGCCGCCGATATACTCACCGCCAACGAAGATCTGCGGAATGGTCGGCGAGCCGATACGGGCCAGCAGCGCGGTGCGGATTTGGCCGCCCCAGTTCCCTTGCTGGTATTCGACCGAGTCTAGATCGACGGACCGGAACTGAACGCCGATCCGATCGAACAGCTTGCGCACTGAATCGCAGAACTCACACCATTCCAGGGCGAACATGACGACCGGTTGCCTGAGGTCGGTAACGGCCTCTTCAAGGAAGGCCGCCGCCTCGGGCGTAACCGTTGGCGCGGCCACCGGCTTTGCCACGGATGCCGGTGTCGCGTCGAAGCGGAAGTGCGGCGTCGACTGCGAGATCTCGATCTCCTGCTCGGTCATATCCGCCGATATGTCGGCGAACAGGGCGGTGCTGAGGTAGCGTTCGCCGGTATCGGGCAACATGCACAGGATGTTGGCGCCGGCCGGGGCACGCTCGGCTACCTGCAATGCGCCGGCGAAGGTGGCGCCGCCGGAAATGCCGGTGAAGATGCCTTCCTGCTGGGCCAACTCGCGCGACAGCCGCAGGGCGTCTTTGCCGTTGATCGGCACGAGTTCGTCGATGAGTTCCGTCGCGACCGCATCTTCGGCCAGCTTTGGGATGAAATCCGGCGACCAGCCTTGCATTAGGTGCGGCCGGAAATAGGGATGGCTGGCCGTGACATTACCGTCGCGCCGCTCCTGGGCGATGCCGCTGCCGAGAATCTGCGAGTTGTCCGGTTCGCAGACGACGATCTTGGTCTCCGGCCGTTCCTGCCGCAACACGCGCCCGACACCTTTCAGGGTGCCGGCCGTGCCGAAGCCACTGACCCAATAGTCGAGCCGATCGCCCTCGAAATCGGTAAGGATTTCCGGCGCCGTGGTGCGGGAATGAAAATCGGGGTTCGCCTCGTTCTCGAATTGGCGGCAGAGGAACCAGCCATGGGGCTCGGCAAGCTCGACCGCCTTGGCCAGCATGCCCGTGCCCTTTTCCGAAGCAGGTGTGAGCACGACCTTCGCGCCAAGGAAACGCATCAGCCGCCGCCGTTCGACGCTGAAATTCTCGGCCATTGTCACGACCAGCGGATAGCCCTTTTGCGCGCAGACCATAGCGAGGCCGATGCCGGTGTTACCGCTCGTCGCCTCGACGACCGTTTGGCCGGGTTTTAGCGCGCCGCTCCGTTCGGCTGCCTCAATCACGCCGAGGGCCAGCCGGTCCTTGACCGAGCCCATCGGGTTGAAGGCCTCCAGCTTAGCGAAGATGTTGACGTTCGCCGGCCCCAGCCGGTTGATCTTGACGATCGGGGTCCGCCCGACGGTTTCGAGAATGCTGTTGTAACGTCCGGCCATGACCCATCCTGCTGACGACGCGATTTGCGCGGCAAGATAGGGGGGACGGGCATGGCGCTTATGTGCCCGTCATCACAATCGCGCGATTTGTTTACTCCGGAACAGGCGCCTCCGCTGCCAACAGCCCCTCGGCTTTCAGTTCGGCCCAGAAATCCGCCGGAATCTGGGTCGATACCGCCTTCACATTCTGCTCGACCTGCGCCGCGGTGACGCCGCCCGGGATAATCGAGGCGACCATCGGGTGGCCCAGCGGGAACTGCAGGGCGGCGGCTTGCAGCGGGACGTTGTGACGCGCGCACACCTTCTCGATACCGGCCACCTTCTCGACGATCTCCGGCGGCGCGTCTTCGTAGTTGTATTTGCCGCCGCCGCTGGAGACGCCGGTGGCCAAGATGCCGGAGGCGTAGGGGGAGCCGATGATGACGCTCATGCCTTTCGCCTGGCAGCGCGGGAAGAGATCGGTCAGCACACCCTGGTCGATCAGGGTGTAAGGCATGGCAACAAGGAAGCAATCCAGGTCGATCCGGTCGAGGAACTGCAGCATCGCGTGGTCGCGGTTGATCCCGGCGCCAATTGCCTTGATTTGGCCGCCCGCCTTGAGCTCCTCAAGCGCCCGCATGCCGCCGCCGTCCTCGAGCTGACGCATGTAGCGTTCGACGTTCTCCGGGGTCTGGTGATAGACGAGATCGAGGTCGTGAATGATCAGCAGATCGACCCGGTTAAGGCTTAGCCGTTGCAGGCTATCCTCCCACGAGCGCATCACCGCGTCGTAGGTGTAGTCGAAGCGAAGCTCGAACGGCAGGCCGCCCAGCCACATGCCGTTGTCGAAACCCTCCGTTTGCTTGGGCGCGGAGAGGACCCGGCCGATCTTGGTCGAGACGATGAACTCATCGCGGGGCTGCCCGCGCAGGAACGTGCCGAGCCGGTGCTCGCTGAGCCCGACCCCATACCAGGGCGCGGTGTCGTAGAGGCGCACACCGCCCTTGTAAGCCGCGGCGCAGGTGGCCTGGGCGTCTTCCTCGGTCACCAAGCTGTACAACTCGCCAAAATGGGCGGCGCCAAATCCGAGTTGGGTCACGGCCAAGCCAGTCTGGCCAATCTCACGGGTCGCGGTGGGGTCCACGCCTGTTTCCTTCCCTGTTTCTTGTCTAGTTGCGAATGCTACGGATGATGCCGGAAAAGTCCAAACCGGCGTGGCCGGCGTCGACAAAGGCGTCGTAGAGGTCCGTCGCCTTGGCCCCGAGTTCAAGGTTCGCGCCGGTGCTGCCGGCGGCGCCCATCGCTAGCCGCAGGTCCTTCAGCATCATCGCCGCGGTGAAGCCGGCCTGGTAGTCGCGGTTGGCGGGCGAAGTTGGCACCGGGCCCGGAACCGGGCAGTAGGTGGTCAGCGACCAGCACTGGCCAGACGCCGTGCTGGAGATGTCGAACAGCTTCTGTGCGTCCAGGCCGAGCTTCTCCGCGAGCACGAATGCCTCGCCGACGGAGATCATCTGAATGCCCAGCATCAGATTGTTGCAGATCTTCGCGGCCTGCCCGTTGCCCGGTCCGCCGGCGTGAACGATGGTCTTGCCCATCGCTTGCAAGATTGGTTCGGCGCGGGCGAAAGCGTCAGCCGCGCCGCCGACCATGAAGGTCAGCGCGGCATTCTCGGCGCCGGTTACGCCGCCCGAGACCGGCGCATCGACCATCGCAAAACCCTGCGCCGTCGCCGCGGCGCCCACATTACGGGCGGTCTCGACGTCGATGGTTGAGCAGTCGATCAACAGCGTCTTCGGCGTCGCCGCGGCAAGGATGCCGTCCCGCAGGTAGGCGTCTTCCACATGCTGGCCGGCGGGCAACATGGTGATGACGGTGTCGGCGCCGGACACCGCAGCGGCGATATCGGCCCGCGGCTCAATGCCGGCTTGGGCCGCCTTCTCTACCGCCGCAGGTACGACGTCCACGCCGCGCAGTTGGTGGCCGGCTTTCACCAGATTGGCTGCCATCGGACCGCCCATGTTCCCCAAGCCAATAAACGCGATAACCGCCATCGCCCTGCCCTCGCCGCTCAACGGGCGTTCAGCATAGGCGTTTACCGGTGTGCCGCAACGGCAGCGCGACCGGAGCCGCGCCGCCGGTTCCGCTATTGGATCTTCCAGTATTGCCCGTTGATGCGCTTGCCGCGGACCGACATGCCGAGCACTTGCTTCGTTCGGTTCTGCTTGAACGTCACATGCAGCGGCTCGGTCGCGGCGAAGAACTCTGTGCCGCTGATCGGCAGCAGCGGCGCACCGCCAAGCACCAAACCGGGACGGTCGATTGCGATGGTTTCCTCATAGCCGGGCCGCAGTTCATAAGTCCCGGCGTAACGCAGCAACTCGTCCGACGGCAGTTCGGACGGCCTACTCGGCGCCGCGTCTTCGGCCAGCTTTCGGCCCTCAGACCAATCGGTCATGCCCCGTTCGATCCGCGACAGCCAGGCGACGCTGCCGCGCTCCTCCCGGTGGAAGCGGTAGATCAACGGCCGCCCGCGCGATTCGGTCGGCATCGCCAGATGCAGTGGCAGACTGTCAGCTTCGCGGATGTGTTCGGTCTTCGGTGCGAAGGCATCCTCGCCGACCGGAAACATCGTGACCCGATCCCACGGGCACGCAGCGACCAAACCGTCACCATCCCGGCTGACCTCGGTGACGAACCCCGGCGCCATCTCATACCGGCCCACATAGTCGTCGAAGGGCGGCCGGGCGATTGCCTGCCGCAACCGTTCGATCTCCTGCACGACTTGGGCTAGTCGGTCGTCGGGATCCGCCAGTTCCAGCAACTTCTGCTGGACCGGCAGGCTGAGTCCGAGATACTGGCCGCCTAGTCCAGCCAGTCTGCCGGCGTCCGCCGGCTTATCGAGTTCGTCACGAAGCGGTTGCGGCAATTGCAGGCGTTCCGCAGCGTCGCGGAACAACAGGCGGGCTTCGTCGACACCGGTTGACCGGTGGCTCGCGGGCAGGCCGAGGGGTTCGATACTCGCCGTCAGGTAGCCGCGGGAGGTGTCGACTGACGCCAGGCGGGCGGGTTCGCGGCCCTCGACGATGATGCGCACCGATCCATCGTTAAAGACCGACTTGTGGCGGATATCGGCGACTGTGCCGACCTTGTACAGATCGTCCGCTTGCGGGTCTTCGGTGGTGGCGTGGTGTTGCAGGCAGAGGAAGACCGGACCAGCCGCGCCCGCCGCCTCCACCGCCCGCAGCGAATTCGGGCGGCCGACGAAGATCGGCGAATGAATATCCGGGAAGACGATAAGATCGCGCAACGGCAGCATCGGCAGCGCGGCCGGATCGCCGGGTCCCGCATTGAGGATGGCGGCGTTGCGGGTACGCTCGTCAACCGCCGTCTTGAGTTGGGGCCAACTGGCGAAGCCGTACTCCCGGGCGAGCGCAAACTGGGCATCGCTGAGGGTGGCGGCGGCCGGCTTCGCCGCGGCCGGCATGACGCGCTGGAGCCGGTCGGCGGCGCCGGGTTCGCCCGCCCGGGCATCGCGCAGCAGTTGCTTCGCCCGCTTTTTCAGATTCTCGAGATTGGCATTGTCGGGGAGTTGCTCCCCGGTTGGAGAGGTCATGACACCATCCTTCCATCACGCCTGGCGTCCGCACTAACAGGCAGAAAGTGGTGTGAAACGACAAAACAGTCGGCCGGTGGGCTTAGCCCTTCCCGCGGACAGGATGCGCCCTGGCGCGCAAACCCATGTTACCCGGCGCGGCTTGGGGCGCAACAGGCAAATCGAGTGGCCCATGGTCTTGCCACGCAGTCAGGCCTAGTTTGCGCCCATGGTGATGCAAGAAAAGATTGAGCCGACAGCGAATCTGCGCGTGGGGGCGTTGCTGTTGCTCGCGGCGGTCGCTGCGTTCACCGCGGTCGATGCCCTGGCGAAGGCGCTAGAGGGCTATAGCTCGGTGCAAGTCCTGTGGGGCCGTTACTTCTTTTTCATCGTGCCGATGATGCTGATGATCAAGCCGTCACGGTGGCGGCCGATCTTGGCGACGGAACAGCCTTGGCTGCAGATCGGGCGGGCCGTCCTGCCGGTCGTGGCCAGTGTGGCCATCGTCGAGGGTTTGTTCCTGATGCCGTTGGCGGACGCCACAGCAATCCTGTTCGCCGCGCCGCTGATGCTGACGGTCCTGTCCATTCCATTGCTTGGGGAGCGGGTGGGCGTGTTTCGCTGGCTTGCGGTGGGTGTGGGATTCATCGGCGTGATCATCGTGGCGCGGCCCGGTACCGGAATCGTCGGGTGGGCCGCGTTGTGGCCACTGGTGGGCGCGCTGTTCCTCGCCCTCTATCAGATTGCGACCCGTAAACTGGCGGACTCGGCGGATCCCATAACGACCCTGGTGTACACGGGACTTGTCGGTGTGGTGTTGTCGTCAGCGGCGGCGCCGTTTTTCTGGACACCGCCGACCGCGGAGGTCTGGGCCCTATTCGCGGCGTCTGGCGTATTGTTCGGTCTCGCGCATTTCCTGGTGATCAAAGCGTTCTACTTCGCCGAAGTGTCGGCGCTGGCCCCGTTGAACTACGCACAGGTGGTGTTGGCGATCATTGCCGGTTTCGTCGTGTTCGGCGAGTTTCCCGATGCCGTCGCGCTGTTCGGCATGGTGGTTATCGTAGGTGCGGGCCTGTTTGTGTTCGTGCGCGAGCGGCAGAAACAGGTCGGTTAGCCGCGGCGTAAGCGCGTCAACACGGCCTGCGGGTTCGGCAGGAGCCACTGTTCGTTGACGTTCACCCGGCGATAGGCGCCGGCCTGCGTGAAGCGCGCTTCTGCTGACGGCCAGATATCGTCGGGCGGCAGACCGAAGATCTGCCGGTAGCTGTGCAGCGTGTTCTCGTACCAGGTGCGGAACTTGGCGCGTTCGGCGGTGCCGCCGCGGGTCGGCCCGTGGTGCAGCTTGCATTCCAGCACCTTGGGGCAGAACTCCTCCCAGTAGTGCCAAGTGTAGAGCAGGTGCAGGTGCCAAACCTGATCGACCTGGTCCGATGGCGTGACTGGGTAGCGCATGCGGACGGCGAGGTAGCAGAACTTCTTGTATTCTTCGACCGCCCGCCTGGCGAAGTATCGGGACCAACCATTCTCCCGCGCGAGACGGAGCGAGAATGGCTGCTCTGCCGCCTCTTGATCCAGTTCGACGGCCTGCAGCCGGTCCCAGAGCGGGTCGTCGTGCGGCCCGAAAACACCGGTGATGTCGGCTTCAACGGCCATGGGCGTGCCCTTCATACTCTTCGGTGCCGCCGTCGTTCGAACGCCTGGCGGATGCCGAGAACATCAATGGCAGGGCGTCGTAGTCCGTGGTCTCAAGGATGTTGAGGCCCCACAGGGCGACCGCGGTCATATTCGGGCCTTCGTCGATGCCGGTTTCGGCTTGGCGAAGAGCGCGTCGTCCCCGTCCGCTGATCCGCAGAACTGGCGCCCACCAGCGGCAGACAATCGCGCCAACCGCCATGACCAGGACGGCTGGCCAGATGCCGGCGATCGGCAACACCAGCAGCCCGGCGGCGATACCGAGAAGCAGAAGTGTCAGCATCAATTGCCGATGCTGCCACGCGGAACGCAGATAGCCCCGTTCTAGCAGGGCAAGCCGATACGGTGCGCAGATCTGCTCGACCTCTGCCAGGCGTTCGCGGCCCAGCATGTCGACCGCACGGCGCGGTTGGGCGGCGTGGCGGTGCACGGCACTCTCGACCGGCGCCAGGCCCATCGGGACCTGCCGCGTCTGCCTGAGACGGCGCACCTTGCTCAACAGCTCCCTTCGCTCAGTGATCTCCAACGCGCCGCGTTCGTTCAGCGCGAAAACCGCCAGCCGGATGACCTCGGCAGGACCGCCGCGCAGATAGGCAATCTCGTACGGATCCGCGAACCCGGACGCCGCGCGGATCATGGCGTTATTGGCGAATGCGCTTGTGGTCATCGCCGTACCGTTGTTGGACGTGGTCCGTTCTAGGCAGGCCAAGCCTTACAACCCGTTACCGGCCGCCGCGTCTTTCT
The DNA here is from genome assembly GCA_028279245.1 of Alphaproteobacteria bacterium. Classification (GTDB taxonomy): domain Bacteria; phylum Pseudomonadota; class Alphaproteobacteria; order UBA6615; family UBA6615; genus JANQOE01. Next base: position 90,627 of record JANQOE010000017.1, read on the forward strand.
TTGGCTCGGCGGAGGACATACGTTCGCTGACGATGAAGCTGCATCCGACCGGCAAGTTCGACAACCAAGCCAAACCCTACACGCGGCTGACCGCCCTCCCCTTGGCGAGCGCTATGGGGGCGGAGATTCAGGGGGTCGACCTGTCGGCGCTCGACGACGCGACCTTCGCCGAAATTGCCGACGCGCTGTACCGGCACAAGATGATCTTCTTCCGGGATCAGCGGATCGCATTGGAGCATCAGGAAGCGCTGACGGCGCGTTTCGGACCGTTCGGCACCGACGCCTACACCCCCGGCATGCCGGGGCATCCCAATGTCCAGCGGGTCGTCAAGGAAGCGGATGTGCGGGTGAAGCTGATCTTCGGCAGTGGCTGGCACACGGACTCGCCGTTTCTCGAGCAGCCGCCCAGCATCAGCATGCTCTTCGGCGTCGATATCCCGCCCTATGGCGGGGATACGATCTGGGCCAATACGGCGCTGGCCTACGACTTCCTGAGCGAGACGATGCAGCAGGTCGTCGGGCCGCTGCGGGTCCATATGTCAGCCGCCGGCGTGATGTCGGCACTGGCGGACAAGGCCCCGGGCGACGGCGCGGCCGCCAAGATGGGTTCGGTTGAGTTGGATGTGGACCGGCAGGCGATTATCGCCGGCTGGTCTCACCCGCTTGTCCGCAGGCACCCGGTGACCGGCGAGAAAGCGCTGTACGTGGACGAGACTTATTCGAGTGGCATCGAGGGCATGACCGATCCCGAGGCGCGCGCCCTGCTCGGCTTTCTCCAGCAACATGTCACCCAGCCCGCCTTCACCTGCCGGCTTCGCTGGGCGCCCAACACATTGGCGATCTGGGATAACCGGCTGTGCATTCATCAAGCGTTCAACGACCATGACGGCTTTCGGCGAGAGATGTACCGGACGACGGTGCTCGGCGAGGTGCCACGTTGAAGAGGCGCTGAAGCATGAGCACGGAAGCGGTTCTGGAGCGGTATTACGCCGCGCTGCGCGCGGGCGACGTCGACTTGATTAGGGACGTCGTCTCGGAGGATATCGAAGTCGTCTACCAGGATGCGGACAAGCTGTTGCCGTGGGGCGGTGTCTGGACCGGCTTCGAGGCGTTTCGGCGGTTCCTGGGGATCGTCGCCGAGCATCTGGTGATCGAAAAAGTCGAACCGGTTGATCGCTTCCTTGACGGAGACACGGCCATCGTCGTGCTCAATGGCGTCTGGACGGCCCGCGCGACGGGCAAACGGGTTACCGCGCAGGTGGTCAACATCTTCTCGGTAAGAGACGGAAAAGTCGCCCGGTACCGCGTCTACCCGGATACCGCCGCGTTCGCCCTTGGGATCGGGGCGCTTGAGCCGCGAGGGAACGGCTAGGCGGGCTGGTGCCTGGCCGGGAGTAAGGCGAGGACCAGGACCGGGAAGATCAGAAAGATACTGGCGATCATCCAGAGCCGCGGATTACGGCCCTTGCGGTGGGCCAATAGGTTGGCGCTCCAGCCGGCCAGGAAGGCCAGAAGGAGCGATATCCCGATGATGAGGGGCAAAGTGCCTCGAGCCTCCGCGTAATCCACCCTCTATGTGGTTGCCAGTGGCGGCGACCACAAGTGCCATTAGTTGAAGGTCAGCTCCGTCGGCACCGCGGCGAAATAGTCTTCGACCAAAGCGCCTGATACGCCATCGAGTCTATCGGGCTGCCATCGCGGGGACCGGTCCTTATCCACGATAGCCGCGCGAATGCCCTCAAAATAGTCGTGGCCGGCGTTGAACCGCTGGCTCAGGCGATACTCCATCTTCATCACATCCTCGAAGCTCATCCCGGCCCCGGCGTGAATCTGCCGGAAGGTCACCGCCACGCTGGTGGGCGAGACGCCGCGGAGGGTCTTCGCCGTCTCGGCGGCCCAGTCACTGGATTCGGCATCGAGGGCAGTGAGCATCTCGGCCGGACTGGCCGCGGCGAAACAGCGGTCGATCGTCTCGCGGTGCGCGGCCAGGGGCGCTGGTTCGGGTGAACCGGCAAACTCGGCCAAGGTGCTGTCGATCTGCTGCCTTTCGCTGTCCTTCGCCAACGCAGCCACCAGCTCATCCACCTGCGCCGACGCGATCACATGGCTGGCGATCCCGGCGTATAGACAATCGGTGGCCTTCAGTCGTGCCCCGGTCAGCGCCAGATACATGCCCAGAAGCCCGGGGAGCCGAGGCAAGAAGTAGCCGCCGCCGACATCCGGGAAAAAGCCGATACCGGTCTCTGGCATCGCGAACATCGTGCGCTCGGTGGCAATCCAATGGGTGCCGTGGACGGAGACGCCGACGCCGCCGCCCATGGTGATGCCGTCGACCAGGGCGATGTACGGTTTGGGATAGCGGAAGATCCGACGGTTGAGCCGGTATTCGTCGCGATAGAAGACCTTCGATAGCGTTGCCACGGCCGCCGGGTCATCCCGTTTGTCGTAAAACGCGCGGATATCGCCGCCGGCGCAGAAGGCACGGTCGCCGGCCCCGCGAATGAGGACGGCGGCGACTTCGTCGTCATCTTCCCATTCCGCTAACTCGCTATCGAGCGCCAGCACCATTTCATGGGACAGGGCATTCAGCGCCTGGGGCCGGTTCAGCGTGGCGATGCCCAGCCTGCCCCGCCTTTCGAATAAGACTTGGTTGGTCAAGACTTGGTCATCTCCCGCGCGATGATGACACGCATGATCTCATTGGTACCTTCGAGAATCTGGTGCACCCGCAGGTCGCGCAGGTAGCGCTCCACCGGGTATTCCCGAATGTAGCCGTAGCCGCCGTGCAGCTGCAGTGCCTGGTTGGCGACGTTGAAGCCGACGTCGGTGGCGAAGCGTTTGGCCATTGCCGCGGCCATCGTCGCGTCTGCGTGTCCCTGGTCGAGCTTCCAGGCGGCGCGATAGACCATCTGCCGGGCCGCCTCTAGCTCGGTTGCCATGTCCGCGAGACGGAACTGCAGGGCCTGAAACTCGCCGATGGGGCGGCCGAACTGCTTTCGCTCCTGCATGTACTGTTGGGCGGCTTCCAGGCAGGCGCGCGCGCCGCCGAGCGAGCAGGCGGCGATGTTGATACGGCCGCCATCGAGTCCCTTCATGGCGAACGTGAAGCCCTCGCCTTCGTCGCCGATGCGGTTGGCGACGGGAACGCGGCAATCCTCGAAGATGACGGCGGCGGTCGGCTGGCTGTTCCAGCCGAGCTTCTCTTCCTTGCGGCCGAAGCCGAGGCCGGGTGTGTCTTTCTCGACAACCAGGGAGGAGATGCCCTTCGGCCCGTCACCACCGGTGCGGGCCATGCAGAGATAGATGTCGGCTGTGCCACCGCCCGAGATGAAGGCCTTGCTGCCGTTGAGCCGGTAGTGGTCGCCGTCGCGCTCGGCGCGGGTCTTGAGCGAGGCGGCGTCGGAACCGCTACCGGGCTCGGTCAGGCAGTAGCTGGCGAAGTGCTCCATGGTCGTCAGCTTTGGGAGCCAGCGGGCGCGCTGCTCGTCGCTGCCGAAGCTGTCGATCATCCAGATCACCATGTTCTGGATCGAGATGTAGGCTGCGGTCGACGGACAGGCCGCGGCGAGTTCCTCAAAGATAAGCGCCGCATCGAGGCGCCCCAGGCCGGCGCCGCCATGCTGCTCGCGGCAATAGATCGCAGCAAAACCTTGAGCCGCCGCCTGGCGTAGGGCCGCCACAGGAAAGATCTTCTCCGCATCCCAGCGGGCGGCCTCGGGCGCGAACTCGGCCCGCGCAAACGTGCGGGCGGCATCCTGAAATGCCGTTTGTTCCTCGGTCAGCGCGAAATCCATGTGCGGTCCCCTGGCGGTCGACTATTCTTAACCAGACCGGTCCGGAGTCATGTATTACATTTCTTTATTGTTGTTCTTGTTATAATACATTCTTGGACCGATAAACCTTGACGGCAGGGGCGACCGAAACTCTAATCCCCAGCGTCCGCGTTCAATGCACTGAGAGAGAGCCGCCATGAGCAACCAGAAGCCGGAGACCCTTGCCCTGCACGCCGGTTACCGGGCCGACCCGACCACCGGCGCGGTGGCCGTGCCGATCTATCAGACGACGAGCTACCAGTTTCGAGACACAGCGCATGCGGCCGACCTGTTTGCCCTGAAGGAGTTGGGCAACATCTACTCGCGCATCATGAATCCGACCGTCGATGTGCTGGAAAAGCGCGTTGCGGCGCTGGAAGGTGGGGCGGCGTCGTTGGCGCTCAGTTCGGGGCAGTCCGCGTCGATGATTGCCATTCAGAACATTGCCCGCAGTGGCGACAACTTCGTCAGCTCGACGGACCTGTATGGCGGAACGTGGAACCTCTTCGCCAACACGATGCGGGATCTCGGTATCGAGGTTCGGTTCGTCGACCCAAGCGACCCCGAGAACTTCCGGCGGGCGACGGACGAAAAGACCAGGGCCTACTATGCGGAGACGTTGCCGAACCCGAAGCTCAACATCTTCCCGATCGGCGAGGTCGCCGCGATCGGCCGCGACCTCGGGGTGCCGCTGATTGTCGATAATACGGCGGCACCGCTGATCTGCCGGCCGTTGGACCATGGCGCGGCGATCGTCATGTATTCGACGACGAAATACATGGGCGGCCACGGAACCTCGATCGGCGGGTTGATCGTCGATGGCGGCAACTTCGACTGGTCGCAGTATCCGGACCGGTTCCCTATGCTCAATCAGCCGGACCCGAGCTACCATGGCGCTGTCTGGGTCGAGGCGGTGAAGCCGCTCGGTCCCATCGCCTACATCATCAAGGCCCGGGTGACCCTGTTGCGCGACATGGGCGCGGCGATGAGCCCGTTTAACGCGTTCCAGTTCATCCAGGGGCTGGAGACCTTGCCGCTGCGCATGGAACGCCACTGCGCCAATGCCCAGAAGGTCGTCGATCATCTGGCCGAGCACCCAAAGGTCGAGACCGTTATCCACCCGAGCCGACAAGATGGTGAAGCACGGCGGCGGGCCGATAAATATCTGCGCGACCAGTGCTTCGGCGCGTTGGTCGGGATGGAAGTGGCCGGCGGACTGGAAGCCGGCCGCAAGTTCATCGACGGGCTGGAGCTGTTCTATCACGTCGCCAATATCGGCGACGCGCGCAGCCTGGCGATCCACCCGGCGACGACCACGCACTCCCAATTGAGCGAGGAAGAGCAGTTGGCGACCGGTGTAACGCCTGGACAGGTGCGCCTGTCGATTGGTATCGAGCACATCGACGACATCATCGCCGACATTGATCAGGCCCTCGCCCGCGTATGACCAAACCCGTTCCGGCCTCGCCCAGCCCCGCCTTCCCCGCCACCCGTATGCGGCGGAACCGGCAGGCGGACTGGTCGCGGCGGCTGGTGCGGGAGAACCGGCTGACGCCGGACGACCTGATCTGGCCGGTCTTCGTGGAAGATGGCACGGCTGGTGAAACCCCGATCACATCGATGCCGGGGGTGTCGCGCTACAGCATTGACCGGGCGGTGCAGGCAATCGGCGAGGCCAAAGCACTTGGCATCCCGGCGGTCGCGATCTTCCCGGCGATCGAGGAGCGGCTGAAGACGCCGGCCTGCGAGGAGGCATGGAACCCGGAAAACGTGGTGTGCCGGGCAGTCCGGGCCGTGAAAGAGGCACATCCCGATATCGGTGTGATCTGCGACGTTGCACTCGATCCCTTCAACAGTGACGGCCACGACGGGTTTGTGCGCGATGGGGTCATCGTCAACGACGAGACCCTTGAAGCCCTATGCAAACAAGCCGTCGTCCAGGCCGAGGCCGGGTGCGACATGGTGGCGCCGTCGGACATGATGGACGGACGGATCGGCGCCGTGCGGCGGGCGCTCGACGCCGCGGGTTTGCAGCGTACGCAGGTCATGGCCTACGCGGCGAAATACGCCTCATCCTTCTATGGGCCGTTCCGCGATGCGGTGGACAGCGCCGCGGCCCTGGGCAAGGCGGGCAAGCAGACCTATCAGATGGACCCGGCGAACGGCGACGAAGCGCTGCGCGAGGTCGCGCTCGATATCGCGGAGGGCGCGGACCTGGTCATGGTCAAACCCGGGCTGCCGTATCTGGACATCGTGCATCGGGTGAAGGCCGCGTTCGCCGTGCCCACCCTCGCCTACAATGTCAGCGGTGAGTACGCGATGGTGAAGTTCGCGGCTGCGGCTGGTGCCGTCGACGGCGACAAGGCCATGCTGGAGAGCCTGGTTGCGTTCAAGCGTGCCGGCGCGGACGGCATTCTAACCTACTTCGCCATCGACGCGGCGCGCGCCATCGACTGACACTTGCCGGAGTCCCTGGCGGCCCGGCCTTCGATGAAATCCGCGAACACCGACGCATACCAAGGCACCTTCGAGCCGGTGCCGTGGAAGCCAACGTGACCGCCCCGTTCCGTCAATAGAGGGACCAGACAGTCGTTCGTCTCCCAGGCGACACTTTCGTAGAGCGCGTTCGGGATCCATGGATCGTCGTTCGCGTGGATGACCAGGGTCGGCACCTTGATCCCGGCGAGATGCGGGCCGGCGGAGCATTGGCGGTAATAGTCTTCGGCACCGGCAAACCCGTTCCGGGGCGCGGTGAAATACTCATCGAACGCGACGATGGAGCCGACGGTTTCGATATGGGCGCGTTCACGAGGCGACAATCCCTCGCCACGCAAGACCTCGTCGCGCATGCGCGACAGTAGCCAGCGCCGGTAGGGCCAATTCGCCGGACGATGAAAGTGATACGCGGCGATTGAAAGATCGATCGGCGCCGAGACGGACGCCGCGGCGACGGGGCGTGCGCTCGTCCCCCCCTCCGCCAGATACTTCAGCATCACATTGGCGCCCAACGAGAAACCGCCGATGGCCATCGGCGATGCGCCGAGGTCGCCGGGTAGTTGGGCGATGACGTCGCGCAGGTCGTCGGTTCGTCCGGCATGATAGTATTGGCGACTGAGCGGCCTTGCGGGCCCGGCGCCGCGCATGTTCAGCCTCAAGACGTGGTGTCCACGTTCCAAGAGATGCGCCGCGGTCGCCAGCATGTACGCGCTGTCTTCGCATCCGGTCAGGCCGTGCACCAGGATTACCAGGCAAGCATTGGATCCACCGCTGCGGTTCAAAGTCCCGGCGAGTCGGTCACCGCTGCCGTCGGATGTCGCGAAGGTCAAACGGGTCGCCGGCCACCGTGACAGATCCGCCATGTCGCCAAGCAGCAGGTTGCGAACGGTCTGAAGATGGGGCCCCCACCAAGGTGCGCGGGGAGTGAAGGGCTGGTCGGTCAATGGTGCTGCTGTCACTGGGTTTCGCTGGACGTCAACCTGTCGGAACTCGGGGATTGCCTCAAGATCGGTGCTCCCCTATGAGAGGCGGTAGACCCACCCTCGACCGGGGTAGAATGGCCAGACGAAGACGTGGTGGGTGGCTGCGGTGGCCGCTACGAATAGTTAGTTTCCTGCTGCTTCTCGCCGTCGCCGCGACCCTTGCCCTCTATCTTTACGCACGTGCCTCGATTCCGGATCCAAACGGGGACGGGCTGATCGCCGGTCTGGCACAGCCCGTCACGGTCGTCCGCGACAACAACGCGGTGCCGCACATCTTCGCCGACACTGAGTTGGATGCCTACCGGGCGCTTGGCTACGTGCACGCCCAGGACCGCTTTTTCCAGATGGAGATGAACCGGCGAATCGGCGCGGGCCGGATCGCCGAGATTGCCGGCGAAGCGGCGCTGCCGCTGGACAGGTTCCTGCGGCTGTTCAATTTCCACGGTCTCGCCGAGGACATGGTCACGGAAACGGCACCCGAGGTCCGCGCGGCGTTGAATGCGTATGCGGACGGCGTCAACGCTTGGCTGATGGCGGACGGGCGGCGGTTGCCGCCGGAGTTGCTGCTCGCCGGCGTGCTCGATCCGGAGCCCTGGCGGCCGGCGGATAGTGTTGTCTGGGCCAAGCTGATGGCGCTGCGGTTGTCCGGCAACTTCGAGACGGAGCTGTTGCGGGCGCGGCTGGCGGCTGCCGAGTTGAGCGATGAACAGATTGCCGATCTCTGGGCGCAAGACGAAGCGCATCAGCCGACCGTGCGGAACCTTGCCGCGTTGGCACCGGAGTTGGGGCTAGATCGGCTGGCCGCTGCTTTGCCCGATATGTTCGCCGCGGCCAGCGCGTCTAACGAGTGGGTGGCGGCGGGCCGGCTGACGCAAAGCGGCAAACCGCTATTGGCCAACGATCCCCACCTCGGCTTCTCCGCACCCGGTCTGTGGTACCTGGCGCGGCTGTCGACTCCGGACTTTAAGGTCGCCGGCGCGACCGTGCCTGGAGTGCCGTTCACGCTGCTCGGTCATAACGGGCATATCGCGTGGGGGCTGACCTCCGCCGAGGCGGATGTGCAGGATCTGTTTATCGAGCGGTTGGTGCCCGGGGCACCCGATCAGTATCAGACACCAAGCGGTCCGGCCCCGTTCGAGCTGCGGGAGGAGCAGATCGAGGTCCGCTTTCGCGGCGAGCCGGAAAGTCTGACGATCCGATCGACGCGCCACGGGCCGGTGTTGTCCGATGTGGACCCGGAGTTTGAATCCGTTGTGCAAGAGGACCATGTGCTGGCGCTGTCCTTCACGGCGCTGGCCGCGGGCGACCGAACCCCAGAGGTCATGTACCAGGTCAACCATGCGCGGAACTGGCCATCGTTCCGTGCGGCGCTGCGCAACGTGCAGGCACCAATTCAGAACTTCGCCTATGCCGATGTCAGTGGCCGGATCGGCTTCTACACGCCGGGCAAGATTCCCATCCGCCGCAGCGGCAAGGGTGAACGGCCGTCACCCGGTTGGACTGGGACCACGGATTGGCGAGGGTTCGTGCCGTTCGGTTCGCTGCCGCAAATCGTCGACCCGGCGTCCGGCCTGATCGCCAACGCGAATAACCGATTGGTCGACGACAGCTATCCCTACTTCATCGCCAAGGACTGGCCGGAGCCGTTCCGGGTGCGGCGTATCGAGCAATTGCTCGACGAGGCGCCACAGCACTCGCCAGCGAGCTTCGCCGCGATTCAGAACGACTTCGTGTCCCAGGCGGCGCAGGAGATGGTGCCGGAGCTGCTCGGCGTCGTGGGGGAGTTTCCGTGGTCGGAGCGCGATGCCGGCGTTGCCGCCATGCTGGCCGACTGGCACGGGCAGATGGCGCGGGAGCGGGCGGAGCCGACGATCTTTCTCGCCTGGCTGATGCTCCTCGGCGACCGCTTGTGGAACGATGAACTCGGCGATTTGGCCGGTGAGTATCGCGGCCTCCGGCCTGAGGTGATCCGGCACATGCTGGCGCGGCGGCAAGCCTGGTGCGACGACATGGAAACGCCGGCCGAGGAGAGTTGCGCGACACAGGTCGCCGGTGCGCTGACCGACGCCGTTGACCTGCTGGAAGAACGCCTCGGCCGGAATCAGGCTGATTGGCGCTGGGGGCGGCTGCATCAGGCGACCTTCCGCCACCAGTTTCTGGGGCGTTTCCCCCTGCTGCGCCAGGTCACCGATATCGTCATCCCCACCGATGGCGGGCCCTATACGGTGAATCGTGGTGTCGCCAGCCTGTCGCGTGGCGACGGGATGTTCAATCACGTCCATGGGGCCGGCTACCGGGCGATCTACGACCTTGGCGACCTGGCCGACTCCCGGTTCATGATTGGGACCGGCCAGTCCGGGCATCCGCTTTCCCCCCACTATGATGACCTGACTGAACGCTGGCGGGATGGCGCCTATATACGGATCGCCGGCACGCCCGAGGAGTTGGCGGGCACCGCCATCGGGACCCTCACCCTGAGCCCGGCCCCTTAGGCTAAACGCCTTCTTAACCGCTCTCCCCCACGATCCGGATTGGGAGAAACTAAGTAAAATTCTTCGGGTTCGGACGCATGTTTGTCATTGTCGGCTGGGTCATTGTCGTCGTCTGCGTGCTTGGCGGCTATGTCGCCATGGGCGGCAAGCTGGCGGTGCTCAACCAGCCGTTCGAACTTGTGATCATTGGCGGTGCCGCGGTTGGCGCCTTCATTTGCGGCAATACCAAGCAGGTGCTTGGCAAGATCGGTAAAGGGTTCGGGGCCGCGCTGAAGGGCCCCAAATACAAGAAAGACGACTATCTCGAACTCCTGTCGCTGCTTTACACGCTGTTCAAGCTGGCCAAGACCAAGGGGAACCTCGCGCTCGAATCCCATGTCGAGAATCCCGAGGAGAGCGATCTCTTCGCCAATTTCCCGAAGTTCATGTCCGACCATCACGCGGTCGAGTTCCTTTGCGATTACCTGCGGATGATCACCCTGGGCACCGAAAACGCCCATGAGATCGCCGACCTGATGGATGAGGAACTGGACACACATCACCATGAGGACAGCCAGATCTCCGACGCTATCCAGGGCATGGCCGACGCGCTGCCCGCCCTCGGGATCGTCGCGGCGGTCCTTGGTGTCATCAAGACCATGGGCTCGATCACCGAGCCGCCGGAGATCCTCGGGAAGCTGATCGGCGGTGCGTTGGTCGGTACGTTCCTTGGGGTGTGGCTGGCCTACGGGTTCGTTTCGCCATTGTCCGGCGCGATCAAGGGCGCCAACGAAGCGAACGGCCGTTATCTGCAGTGCATCAAGGCCGGCATCATTGCCCATATCAGCGGCTACGCCCCCGCGATATCGGTTGAGTTCGCCCGCAAGGTGCTGCTGTCGACGGCGCGGCCGACCTTTGCCGAGGTCGAAGAAGCCGTGCAGCAGGCCTAGCCGGCGCGCCCGGCCCCAGCCACCATGGCGGATAACCAACAGCCGATCATCATCAAGAAGGTCAAGGGCCACGGGCATGGCCACCATGGCGGTGCCTGGAAGGTCGCGTATGCCGACTTCGTGACGGCTATGATGGCCTTCTTCCTGTTGCTGTGGCTGCTCAACGCGACCACCGAAGAACAGAAGTTGGGCATCTCCAACTATTTCAGTCCAGTTTCGGTCTCGAACAGCAACAGTGGCTCCGGCGGTTTGTTCGGCGGCACCGACTTCCAATCCGAAGGCAGCCTCTCGAGTGAGGGCACCGCCATCGTTCGGCTGCCGCCAGCCGCGGACACGGCCGTCGAAGTCGATTCGGATGGCGATTCACCACCGCAGTCCTTGTCCGAGGAAGAGTTGGCGGAGCTGGTCGCCAAGCAAGAGGAAGAGCAGTTCGAACAGGCTGCTGCCGAACTGCGCCAGGCGATCCGGTCGGTGCCCGAACTCGCCGAACTGCAGGACAGCCTGGTGGTCGAACAAACACCCGAGGGCCTGCGGATTCAGTTGCTGGACCAAGAGCGGGTCTCGATGTTCGGCCTGGGCAGTACCGAGCCCGAGGAGGAGACGAGGCGGCTGCTGGCGCTGGTCGCCGAGGCAGTGAAGAACCTGCCGAACCGGCTCTCCATCAGCGGACACACGGACGGGACGCCGTTCCGCGGTGAGTCCGGCTACAGCAACTGGGAACTGAGCGCCGATCGGGCGAACGCCGCCCGCCGGTTGCTGACCGAATCGGGCATCGATCCGAGCCGTGTGTCCCAGGTCCAGGGCCGGGCGGATACCGAGCTGCTGGTCCCCGAGGATCCGACCTCGCCCCGCAACCGCCGGATCAGCATCGTCCTGTTGCGGGACAATCCGGCGGTCTCCGCCGCGCCGGAGCCGGTGGAGCTTGAGGAACCGGTCTTGCCCGAGGGTTCAATTCTCCAGCGGTAGCTTGCGGTTACCTTTTGCTCGCCCCAGTTCCGCGGCTACACTCGGGGGCAGATGTCGAATCAGCTATTACAGTCGCCGCAGGTCTTCTACCGGACCGGGCCGATGCCCTGCCCCTATATCCCGGGGCGGGTCGAGCGGAACCTGTTTACCGAGCTACACGGGCCGAACTCGGCCGAGTTGCATGACAAGCTGACGGCCGCCGGGTTCCGGCGCAGTCACCACATCGTCTATCGGCCGGCCTGTTCCGACTGCAATGCCTGTACCCCCATCCGGGTGCTGGTCGACAAGTTCGAAACCGGCGCCTCGCTGCAGCGGATCTGGCGCCGCAACGACGATCTGGTGGCCGAGATCACGCCGGCCTACGCGACCATCGAGCAGTACGGGTTGTTCATCCGCTACCAGCGGGCGCGCCATGGCGGCAGCGAGATGGCGGCCATGACCTATGAAGACTACCGGACCATGGTCGAGGATAGTTTCGTCCGCACCTGGCTAGTCCTGTTCCGCGATGGCCAAGGCACCTTGCAGGCGGCGGCCCTAGTCGATGGGC
>JANQOE010000020.1 GCA_028279245.1 Alphaproteobacteria bacterium
CGCAACTCGTCGCCGACGGCCACCTCTATCTGGCGGTGCCGCCGCTCTACCGCCTGTCACAAGGCGGCAAGATCGCCTACGCCACCGACGATGCCCACCGCGAACAGTTGCTGGCCGAACACTTCACCGGCCGCGGCAAGGTCGACATTAGCCGCTTCAAAGGTCTCGGCGAAATGATGCCGGCCCAGCTCCGCGAAACCACCATGGACCCAGCAAAACGCACCCTCCTCCGCGTCGCCGTACCCGACGCCATGAACCCGGAGGAACGCGACGAAGCCAAGGATACGGCCAACCTGGTCGAACAACTGATGGGCCGCAAACCGGAACTACGGTTTGCCTTCATTCAGGAGAATGCGCGGTTCGTTGAGGACCTGGACGTCTAGGATTCTTCCCTTGGTCCCCAGCTCAAGACTCAGAACCCGGCTGCATTAGACCGCCGACACTTGTCGGCATCAGCACCAACCGCCGGTCGGTTCGCGGGATCATCCGAACTTGGTCCGGCGTCGCGTACCGCGGGCGTGGCGGGTTGTCGATCCGTTGCTGTTGGCCGGTTTTCGCCGCCGCTTCAATCGCCAGCAGCGCACGGACGTCGGCCAGACCTTCGCGACCGTCAGATTCCGGCGGCTCACCCGTCCGGATACAGTCGGAGAAATAGGCGGTCTGCGCACCGAAGTGGTCAACGTCCGGGAACGTCTTCTCGACGACCTTGTCGTCCCGACGCAAGATCAGTTTGGTTGGCGTCTCGAACCGGTACGCGGGGGCCATCTCGATCTCGCCAGCCGTCCCGACGACACGATAAGTATCGACGCCCACAGCATTGAAACCGGCGGTGAAACTCGCAATCGAGTCGCCTGGAAACCGGAGAGTCGCGGAGATCGTCTCTTCAACCTCGCGAAACCGTGGGTCGTCGCCATGCACCTTGATGGCGACCGCCTCGACCGGCTCGGACCCGAAGACATGCCGCGCCGCGTTGACGCAATAGACGCCGAGATCCTGCAATGGTCCGCCCCAATGCTCGGCCTTCAGCCGATGATTCGTCGGCACCGACACAAAAGAGAACGCCGACGAGAAATACCTGGGCTCGCCGATCGCTCCGTCGCGGATCAGCCTAAGTGCCTCCAGCGTGCCGGGTTCGTGATGCAACCGATAGGCCGTCATCAGGAACGTACCGGCCGCGTCCGCAGCCGAGATCATTGCCTCGCCTTCCGCCGCGGTGATCGCTAACGGCTTCTCGACCATCGCATGCACACCGTGCTTGGCGGCCCGGATCGCGAAATCGGCATGCAGCGAATTGGGCAGACCGATATAGACGGCATCGAAAACACCGGCGGCCAACGCCGCATCGTATTCGTCATAGTTGTAGACATGTTCGATGCCGTAGAACGCGGCGAGCTTTGCCGCCGTCGCCGAATTGCCCGTGACGATCGCAGTCATCACCGAATTCCCGGTCTGAGCGACCGCGGGCATGAATGCTTCTTGCGCGATCCAGCCCGCGCCCACAACCGCGTACCGTACCTTGTCCAATTTTGAGCTCACAATTCGCCCCGGCTTGCCGAATAAACTTCGCCTGCAGTCTACGAAGTTCCCCGCAGAAGCCAATCCAAGGCAGTCGAGGACTAGCGGAACGCCTTGCTGCCGGACTCAGACCAGCAAGTCCTGCAACAACTTCCGAACCATCATCGCGTTGAACGACACCGGGTCGGCGTCCACCTGCTCGACGAAACAGCCGACCCCGCCGATGACGTTGTCGCGGAAATAGCCCGCCAAATCGGGCGCATCGCCGAACGCGACCCCGTTCACCGTGAAGCCTAGCCCAACCGCCCGATCAGTCGCCGCTCGCGGACCCGGGCCGACATTATCCGGCCCGTTCGCCAGGATATTGATGACCCCGCGGTCGCCGAGGAACGGCGCCGCCACGACCAGCCCGACCGCCGCATCGATCGTCGCCGACATGTCAGTTTCATTGCCGGTGCGGTCACCCACGGGCACGCCGGTCTCGTCCGCATCGTCCCAAGATGAACGGTCAAGCCGCGGCGCATTGCGTATCCGCTCCGCCGCCAACTGAGCGTCGGCCGCCGAGGCGATCACCATCCAGGGCACGATCTCCCGCACCTCGCCGTGACTCGCCCAGGCCACGACCGCGAAACCGATCTGCCGGTTGTCGCCCGCGAACTGCACGGCCTCGAGAAACTCGGCGCTGACGACCGCCTTCGCCAAACCGTTGTATTGCAGCCACTCGCCATGCCGCCCGACCGACGCGGATTCGTCGATCGCCGTCAGGATGTTGGCGTCGGTCTCAATCAACGACCCGGCGAAACCGGCCCGCGCCAAACCAAGGGCCAGACAGGTCGCAACCAACAGAATCCGCATGGGTATTTGCCCTCTCGATACGCCCCTCAAGGGCGGGAGCGGGCGAAGCTAACGGCTTGGGACGAGTAGAACGGTGATGCCTGTCACAGAAGTGTAACGGCCAAGAAACTGGCTTGGTCTCAACCGGACTGCGCCATGTTGCTCTTGGCCGAGCGTAACAGGGCACGAAACACGTCGACCTGCAGCGCGTAGATCGTATTGAGTTTGATCTCCAGCTGCGGCTTGGTGCGGGCCATGTCGTACAGCTGTTTCGCCCGCATCCCATCGATTTCGATCTCGTCAGACGGCGGACGCTTAAAGAGCCAAGTCTGGATGCGCGTCCACAGACTCGTCTGCTCGTGTTCGAAGATCTTGAGCGTGTTGGAAAGGGAGACGACAAGCTCCTCGTCCGAATAGACAAGGCGGCGCATCAACGAGTCGGCGCCGCCGCCCCCAGCTTCACGAACTTCCCTCATGCGGCCGGTTTTAGCCGCCAATTGCTCCCTGAGTATTAACGTACAGCGCATAAACCGACTGGCTTGCCGCCATGAACAGGCGGTTCCGCTTCACCCCGCCGAAACAGACGTTGGCGCAGCGCTCCGGCAGGGCGATACGGCCGATCTTGGTCCCGTCGGGGGCGAAGATCAGCACCCCGTCCAGCGCCTCGTCGCCCATGCCCCAGCCGCACCACAGATTGCCGTCGATGTCGCAGCGCATGCCGTCCGGGGTGCCGCCTTCCGCATCAATCAGTATCCGCTTGTTGGTGATGCTGCGGCCGTCGGCCGACACGTCGTAGGCCAGGATCTTGCGCGTCGGCTCGGCCCGGGATGCCACGACGTAGAGCATGCTCTCGTCTGGGGAGAAACACAGCCCGTTCGGTCCCAACACGTCGTCGGCAACGACGGAGGTCTCACCGGTTTCGCCATCGATCCGGTAGACCGCCTGCGGCACCTCTGATTCCGCTTTGTGGCCTTCATAATGGCCGCCGATGCCGAACGGCGGGTCAGTGAACCAGACGGCGCCGTCCGACTTGACGATGATGTCGTTCGGCGAGTTGAGCCGTTTGCCGCGCCAACTATCCATCAAAACAGTGATGGTCCCGTCATATTCGGTGCGCGTAACGCGCCGGCCGCCATGTTCGCAGGTGACCAGGCGGCCCTGCCGGTCGCGCGTGTTGCCGTTGGCAAAGTCGGACGGCCGGCGATACGCGCTCACGGCGCCAGTTTCCTCGTCCCACCTTAGAATGCGGTTGTTCGGGATGTCGCTCCACAACAGGTAACGCCCGTCCCCAAACCACACCGGTCCCTCGGCCCAGCGGCAGCCCGTGTAGAGCCGCTCCACCGCGGCGCTGAACACCCGGTACTTGTCGAACCGCGGGTCGAGCGAGGTGATCGCCGGATCCGGATAACGCGGATGGGGCCGCCAACCGGCCGTCGCTGGATGCTCTACTGTCATTGAACGCCCTGTTTCCTCTCTGTCTCAAGCTGGCCCCGCATCGGCGTGAACCACTGTATCCAGTTGCTGACCACCCTATACAGCCGCGCGTTCTCGAGGCCATACCGCCACTCGCGCCCCTGCCGGTCGACGGTGACCAGCCCAGCCTCTTCGAGTTGCCGCAGATGCCGGCTGGTCGTTGGCCAGCTACAGGCAAACCGGCTGGCGATTTCGCCGGCGGTCATCTGGCCCGGATGTGCGTGCAGCCCGACGAGGATGTCCCGCCGGGTGGCATGCGCCAGCGCCTTGAAGACCCGCTCCAACTCCGACCGCTCGCGCTCGCCCCCGCCCAACACTTATTTAGCCAACTCACAAATTGCGTTATTTCGCGATTACGCGAAATGCATCACGTCCGGTCCAAGTCCCCATTGAACTCGGCGGAAGCAAACCCGCCGCCTTGGAACAAATCGCCCACCGGATCGGGTGGCAGTTTCGCCTGTGCCGCCATCGCCTCCTCCCGGTAGTCGGCGGAGCGGTCTTCCGGCTTGAAGCCCAACCGGAACGCAGCTTCATTGTCCCACCAACTGGGCTCATTGTCCGACGCGCCATAGACCACTTCATAGTGCAGATCCGGATGATCCAGGCCGATCCGAAAGAGCTGCACGAGATCCCGCGGGCTGATCCAGATACTCAGCCGCCGCTCGTCGACCGGCTTGTCCTCGATATTGCCGATCCTGATGCACAGCACGCGCAGACCGTACTTGTCGGCGTACATCGCGCCCAGCGCCTCGCCATAAGCCTTGCTGACCCCATAGCGGGAGTCCGGCCGCACCAGGACCTGATTGTCGATCTTTCGGTCACGCCGGTAAAAGCCGATCGCATGGTTCGAGGAGGCGAACACCACCCGCTCCACGCCCCTGCGCCGGGCCGCTTCATAGAGGTTGTAGGTACCGACGATATTGGCGGAATGAATAACCTCCCAGGTGTCCTCAATCGACCGGCCACCGAGATGAATGATCCCGTCCACGCCCTCGACGACCTTTTCCACCTGCGAGAGGTCGGCCAGATCCGCGGCGACGAAGTCTTCGTCCGGTAGCAGATCCGCCGGCGCCACCCGATCGCTGAGCCGCAGCGACGGATAAACGCCACGCAACATGGTGCGCAGCCGCGTACCGATGCCGCCGGCCGCACCGGTTATCAATACAGTTTCCATCGCCATCTCAGTCTCCCTGGGTTGAAGGGCAGAACAAGCGGAAAAAGCCCGATCCGTCAACCGACCGGTGATAGACAGACCCTCTGCGGAACGCTAAGACGCCCGCTATGACCGACTTCTACCAGCCCGACCTTGGCAGCAACCCCGACGACCCGTTCGCCCGAGACGCCGACGGCAAGCTGGTCCGGCGGAGCTTCTGGCTCGACATGAGCGACCGTTCCATGGTGCTGGCCTTGACCGCCGGCATCGGCGCCCATCTGACCAACGAGCAAAAGCGCGCCCATTTGGCCGACGTACGCCGCGATCATCTGGTCGACCAGGTCTGTGTGCAGGAGGTTCTGCCACCGGAAGACTGATCGCGGGCAGCGAGGGGAGAACGAACACGAGCGACGGGCGAGACAGCATTCGCGCCGCCTATCTGGCCGACGAACCATCGACCGTGCACCAGCGCGCCGCGGAGGCCAGGCTGAACCCGGCCGACCGCACCGCGATCGTCGACCACGCGGCCGCGCTTGTTGAACAAATCCGCGCCGAAACCAAGCCGACGACAATGTCGCGGTTCCTCGGCGAATACGGGCTCTCCACCAAGGAAGGCATCGCCCTGATGTGCCTGGCCGAAGCCATGCTGCGGGTGCCGGACACCTTCACCATCGACGCACTGATCTCCGACAAGATTGTGTCCGGCGATTGGGCCCGCCACCTCGGCTCCGGCTCGCCTCTTGTCAACGCCTCCACCTGGGCACTGCTGCTGACCGGCAATGTGCTGACCGAGGACGAGACACAGGGCCTGGTCCACAATCTGCGCGGCGTCGTTCGGCGGCTCGGCGAACCGATCGTCCGCACCGCCATCGCCCGCGCCATGACCGAGCTGGGCGAGCAATTCGTCCTGGGCCGCACCATCGAGGAAGCGATGCAGCGCGCCGCAACTTCGGAACAGCGCGGCTACACCTACTCCTACGACATGCTGGGAGAGGCGGCCCGTACGGAAGAAGACGCCGCCCGCTACCAAGCGGCCTACGCCGAGGCGATCACCGCCATCGCCAGGGACGCTTCGACATCATCGGTCCGCGACAATCCGGGCATCTCCGTCAAACTTTCGGCGCTGCATCCACGGTATGAGTATGGCAAGCGGGCGACCGCCGTACCGGCGCTGATCGAACGCGCCGGCAACCTCGCCCGGCAGGCCGCCGCCGGGAACATCGGCTTCAACCTCGACGCGGAGGAGGCGGACCGCCTCGACCTGTCCCTCGATATAGTCGATGCACTCCTCGGCGACCCTGACCTGGCGGATTGGGACGGCTTCGGTGTCGTCGTACAGGCCTACGCCCAGCGCGCTGCCCCGGTCATCGCCTGGCTCGACGAACGCGCCCGCCATTACCAGCGCCGTATCATGGTGCGGCTGGTCAAAGGCGCCTATTGGGACACCGAAATCAAACGCGCCCAAACCCTCGGCCTCGCCGGCTTCCCCGTGTTCACCCGCAAGATCCACACCGACATCTCCTACCTGGCATGCGCGCGCCAACTGCTGAACCGGCAGGACCGGATCTACCCGCAATTCGCCACCCACAATGCGCATACCGCGGCGGCGGTCCTCGCCATGTCACCGCCCGGCCCGCACTACGAGTTGCAGCGCCTGCATGGCATGGGCGAGGCGTTGCACGAACTGTTGCGGACCGAACATGAAACCCGCTGCCGCATCTACGCGCCGGTCGGGTCGCATCAGGATCTGCTGGCCTATCTCGTCCGCCGCCTGCTCGAGAACGGCGCCAACAGCTC
>JANQOE010000033.1 GCA_028279245.1 Alphaproteobacteria bacterium
CTTGCGCCCATTGTCCAATATTCCCCACTGCTGCCTCCCGTAGGAGTCTGGGCCGTGTCTCAGTCCCAGTGTGGCTGATCGTCCTCTCAGACCAGCTACCGATCGCAGCCTTGGTGGGCCATTACCCCACCAACAAGCTAATCGGACGCGGGACCATCTCAAGGCGATAAATCTTTCCCCCGAAGGGCACATACGGTATTAGCCGCCGTTTCCAGCGGTTATTCCGTACCTTGAGGCAGGTTCCCACGCGTTACTCACCCGTGCGCCAGTTTCCACCGGACCGAAGTCCGGCTTCACCTTCGACTTGCATGTGTTAGGCCTGCCGCCAGCGTTCGCTCTGAGCCAGGATCAAACTCTTAGGTTGACCTCCCCGACTGCCCGATCCGAAGACCGAACATCGGGTAGCTTTGAGCACCTCATCACAGGCTGGCTATGTAGCCTGGATGCGCCTGTGACTTGGCGTGTGAGTTCACACGCGCCGCCGCCTGCGCATCCCTTCCGGATATTCACTTTTCCAAGAACAAAAACCCGACAGCCAGCGCCCGGCGCCAACGTCGGATGCGGGGGTTCTACGCCCCGGTTTCACCTTAGTCAAACAGTTTATGACAGTTTAACGGTGGATAACCTGGATAAGTGTGCGGCGCACAAATTCGACGCAACAAGAGCGCTATGCCGGCAGGTGGTTCAGCGCCTCCGCCAGGCTGCGGCCGAAGCGCCGCGACCCCTGGGCATGGTTCAGCACAACGTAGCGGCCGCCGCGGCGCCGGCCGACGCTGACCATCGGGCCGCGCTGCCCCGGATAGTGGATGCTGAAGAGATCGGAGCGGCTGTCCTGGTGGCGCTCCACCCTCGCCCACTGCCCAGCCGAAACCCTTGTTTCGGCAAGGTTTTCGAACGCCAGCAGATCGTGGCTGGTAAGCCGCGCGCTATCTTGGGTGGGGCGAGACATGCCCCTAACCTAATGCCGGTACAGCGTCCCCGGCATCATCCCAACAGCGAGAGAAACGTTGTGATTCCGGCCTATCACCTTGGGTAAGGCCTTAGACGTTCTGTGCTTCGGCCTTTCGCATCTGCAGCTTCAAGCCGACGATCTGATAGACGTCGAGGCCGGTGATGCCGGCAATGTCGCGAAACGGGAGCTTGGTCTCCGAAAGCAGGATGCGGGCGAAGCGGCGCCGGCCGAGCCGGGCGCGACTGGTGCGCGGACGCGCCTTCTTGGCCGCCTCGGCGGCACGACGTTCCGCCGCATCCAAACCGCGGGCCCGGGCGGCCGCCATGGCCTCGTCCCGGCGCCGCTTATCGGCCTGGATTTCCACATCCATCATAAAGGCGGCCCAGGCCGCCGGATGGTGTTTGCTTTCCTCGACGGGTGCGGCCTGGCGCGGCTCCGCCACGGTGCTGGCGGCTTCGTCGAGAGTCATGCCGAACTTGGTCGCCAACCGCTCGGCTGCCGCCAAGGCATTGCTCCGCTCACCCGCAAAGGGGCTCTCGGCCGCCAGCTTCAGAAGATTATGAAAGCGCTGACGGTCGGCGTCGGAGAATGCTTTCGCTGCTGGCATCCGAATTGATCCGCTATCCCAAGCCGCCAAGGCCGTTGAAGGACATGATAGACTCTATCGACATGGCGGTTAACGTTCCTTCTTGGGGGAGGTGCCCGGGGACCACATAACTGCTTGTGTCACTAGGTTTAACCTTATTCTTTGCTTATCTCAGATTCGCGACAACCCGCCAATTACGGAGCGATCCATGCGTATCCAAGAGTCCATCGAGGTGAAGTTGCAGGCGTTGGCGCCGGCGCACCTCTCGGTCGAGAACGAAAGCGGGATGCACAATGTGCCGGCGGGGTCCGAAACACATTTCAACGTGACGCTGGTGAGCGACCAATTCGCCGGCCAGTCCCGGGTGCAGCGTCACCGGGCGGTCAACCGGCTGCTGGCCGAGCAACTGGCGGGGCCGGTGCATGCACTGGCCATTCACGCCTTTACGCCGGACGAGTGGGCGGCGCGTGGACAGTCAAGGACGGCAAGCCCCGACTGCCTGGGCGGACGGGCCAAGGAGGCAGGCGGGCGCTAGTCAGCCGAAGACTTTGAGAAGCCGCCCTACCCTTGCATCGACGGCTGCCGGGATCGACCGGACGCTGGGGGCCGCGATGGTCCTTACTCTGATCACGCTGGTGGCGGGTTGGACGCTGCCGCTGATGACGGTCAAGCGGCTGGTCTTTCTGTCGGACACGGTTTCGGTCATGAGCGCGATCGGCGATCTATGGCGTGCCGATCAGGTGTTCCTGGCGATCATCGTGGTGGTGTTCTCGGTGGTGTTCCCGGTGCTCAAACTCAGTGTCGCGACGTATATCTGGTACGTGGCGGATGCATCCGATGCCGTGCTCGGCCGACTGCTGGCTTGGCTTTCCGAGTTTGCCAAATGGTCGATGCTGGACGTGTTTGTCGTGGCGCTTACGGTTGTTGCGATCCAAGTTTCGCTGGTCGGCGATGTCCTGGTGAACCCCGGCCTCTATCTGTTCGTGTTTGCCATCTGCCTGTCGATGATCGTCATTCGGCGGGTTACCGCGGCGGCGAAGAGCCGCATGAACCAGCTTGCTTAATCCGCTCTTCCGGTTCGCTTATTGGGTCGCCTATCGGTTGTTGTGCGCGCGTTGGTATGTCACGCGCGAAACTCATACGGGGGCCAACGTCGCGGTTTGGCACGACGGCAAGCTGCTGGTGGTGCGCCACTCGTATCAGCGCGGGTTGTTTCTGCCGGGCGGGGGACTCGAAGCGGGCGAGAGCGGCCGGGATGCCGCGGTCCGCGAACTGCGGGAAGAAGTGGGTTTGACCGTTGACGCCGCGGCGTTGCGTTTGGCGTTGGTCAGCACCGAGACAGTCGCATTCAGGACGGATACAACGGAGATCTATGAGTTGGAGTTAGATCAACCGTCGGCCTTGCGGATAGATGGCCGTGAGATCGTTGAGGCCCGGTTCGCCGACCGGGCCGAGCTGGTTAGAGACGCCTCCTCACAGCATCTGGTGAAGTACCTGGGTGTTCGGGCCCGGTCGGCTACGCAGCCGGTTTGAGCTCGCCCGCCGCCTCGTTCAGCGCCTCCGCGAAAAGAGTCCCTGCCTCCTCGATATCAGCCGTCGTGATGCAGAGCGGCGGCGAGAATGCGAGGGTCGTGCCGCCCGGTAGCGCCCGCAGAATCAGCCCGCGTTTGAGGCACGCCTTCATGACTTTGGGCGCGGCACCAGCGTCAGCCGGGAAAGGCGTCTTGCGGGACCGATCGGCGACCAACTCGACCCCGACCATCAGACCGCGCCCACGGACATCGCCGACAATGTCGCAGGCGTTGGCGGCCGACTTGATGGCCGCGAGTAGTTCCGGTCCGCGCGCGGCAGCAGCGGCCGTCAGGTCCTCCTCCTCCAGGATGTCGAGATTGGCGTGCGCGGCGGCGGCGGCCAATGGATGGGCCGAATAGGTGTAGCCATGCCAGAACGGGTCGCCGGCTTTGGCTTCGGATGCCAAGACATCCCAAATCTTTGCTGAGATCAAACAAGCGGACATCGGCAGATAGCCACTCGTCAGGCCCTTCGCGACCGTCATCATGTCCGGTTCAATGTCGTACACGTAGCTGCCGAACATTTCGCCGAGGCGGCCAAAGCCGCAGATCACCTCGTCAGCAATCAGCAGGACATCGTGGCGGTCCAGCACCTCCCGGACAGCGGGGAAGTAGGTTCGCGGCGGCATGAGGACGCCGCCGGTGCCCATGATCGGTTCGGCAATGAACGCCGCGACATTGTCGGGCCCCTCCTCCGTTATCCGACGATCCAAGTCGGCGGCTAGACGGGTGGCGTAGGCCTCCTCGCTCTCGTCGTCGCGTTGCCCCCGGTACAGGTCCGGTGCCTCGACGTGAACGACCTCCGGCAACGGGAGTCCAAACCGGTGATGCAGTTCCGGGAGTCCCGTCAGGCTGGCGGCCATGACCGTGGAGCCGTGGTAGGACCGATGCCGCGAGATGATCTTCCGCTTGTTCGGCTTGCCGCGTAGGTGGTTGTAGTACCACGCCACCTTGACCTGGGTGTCATTCGCGTCGGAACCGGAGTTGCCGAAAAACACCCGACTCATTTGGGGCGGGGCTAGACTAAGCAAGCGATCCGCAAGGCGAATGGCCGGCTCGTTCGACATGGATGAAAAGATGTGGAAGAAAGCAAGGTCTTCGGCTTGTTTTCGAATGGACTCTGCAACCTCGGTGCGCCCATAACCGATATTCACGCACCATAGACCGGCGGCGGCATCGAGGTACTCTTTCCCGTCCCGGTCCCAGAGACGAACACCGGCCCCCCGCTGCATGATGCGCGGACCCGCGGCCAAATGATCGGCTATCGGAGTGAATGGATGCATCAGGCATTCGCGATCCATATCGGCAAGTGGAATATTGCGCGGCTGGTCCATGCGGTCTCCGTTTGGTTCAGGCGGGTGGCGACCCGGTCTTACCCGCGGCTCTTCCGGCACCGCAAGGCTTGCGTCATGGGCGCCGTGTTGGTGCCACTGCTCGCCGCCTGCAGCGGGACAGGTCCCGCGATCACCTTTGACCGGCGCACCGATTTTAGCAGTCTCAATTCATACAGTTGGATGGTTACCGGCGCCCTGCAAGATCTGGACAACGCCGGGATCGCCGAGGTGCGGACCCGGGTCGAGCGGGAACTGGCCGCGAAGGGCTTTCAGCCGGTCGCCGGTGGGGCCGATTTCATTGTCAGCCTCAGCATCAGCCAGTTGGCCTATGTGCGACCGATTGCACCCCGCTATGCGGCGCGGCCGAGCACCGCGTTCCGGGATTCGCCGCTAGAGGGGACCCAGGAGGCCGTTATCACGGTGGCGGTCAGCATGGCGGATGGAACGACCAGGCGGGCCCTCTGGCGCGGTTCCCTCAGCCGGGCGCTGGGGCCCGCGGCGCCGGCAGAGGTGGCGGCCGGGATGGTCCCCGGAATCCTGGCGTTTTTCCCGCCGGAAACCTAAGAAAGACACGGCCTGAGGGCCTCAGAAATCCTGCCGTTCCAAGGGTTCTATTAACCCTCTTCGTCCATAGTAAACCGTCCAACTGGAGGGTGTTTGGATGCAAGGGAATGGTGCCGTCCGCCGCGATGTCGCGGGGCCGGAATTGGAGCGGGTGTCCGAGGCTATTCGTTCCTCCGAGCAGGAGCTCGACGTTCTTCGGAGCGAGATCGACAGCGTCGCCAAGGTGGCGCAACAGATCGAGGCGATCGCCAAGCAGACCAACCTGCTGGCCCTGAACGCCACGATCGAAGCGGCGCGCGCCGGTGATGCTGGGAAGGGGTTTGCCGTGGTCGCCGGTGAGGTAAAGGCGCTTGCCGGACAGACTAGCAAGGCGACGACAGAAATTGCCGAAACACTAAGAAACCTAGGCAACCAGGCCGAACGGATGGGCGAGCATGCCAAGACGGCGATCAGCGCCGTCGAAGCGGCCCAAGCCGTGCAATCTGAGGAGCCAATCGAAGAGACGCCGGTGGAAACGGTTGAGGCTGCCCCGGCGGCGCCGGAAGAGACCGAGCAGTATCAGCCGGCGGTTTTGGGCTTCGACGACCAGCGCCGCTACGTGCAGGATACGTTTGCGCAGGTTGAGCCGATCGCCGAGACCGCCGCTGAGTTGTTCTACAATCGGCTGTTCGAGATCGATCCGAAGCTGCAATCCCTGTTCAAGGGCGACATGAAAGAACAAGGCAAGAAGCTCATGTCGACTCTGAAGATCGCGGTCAAAGGATTGGATGATCTTGAGAAACTCATCCCGGTCGTGCAGGAACTTGGACGCCGGCATGCGGATTATGGCGTCACCGACCGCGACTACGACACGGTCGCGGAGGCATTGCTGTGGACACTCAGCCAGGGGCTCAAGGACAGCTTCACCCCCGAGGTCGAGCAGTCGTGGGCGGCGGTGTACACGGTCCTTGCCGATACGATGAAGGCCGCCGCAGCGGCGGCCTAGTGGTGTTCCGGATATGGTCGGCATAGGTACCACTCACCTTGTCATTCTCCTAGCGCTCGTCGGCGCGGGCACACTCTTGGTCCTGCTCCGACGCCGGCTGGCCGACCAAATCCTGCTTTGGTACACGCAACACGGACATTTCTTCTCGCGCCCGATGCTCACTGTCGGTTGCGTGGGCCTCGCGCTTTCGCTGGCGTCACTCCTCATCGTTGCGCACCAAACAGAGATCGCGGCCTGGCGGGACTTTGAGCCTCGGGCCCAGCAGATGGCACGGCTTGTGGAGAGCCGGCTGGATGGACATATCCACGCCGTTGAAGGGGTTGCGGCGCTATTCGCTGCGCGCCCCACGGTCACTCGAACCGAGTTCGAAACTTTCGCAAAAAAGCTCCTGGAGTCGGACGCTGGTCTGGTGGCGTTGGGATACATACCGAGGATCAGCGGTGAGCAGAGAGCGGATTTCGAGGCAGCCGCCTCCGCTGACCGTGGGACCGACGTCTACATCAAGGAAATTGGTCCCGATCGTTCCTTGATACGCCGTGCGATCGAGGATGCCTACTTCCCGGTCCTCTATCTGGAGCCCCTGTTAAGCCGCGGTGGTCTGCTGGGCTTCGACTTCGGTTCCAACCCAACGCGACGCGATGCGCTTGTTAGGGCCCGCGACACCGGCGGTGTCGCGGTTAGCAGCGGCGTCCGTCTGCTCGATAGCAATGCCGTCTTGCTGGTTGCACCCGTCTACGAGAGTCCCGAGGCACCGTCGACGGTGGAGGCCCGACGAGCCGCCTTGTCCGGGTTCACTGTTACCGCAACCCGATTGGGCAATCTTCTCGGCGGCGGTGACACATCGATTCAACTCGCCATCCTAAACCGGTCTGGTCAAACGGTTTTCAGCACGGACCGTGCGCTCTCCCCGGCGATCGACCACCACTATGAACACCAGTTTGCGGTTGGCGATCAGACTTGGGTGCTCAACATCGAGCCCGAAGCTCAGGTTGCCGGACTCATGGAACCGCAGCCGTGGCTGATTGCTGCTGCCGTGCTCAGCCTCGCCCTCCTTCTCGCCTACTATATGGGGAGCCAGCGGCAACGAGAACGCCAGGTCGAGCGATTGGTCGTCGAGCGGACAATGAAATATGCTCGGGCAAACAGCGCGCTGGAAGAAGAGATGGCGGAGCGCCAGCGGATGCAAGAGCATCTCGTGCAGTCGCAGAAGATGGAAGCGATCGGCCAGTTGACGGGCGGTATCGCGCACGACTTCAACAACCTACTGATGATCGTCGATGGCTATGCCCGCCGGGCGGAGAAAGCTGTCGGCCAGAGCAGCAAGGCTCACGATGCACTGCTCCAAGTGATCGCAGCGGCCGAGAAGGCAGCGAAGCTCACGAAACAGCTCCTCGTCTTCAGCCGGCGTCAGGCGATGGAGAAGCGTGTCTTTAGGGTCAGTGAAGCGCTGCGGGAAGCAGAGTCGTTATTGGAGCGCTCGGTCGGCAAGGACTGCCAGTTGAAGATGGAGTTCGGGGACGAGTCACTTTGCGTGCATTCGGACGCCGGCGAGCTTACACAAGCCGTGTTGCATCTTGCCGGAAATGCAGGCGATGCAATGCAGAGGGGCGATGTCACCATCAGGACCAGATCCGTGGTGCTGACGGACGAGGATGTCCGCGACATCGACGGTATCGAGCCGGGTGACTTCGTCGAGATATCGGTGACCGATACCGGCTCCGGAATCAGCGAAGAAGACCGACTCCATATCTTCGAACCGTTCTACACGACGAAAGACCAGGGCAAGGGCACCGGTCTTGGGCTCGCCATGGTTCTTGGCTTCGCCCAACAGTCCGGCGGCACGGTCTTGGTCGAGACATCCGCCAATGAAGGCACGACAATGCGGGTCTTGCTGCCGCAGGCGGCGGGCGGTGCCCAGGAGGCCGCTGCGACGGTTGGCGACGAGTGCCGCGGGCGCGGGGAGACGGTGCTTGTCGTCGAGGATGATGAGGCGCTGCTGGCCCTGAATAGCGAGACACTCCGCGAACTGGGATACAAGGTCCTCACCGCCGAAGACGGTTTCTGTGCGCTTGAAGTCGAAGAAGAATGCGAGGGCGAGATCGACCTGCTGCTCAGCGATGTGGTGATGCCGCAAATGGGCGGGTTCGAGCTTTGCGAGATTATTCGGGAGAAGCGTCCCGGCCTGCCGACAGTGTTTGTCTCAGGCTATCCCAACCGGGACTCGGCGAAGGGCACCAAGATGCCGGAGAACTGCCAGTTCCTACAGAAGCCAGTGACGCCGGGGCATTTGGCGAAGGCGATCCGTACCGAGTTGGATTCGCCTCGTGCTAATGCACCTGCGTAGGATCCTCCTGATCTTCCTCGAAGAACTTGCGCCGCAGCACGTCGAGCCGCGGCATCGCACTCAAACCCGGTAGCATATCGCGCCTGACAAAGTCGGTGCGCGCCGCGAGGCTGCTGGTATCGGGTTCCGGAAACTCGTCCTTCCACGCCTGCATCTTGACGGTGGCGGCGCACAGTCCCCCACCCAAGCCCTTGTAGCAGTCGCGGACGCGGAGCTTCATTTTGTCGAAAGCCGGCGCGGACAGGTCCCTCCACATCTCGTTGCTCTTTGTCTCAAAGTAGGAAAACAGTGCGTTGGCATTCTCCTGGAGGCCGCGGATCAGCTTCTCGATTGAGATGCAAGCTTTCACCAGATCGTTATCCGCGCCGTACTTCATCTCCCTAAGGTCCGCCAGGGCGGCCAGAAAGCTATCAAGGTCCGGCTCGACCTGCTCAAAGCCATATTCGTAGAAGGCCAGAGCGCTCGTCATATCTCCATAATCACCGACAAATACCGGCATCTCTCGAAGCTCGATTTGCAGTGCGTGTGCCAGCCAAATCAGATTTGCCTTCGCCTTCTCTGCCCTGTCATCGGCAAATACATCGGCCAGTGTCTCGGGCTGGGCGGCGTCCGCATCCGCTTCGCCATAGATGCGGTCCATCATGGGACGGGTGTAGCGCCGCACATGTTTTGCCACCCGCCTTCGGCATTCGGGCGAAACGCGAAGCATTTTCGCATCGACGGTCTTGATGCCGAGTTCCTGTAATGAGACGCGTAAACTGTAGACGTCGTAGCTCGGCAGGCTGCACAAGCGCTTGATGATCATCATGTCGGCGTCCTGCCCGCCGCTCATGTCCATGACGTTCGGCAGTTCGCTGGGCGGGATCTGCCCGCTGCCGGTCTGGCTGCCGGAGAAGAGCTCGATCACGCCTTGCAGTTGGGCGTTTTTGACGATGCGGGCGCGCCGTAGCGCCGGTGTTTCCAGTTGGATCATTGCCAACGGAAGTATGTGCGGCGCGTCGGTCTCCGTGTCAGAGGTGGTTGTTGCTTCGGCCCGTGTCTCGGTCGACACCCTTATACCATTCCTTTCGTGTAGTCCTTTCGGGTATACGCACAAGCCTGTTATTTGTCTCTCTATAATTGCATCGCCCTTGGGGCCGGCTGAGTGCGGCAAAAAAGGGACTCTGCTAACTGTGCGAACATCCGAGAAATGACACGCGTTTAGCCCGGGCAATCATGGTGTCCTTTGGCAGGACGTTGTGTTTGCAAAATGAAAACAGGGGGCCGCGTGGCGTCAGCTAGAGCCACCGTCGTTGTCGCGTCGTTTGCCTTGCGCCGTGATGCCCTTGCAGCTCTCCTGGAGAATGCCGGGTTCGAGGTGATTGCCCGCACACCGGACCCGCGCTCCGCACTGCTTGAGGTCGACCAGAAAGGGCTTGCGCCCCGGCTGCTGCTGGCCGACCTCCGCACCTGGACGTCCCAAGATGTCGAAGCGCTCGAGCAGCTTCGCGGGAAGCACCGGGACGCAAGGATTGTGGTGCTGGCCGACCGCCTGAAACCACTGATAACGCAACAACTGTTGACGTCCGGTGTCGAAGGGTTCCTGACCCCTGACATTCGGGAGGCGGCCCTGCTCCGCTACCTTGAACTGATCTTGCTGGGCGAGCGTCTGTACCATCCGGACATCCGCGCGCCAGGGCCGCAGCAGGAAGCGTTTCCATTTGCGAAGGATCACGCCGGCGGCACGACGCGCCTGTCGGGGCGCGAGCGCGAGGTATTGCAGCTCCTCGCCGGTGGACTTTCCAACAAACACATCGCCCGCAAGCTGGAAATCTCCGACGGCACGGTAAAGGTCTACGTACGGAACCTCTGCCGGAAGCTTGGCCAACGGAACAGGACGCAACTGGCAACTTGGGCGGTGGTGAACGATGCGCGGACCGGTTGGACGGATAGCGGCGAGTCGGCGGCCTAGGCGGTCAGAAGCCGGGCAGGATTAGGAACGTCCCTCTGGGCAGGGTCTGGCGGGAGAAGGCGACGGTGGGTGTTTCGTTCGCCCGTACCTGGTAGCGCCCTTCGATCAGCGCGGCGAACTGGGCCAGCGCCCCCTGGCTGATGAAGTGCATCGGAATCACGACAGGGGCACCGATCTGCGCGACCACCTCGAACGCGGTCCGGTGAGACATGGTGAGGCCACCGTCGACCGGCACAAAGAGCACATCGATGATGCCGAGATCGGCCAGATGTTGGTCGGTCAACGCGTGGTGAAGATGGCCAAGGTGGGCAATGCACAGGTCGCCGACCTCGAACACGAAGATGGAGTTGCCGTTATAGCGGGTGCCGCTGATGTCCCGGACGTTGGTTGGCACGTTGCGGACGAGCAGATCGTCCTTGGCCACCCGATGGGTTGCCATGCCGCCGTCGGGATCCCAGCCCCGCAGGATGAACTCCACACCTGGCTCAACGAGGTCCGTGTAGTGAGATGAATGGGCGTTGTTCATCGTCACGATGTCGGGGGCCGATGCGACCCGGTGACTGCCGTTGTAGTCGGTAATCGCCGTTACGCCGGCGGCGGTCTCGATTAAAAAACTTGAATGCCCAAGGAAGGTGATCTGGACCGTCGCGCCGTCCGGCAGTGATGCCGGGAGAAACCGGGCTTCGGTCTGGGCAACCGGAAAACACCCGGCGACCGCGTTACCACCGGATAGCAGCACGAACAGTATGCCCGGCAATACCGCCTGCAGTGCAAGTCGTCGGAGAGCCGCCATCGTCGTCCACCCGAACTGTGCAGAGCTACTATAGCTCGCCGCGAGACAACGGGCCAACGGTGTCGGTCAAGCGTTCAGGGCACGCGTTAGTGAAGGTTCTCGACTTTACCTTGTTCGGGCAGCTTGCCGAGGATGATCATTCCCAAAACGTCGTCCTTGGTGACCTCGGTCGTTCGTCTAGTGCCGACCAGTTGTCCGTTTTTCATGACTGATACCCGGTCAGAAAGGTCAAACACGTCGTGTAAGTCGTGGCTGACCAGGAATATGCCGATCCCTTCCTTCTTCAGCTGCTTGATCAGATCCGCGACCATCGCCGTCTCGTGGGGTCCCAGAGCGGCGGTCGGTTCGTCCATGATGAGGATCTTGGCATCGAAATAGACCGCGCGGGCGATCGCGACGGACTGGCGCTGACCACCGGACATGGTCCGGACGGCGTCCTTGATGTTCTTGAAATTGGGGTTGAGGCGCTGGATGACCCTCCGGGTCTCCGCCTCCATCCGATCGTCATCCAAGGTGCCAACGCCGGTCATCAGTTCGCGGCCGAGGAACAGATTCGCCGGGGCGTCTAAGTTGTCCGCAAGCGCCAGCGTCTGGTAGATGGTCTCGATGCCCTGTTCGTGGGCCGCCCGCGGGTTGTCGATGTCGACATGCTTGCCGTTGATGAGGATTTCTCCCCCATCCGGGCGGTGTGCCCCGGACAGAATCTTCATCAGCACGGTCTTGCCCGCCCCGTTGTGCCCCAGCAGACCGACCACTTCCCCGGGATAGAGGTCGACCGAAACACCGCTGACCGCATGCACACCGCCGAAGCGTTTATGCATGTTTTTCATTTCGACGAGTGGCACGTCCGACATTGCTCTGATCCCGGCGATTTTGATTGTGAGTATGTTCTATCGAAGCCGACCGCTGCAACAAACACTAAGCCGAGCACGAGTTGCTGCACCGCGCTGGTGCAAACCCATTGCAAGCAAAATGAAGCGCAACGCCGGTGGCGCCCTGGTGACAAGACCCGGGAAATGGTTAATGTCCGCGCGGGCGGGCGACACGCCCGAAGACTGGGAGGGAGCTGTGGATACGAATCCGGTGGTCGAGACACTTGGGCGCCGATTGCGCCTGGCGGTTATCGGTGGCGGGCCGGGCTCGTTCATTGGCGCGATGCACCGGACGGCCGCGCGGCTGGATGACCGATATGAGATTGTTGGCGCGGCGCTGTCGTCCAATCCCGAGCGGGGACGCCAGGCCGCACTGAACATCGGTGTTGCGGCGGACCGCGCCTATGGCTCTGGGGCCGACCTGATCGCCGGCGAAGCCGGACGCGACGATGGGGCGGACGTTATCGCGATCATGACGCCAAACGACACCCATCATGAGTACAGTGTGGCGGCGCTGCGGAAGGGGTTTGACGTCATCTGCGACAAGCCGCTCGCCAACTCTTTGGAAGACGCGCTCGATATCGTCCGAACGGTCCGGGAAACCGGCCTGGTTTTCGCCCTGACCCACAATTACACGGGCTACCCGATGGTGCGGCAGGCACGATCGATGGTGGCCGACGGCCAGCTCGGCGAAATCCGGTTGGTCCAGGTGGAATATGTGCAGGGCGGCAAAGCCGCGGAGAATGATCCGGACCCAGCCGCCGGCCCCCTCCCCTGGCGGTACGACCCGGCGCGCAGCGGGCCATCCCTCATCATGGGCGATATCGGTACCCACGCGCACAACCTTGTGTCCTTTGTCACCGGGGTGGAGGTGGCGGAGATCTCGGCAGAGGTTGGGGCGATCGTCCCCAATCGCCAGGTCGATGACTATGCCGGGGCGCTGTTGCGGTTCGCCAACGGCGCGCGCGGCTGCATGTGGGTCACCCAGGCGGCGGCCGGGGTTGAGAATTCCTTGAAGCTTCGCGTCTCGGGCACCAAGGGGAGCATCCAGTGGTGGCAAGAGCATCCCAACATCATGGATTTCTTGCCGATCGACGGACCGGCGCAGATCCGCACGCGCAACGGGCCGGGCGCCTCGCCGCTTTCCGTGCGGGGGAGCCGCGTGCTTAAGGGTCACCCCGAGGGGTTCCACGAGGGCTTCGCGAACATCTACACGGACGCCTCCGAAGCAATCGCCGCACGGCGTGCTGGCGGCGCGGCAGACCCCCTCGCCCTGCACTTTCCGACCGCCGAGGACGGCGCGCGGGGGGTCAAGTTTGTGCGAGCCGCAATAGACTCATCAAATGCAAACGGCGCGTGGACAGACTGCCGCCTCACCCTGGACTGACTAAGT
This sequence comes from Alphaproteobacteria bacterium, assembly GCA_028279245.1. Classification (GTDB taxonomy): domain Bacteria; phylum Pseudomonadota; class Alphaproteobacteria; order UBA6615; family UBA6615; genus JANQOE01. Next base: position 13,346 of record JANQOE010000033.1, read on the forward strand.
GGCTGCAGCAAAACCGGAACTGAAGGCGCCGAGCGGGTCTTGCGACACCCACATGCACATCGTCTACCCGGAGGAAACATTTCCGTTTGCCCCCGGTCACGAAGGGATCTTTCCGGAAGCGCCGCTTGAAGACTATGTCGCCACTGCGCGGCGACTGGGCATCGAGCGATGCGTCATGACCCAGACCCCGGCCTACGAGATGGACAATGGCTGGGTGCTGGCGGCGATGGCCGAGTTCGGCCCCAATGCGCGGGGGATCGTGACGCTTGAGGCCGACGTTGAGATCGAGCAGATGGAAGCTTTGGATGACCTAGGGGTCCGCGGCGCCTGCTTCCATATGTTGCAAGGCGGGTGGCACGAGTGGCCCGAGATCCCGGAGATTGCCGAGAAAGCTGCCGAAGTGGGCTGGCATGTGCAAGTCCAGTTGGACGGGTTGAAACTGCCGGGGCGGCTGTCGCTGTTGGAAGCCTTGCCGACGACGATCGTCATCGATCACATCGGCAAGTTCCAAACCCAGGTCGGGATCGATCACCCGAGCTTCAAAGCCCTGTTGCGCCTGCTGGAGAGCGGCGCCTGCTATGTGAAACTATCGGCACCCTACGAGTCCACCTGGTCGGACTATCCATACATGGAAGACTCCGGTGCGCTTGCGAAAGAACTAATCCGCGTTGCGCCGGACCGGATGCTATGGGCCAGCAACTGGCCGCATCTTGGCGTGTCCGATCCGGCCAGCAAGCCGGACGATGCACGCTTGCTCGACACCCTGCTGCACTGGACCGGCGATGAGGCTGTGCGCGACAAGATCCTCCGGGACAATCCGGCACGGTTGTACGGCTTCTAGGGTAACCGCCTAAAACCGGGGTCAATCGAATCGCTTAGACGTCGGCGTTGCCGGGTCAGATTAGCTCCGCAACGCCGCCTCCACCCACAGCCCGGTAAGCAGCAAATTCACATCCCGGCCGGCGGGGAGACTCAGCGCTGGAACACCAGCAATCGAGGCGGGCCGGCTGTTTCGGATGTTACGAAAGAAGGCGGCGGCCGCATCGGGTCTCCGCGTCCAGCCGGCGTGTTCTTTGGCCCGGTCAAAACATGACCCGACATAGTCAACTACCGACGGTCGGCCGGACCTGAGCTGGTCGCGCAGGTTGGCAAGCTTGCCAACGCCTTTCCGTCCGGTGGTTTAGGAGGTCTTCACGAGCGCCCCGGTGCTCTCAGCTTTCCATCATTTGCATGCTTGTTGCGCCCCAAAGCGGTTTGGGTTACATTTTTTCTTACCAAAGGGTTTTGGTAGAAATAAATGGACCTGAAGACACTAGCAACACAGCTAGGTCTTTCAATGACGACCGTCTCGCGGGCCCTGAACGGCTATGATGACGTTAGCGAGACTACGCGAGCGCGGGTTATTGATGCGGCCCAAGCTGCGGGATACCGGCCCAATCCGGTGGCCCGGCGGCTGGCCCTCGGGCGAGCCGAAGCGATCGGACTGGTACTGCCGCGGTCGGTTGGTGACTTCGTGGACCCGTTCTTTACCGAGCTGCTGCGGGGCATGGCCTCCGTCTTCGAGGACGCAAATCTCGACCTGATCGTCACCGCTGCACCGGAAGGTCCGGCGGAGCTTCGGGTCTATCGGCGCCTGGTCGAAGGCCGCCGGGTCGACGGCCTGATCGTCGCGCGAACACGCTCACACGATGAGCGCATCGAGTATTTACTGGACCAGGACTTTCCGTTCGTCTGTCATGGCAGAACCGGGAGCGACCGGCCGCACGCCTATTTGGACATGGACAATGAAGGCGGCTTCCTGGAGGCAACGCAGCGCCTGATTGGGCTCGGCCACCGGCGGATCGCCCTGATCAACGCGCCGATGAACCTGGCCTTCGCGCAGGCGCGGCTAATAGGTTACGAGCGGGCCCACGCCGATGCCGGCATCGAAATCGACCGGACGATCCTCTGTGAAAGCGATCTCAACGAGGAGAGCGGGCACGACATCGCGAACCGGCTGCTGGACTTTGATGAACCGCCGACCGCGATGCTTTGCGCCAGCGACTTCACGGCGCTTGGCGTAATGCGGGCGGTGAAGGCGCGTGGGCTGGAAATCGGCGTCGACGTTTCGATCATCGGATATGACGACATTCCGCTGGCGCAGTACGCGGACCCGCCGCTCACGACGATGCACCAGCAGATCCATCGCGGCGGCGCGCGGGTTGCCGAGATGCTGTTGGCAAGACTGGCGGGTACCCCTCCGGAAGACCTGCAGGAAGTCTGGCCGCCACGCTTGGTGAGCCGGGCGACGGATGGGCCCGCCAAGCCCATCAAAACACCACAAGAGTTTGTCGAAGCAACAACTTGATCTCACCATGGGAGGAGAAAGATGAAGCGAAACCCCCTAGTACCGACGGTGCTGTTAACGTCAGGCCTTGCGCTGATGGCAGCGACCGCGGCGGAAGCCCAGAGCATCCGGTTCTGGACCTCGGAGAACCAGCCGGCGCGCATTGAGCGTCAGGAGAAACTGGCGGCCGACTTCGAGGCCAAGACGGGTATTGCCGTCGAAGTCATTCCGGTCGAGGAAAGCGACACCGGCACGCGGGCGACGGCAGCCTTTGCGGCAGGCGACCTACCCGATGTCATCATGCATTCCGTGCAGTTCCTGCTGCCGTGGACGCAGGCTGGCATTCTGGACAGCGAGGCCGCGACCGAAGTCATCGATGAGCTGGGGCGAGACACGTTCGCCCCAGGTGCCCTAGGAATGGCCAGTGTCGAGGATGAATTCGCATCCGTGCCGGTCGACGGCTGGACGCAGATGGTCGTCTACCGGAAAGATCTGTTCGAGGAGAAAGGCTTGGCACCGCCGGCCACGTTCGAGGCGATGCAGACCGCGATTGAAGCGCTGCATAACCCGCCGGAGATGTTTGGCTTCGTCACCGCGACGAAGATCGACGAGCAGTACATGATGCAGCTCATCGAGCATCTCTCGCTGGCCAACGGCTATTCGCCGGTCGCGGACGACGGCTCGATCAATATCGACGCCACGAAACTCAAGGAAATCCTCGAGTTCTACAAAGCCACCGCCGAAGCGTCCCCAGAAGGCGAGCTGTTCTGGCAGCAGTCGCGCGAAATGTACTTCGCGGGGCAAACGCCAATGATCATTTGGTCGCCCTTCATCATGGACGAGCTTGCCGGGCTGAGAGACGCCGTGCCGGTGACAGCGGTCGACGACCCGACCAGCAGTGAACTCGCCGAGAAGACCGGGTTCATCACGACCCTGGCCGGTCCTTCAAACGCGGACGGCGCGGCCTGGGCTGACATCCGCTACTTCGGCATCACCGCTGACGCGGATACGGATTCGGCAGCCGAGTTCGTCAAGTTCGCGCTGAGCGAAGGCTATGGCGAGATCCTCGGCATCGCCCCGGAAGGCAAATTCCCCATCCGCCGCGGCGATGGCGATGATGCCAACAAGTTCCAGGATCTGTGGGCGAGCTTGCCGGTTGGCGTCGACCGTAAGGCACCGTTGGCCGACATCTATTCGCAAGACGTCATCGACAACATCGTCGCTGGGTTATCGACCGGCGACCGTTGGGGTGTTGCCAACGGCCAGCTGGAGCGGGCGTCAAAGATCATCAACAGCCAGGTCTTTGCCCGCGTATTCCGCCGCTACATCGACGATGAGATCAGCGCCGATGAAGCGGTCGCGGAGTTAGAGTCGCAACTCGCCGACATCGAATAACGACTGCTGCAATGGGTGGGGCGAACGGCGCCCCACCCCAATAACAAGAAGCTGTCGCCGCGATAACTGCTAGGGATAGGACTTGCCGCCATGGTGACGCACACCGAGGCCGCGGACACGGCTGAGCGGGGAACGACCGCTGCCAAGCCGCCGAATACCAAGCTGGGACCGATGGCACGGGGCGAGGCCCGCCTCGCCTTCGCCCTGCTCGCCCCGACCTTCGCGATCGTCCTCGCCATCGTCTTGTTCCCGCTGTTGGCCAACTTCTGGATCAGTTTCAAACCGGTGCAATTGGCGGACCTCCGTCCGCCGACGCCGGTGGCGAGCGAACGGGTGCGGGGCGAGGCCACTGCCGTTGGCGACCAGTTGTTGCTGCAATACCGGCTGCGCAACAGCTCACAAAAGGCCGAGATCAGAGATGTATCGCTGACCGATACGCTGCCTGACGGCCTCGAACCGCTGGAGATCGACGAGCGTTGCGTGTTGGATGGCACCGCGATCTCCTGCGATCTTGGCACCTGGCCGCCGGGGTATCGGGAGCGCATCGAGATTCCACTGGAGGTGGGTGCAGCCTATCTCGCCGATCCGGTCAGTCCGCGCGACTCGCGGCCCGTCATGGTTGGCGACGCGGTCAACATCCTGACCTCATTCGACTTCACGCTGAGCAACTTCCAGCGCGCCTTCAGCGCCAGCGAATTCTGGGTCGTGCTGCGGGTGACCATCTACTACACTGTGTTCGGCACCGCCGGTGCGTTGGTCCTGGGTCTGTTCGCCGCACAGCTTCTCAACACGAACTTCCGCGGGCGTGGATTCCTTCGCGGGCTCTTCCTATTTCCTTATGTCGCGCCGGTGATTGCCGTTGCCTTTACCTGGGTCGTGTTGCTCGACCCCTTCTCCGGCACGCTGAACGCGATCTTTAAGCAGATGGGTGTCGTCGATAGTCCCATCAATTTCTTTGGTCAGCGTGCTGTCGACTTTGAGCTCTTCGGTTTGCAACTCAGTTTCCCGTTGGCGCTGTCCACAGTCATTGCCTTTGAGGCCTGGCGATACTTCCCACTTTCCTTCCTCTTTATCCTCGCCCGAATGCAATCGATCTCGAGCGATATGTACGAGGCGGCAGAGGTGGATGGTGCGACGCCGATGCAGCAGTTCTGGTACATCTCTCTGCCGCAACTCGCGGGGATCATGTCGGTCCTGTTCCTGCTGCGCTTCATTTGGACGTTCAACAAGTTCGACGACATCTTCCTGTTGACGGGCGGTGCGGCCGGCACGCGAACCCTGACCGTCGATGTCTATGAGCAGGGTTTTGCGCTGTCGAACCTCGGGGCTGGCGCAGCGGTTGCCGTGGTCGTGTTCTTCGTCCTGCTGGTGTTCGCCCTGGTCTACTTCCGCTTCACGCCGAAGGAGGAAGGGCTATGACCATCGGTGTTGGATACATCGCCGGCCTGGTCTCGGGGGCGTTGTGGGGCGCCATTGCGATGATCGTGTTCGGGGTGACGCTGACCCTGGCGAGCGGCGCCGCTGCCACGCCGGCGGTGACAGCCGGGGCCATTGCCGGACTGCTAAGCGCCGCGGTGCTGATGTATCGGCCCCCGGAGGGGCGGACCAGCGGTGTGGCGATTGCCTCCGCCGCGGCCATGCTGGTCGGTCTCGTTCTGGTTTCCTTCGCGCAGCCGTTCGGCCTGCCGCTGTCACAACTACCGGCTTGGCAGGGCATTGCCCTGATAGCAGTCGTCGGTTGCGTGTGGGCGGCCAATCGGCTGTGCCTGCAAGACGCGAGAAGCGGACGGCTTACACGGTACGACTTCGAGGTCATCGTTGTTCGGGTGCTGAAAGGACTTGGCTTCATCATCTTCACCATTATCGTGGCGTTGCCGTTCTACGTCATGGTGATGACGAGCATTAAGAGTCAGCAATTCCTGATCGCCAATCCGTTGGACTTCTCGGTCGACCTTTCCCAAGGGATCGGGCCGCTTTTCGACTCCTATGTCCGGTTGTTTGAAGAGTTCAGATTTGGCCGCTATCTGCTGATCTCCGCCTACGTCTCCGTCTCCACTGTCGTGCTGACGTTGCTGTTCGCGATCCCGGGCGCATATGCGGTGGCGCGGCTGCGCTTCCCGGCCAGGACCGTGTTGTCGCGTTCCATTCTGCTGATCTACATGGTGCCAGCGATTGTCCTGGTGATCCCGCTCTATTCGGTGTTCTCCCAGTTACAGCTGCGAGACACGTTGCTCGGGCTAATGATTGTGTATCCGGCGACGACAATCCCGGTGGCCCTCTACATGCTCCAGGGCTATTTCCGCGGATTGCCCGCCGAACTGGAAGAGGCCGGCCTCATGGATGGCTGCACGCGCCTCGGGGTGATCCTGCGGATTACCTTGCCGCTGAGCCTGCCGGCCGTCGCTTCGGTCGCGCTCTACGTGTTCATGATTGCGTGGAACGAGTTCCTGTTTGCCTTCATGTTCCTAGACAATCCGGACATCTTCACGCTGTCGCGCGGCGTGGTCTCGTTGGATTCATCCGAGGTGCCGCGGCAATTCCTGATGGCCGGGTCGGTCGTGGCGACCGTGCCCGTACTGATTATCTTTCTTTGGTTTGAGCGTTTCTTGGTTCAGGGCCTGACCGCAGGCAGTGTGAAGGGATAGCGAGTGGTTTCTAACGGTAGCGGCGCCAGCCGGGATTTTGACGACCAGGCGGTCGAGATTCTCAGACAAAACGACCTCGGCGGTTTCACGATCCCGCGTCATGGCCTCTATCCGTATCAATGGAACTGGGATTCCGGGTTTGTGGCGCTCGGCTTCGCCACCTTCGATACGGACCGGGCATGGCGGGAACTGGAGACCCTGCTGGAGGCGCAATGGCCCAACGGGATGGTGCCGCACATCGTGTTTCGGGCAAACGATCCGGACTATTTCCCGGGACCCGATGTGTGGGGCGTTTCGGTCGATCCGCCGACCTCCGGCTATAGCCAACCACCGGTTGCGACATCTGCCGCGCGCCGCTTAGCCGAGTTGGACCAGTCCACGGCAGGGCGCGACCGGGCGCGGGCCTTGTTCCCAAAGCTGCTGCGTTGGCATCGATGGTTTCATGAGGCGCGCGACCCGCAAAGCCTGGGGGTTATTGCGACCGCCCATCCCTGGGAGGGGGGACGAGACAACTCGCCCGACTGGGACGGGCCGATGGCGGCCGTCGATACATCCGGTGTGGGTGAGTATCAGCGCCGCGATACGGAACATGTCGACCCGGAGATGCGGCCGAAAAAGCATGACTACGACCGCTACCTGGCGCTTATCCAGTTCGGGCGGGAGAATGGCTGGGACCCGGCGAAAACCGCACAGTCGAGCCCGTTCTGGGTGGCGGATCCAGGAACCACCATGATCCTGATCCGCGCCGACCGCGATTTGCGGTGGCTGGCGGACCTGCTCGGCGAAGACGACGCGGTTCGGGAAATCGACGCCTGGATCGAGCGGGCCGAGGATGGTGTGCAGCGCCTGTGGAACGAAGAGTTGGGCGCCTACTGCGCGCTCGACCTGCGGAGCGGCAAGCTGGCCGATGGGCTGACCAATGCGTCTTTTCTGGCCTTCTATGCCGGGCTCAATCACCGCGATAGAAACGACCGGCTGATCGCGAACCTCAGGCGCGTGCTTGGTGAAGTTCGGTTCGGCGTGCCAAGTCTCGATCCGGCGCATTCGAAGTTCGATCCATTACGCTATTGGCGCGGACCGACCTGGGCGGTCATGAACTTCTTGCTGGCCCAGGGTTTGCGCGATACCGGCTATGAGGATCTGGCGACACGGTTGCGCGATGACACGCGCGAACTCGTGAAGATAAGCGGATTCAACGAATACTACTGCCCGCTGACCGGGCGTGGGTGCGGGGGCGCGGATTTCTCGTGGACCGCCGCGATCTGGCTGACGTGGGTGTCGCCGAGCCAAACCAGCCTGGCTGCATAAGGAGGGACTGAACGCATGGGAACGATCCGTCTTGAGGGTGTGGAGAAGTGGTTTGGCGAGGCCCAAGTCATCAAGGGTGTCGATCTGGCGGTCGGCGACGGGGAGTTCGTTATCTTCGTGGGCCCATCCGGATGCGGCAAATCCACATTGCTGCGCCTGGTTTCCGGCCTTGAAGAGGCGACGGTCGGCAAGATCATCATCGACGGCCGCGACGTCACCGCCCTGCCCCCGGCCGGCCGCGGATTGTCGATGGTGTTCCAATCCTACGCCCTCTACCCGCATATGTCGGTCCGGGAGAACATTGCGTTTCCGCTGAAGATGTCAGGCATGCCACGCGCGGAGTTGAACGAGCGGGTGGATCGGGCCGGGCGGGTTCTGCAACTCGATGCGCTGATGGATCGGCGCCCGAAGGCGCTGTCGGGCGGACAACGGCAACGGGTGGCAATTGGCCGGGCGATCGTGCGCAACCCGGCGGCGTTCCTGTTCGACGAACCGCTGTCGAACCTGGACGCGGCGCTGCGGGTCGAGATGCGGTTCGAAATCGCCAAGCTGCATCAGCAGCTCCAGTCCACAATGATCTATGTGACGCACGACCAGGTCGAAGCGATGACCCTGGCCGACAAGATTGTCGTGCTGCGGGACGGGATCATCGAGCAGGCGGGCACGCCGCTTGAGCTTTACCGGAACCCGGCCAACCTGTTCGTGGCGCAGTTCATCGGGTCACCCAAGATGAACGTGTTCCCGTGCAGCGCTGAGAATGGCACCATTCAATTGCCGGGTCATCGCACCCTGGCCCGGTCGATGAACGGCGCAAAACCGACAAGGCTCGGCATTCGTCCGGAGCATATCGCGGTTACAGCAACCGCCGACGGCCACTGCAGCGGTAAGGTCGAAGTCGCCGAGCATCTCGGCTCAGACTCTTTCCTTTACGTCTCAGCCGAGAATCTCGGCGTCCTGACCGTTCGCGCTGTGGGCGGAGCCGAGGTCCGTCCGGGGGATCAGATCGGACTACGGTTCGACGAGGAGTTGATCCACCTGTTCAACGCGGCGGATCAGAGCATCGCGCTGCACTAGCCGGCGGACTCGCCGTTGTTGCCCATGGCGTTGAGGATCCGCAGCGCGGCACAGGCGGCACCGTGGCCGTTCTCGATATTGCAGACCGTGACGCCCGGGGCGCAGGACGCGAGACAGGCGGCCAAGGCCGTTTGGCCCGCGCGCGACATCCCGTAACCGGTCGCTGTTGGGACGGCGATGACCGCCCCCGGAACGAGACCGCCGAGCACGCTCGGCAGCGCTCCGTCCATGCCGGCCACGACAATGACGACCGGATGCTGCGCGATCTGCTTGCCGCGCTCCAGCAAGCGCCAAAGGCCGGCGACGCCAACGTCGTAGATGGCGGTGCATGCCTGGCCGTGAAACTCCAGGGTACGAATGACCTCCCTCGCCACGCGGGCGTCCGATGTACCGGCGGCGACCACGGCGACGCGCGCCGGCGGCAGTTCGGACCAGCGGTGATTGAAAAATGCGGTCTGCGACAAAGCGTCGTAGTCGAACTCTGCCTCGACCGGCAGCTTGAGCCGAGTTCGCTTCTCCTTGGTCAGTCGGGTCAGCAGCGCATCGCGCTTGTTGGCCAGGACCTGTGAGAGAATCTCGTTGAGCTGCACCGGCGACTTGTTGGCGCACAGAATGGCCTCGGCGATGCCGAGGCGCGCCGGCCGGTCAAAATCCAGTTGTACCTCTTCACGGACGCTCATGATCTTGGCGCTTTCTCCCCGATGAATGCGCTTCCGCGCCGGTAGGCTGATAGGTGAATCGATTGCCCGGCCAGGCTCGCGTCAACGCTCCTGAGCCGGTTGACAAGTGTTTCCTGCTCAGCAGCATCAAGCTGCCCGAGGGTTCCCGGATCAAGTTCAATTTCGATGCCACCACGACGGATACGGCACCGGACGGTCTGTGGCGCGATTTGCTCCTGCAGCCAGGTCTCGACGTCCTCGATCAGCCGTAGCGTGCCGGGTTCAACGCGAATACCGGTCTCGATGCGACTGGACAGACAGGGCGACGCAGGTAGGGCGGAGAGCTCCGTCAGGCCGAGTTCGGCGGCCAGGGTACGAACGTCCGATTTTGCCAGCCCTGCCTCTATGTAGGGGTGGCGCACGCCGTTTTCTTCCGCCGCAACCAAGCCCGGCCGGTAGTCCGTCAGATCGTCGGTGTTGGCGCCGGAACAGATGACCCCCTCGGTCAGTTGCCCCAGTGTCCGGTAGAGATTTGACTTGCAGTAGAAGCAACGGTTCACGGGATTGCTGAGGTAACGTTCGTCCGTAAACTCGCCTGCATCGACGAAAGAGATGCGCCAATCCCGCTCCGCGGCGAGGGCCTGCACCCGTCTTGTCGCCGCAACCGGGACAGCTGGTGAAATCGCATGCACCATCCGGGTCTGCGGGTCTTGTTGGCGCGCGAACTCGGCCAGGGTTGTCGAGTCGACGCCGCCGGATACGGCAATCGTCGGCCCGTCGAAATCGCGGAGCACCATTTCTAGCTGGCTGAGCTTATCCATCGGATCAAAGATAGGCAGGAAGTCCGAACGAGGCTACCGTACCGACCGAGATGGTGCATCTACCCCATTCTGAGGAGGAAGCCATCGGGTGATCCGGTGATCCCGAGCTTGGACTCCAAGGACCTGTCGATCTTGAAGTCGGCGTTCTGTTGTAGAAATGCCCAGACTGCCGTCTTTGGATTGTCGCCTTTGTCCCAAGGCCGGTCGTCGCAGAATCCGGCTGGAAGATCCTCGATGCCGGTGTCGTAAACAATGCAGTAGCTGCCCGGCGTAACCAATGGCGCGTAGGCCTCCAGTTCCGCCAACACATGATCATGCGTGTGGTTGGAATCGAGACAGACCATCACGCGCTGGTGTCGAGCCGCGGCCTCGCGAACATGGTTGACGACATCGGGGTCAACGGACGAGCCGGCAACCATTTCAATTAGGCGTGCGAGCGGATGGGCCTCGATAGCCTTCCGGTTGTGGGCGCGGATGTCGATATCGATGCCGATCACGCGCCGCGCGCTGTCGGCCACGCTGCAAGCCTGACCACGCTGCGTGGCCTCGCAAAGATCCAGCAGCGCCAGCATCGACGCACTGAATACCAAGGAGCCGCCGCGGGCTATCCCGGTTTCGACGATCAGGTCGGGTTGCACCCGCCAGATGATCTCCTGCACGGCCTGGAGATCCTGGGGCACCTGGAAGATGGGTCGACCCAACCAAGAGAAATTGTAAGCGTATTTGCAGCGATTTGCCTCCAGCAGCCAATCGCGCGAGGCCTGGTGGAACGCTTCGGCTTTGGCCAGCGCTTCGATGTTGTGCGCGACTTCAGTATCGAAATCGACCATTGAGGTTTCCTCTGGCATCTAGGGCTGCGCCTCGGCCGGAATGGCGTAGGCGACCGCACCGGTCGCGCACCATGCGTGGAGCCGAAAATAGAAGAGATAGTTTTCCAGGGTAACCATCAAAAACCGCAGGGTGCGCCACAGGCCATCTCGGTTGTGATAAACGGTCGCCGCGATCTTCGGCCGGCACCGCTGTAGCGTCACGACGCCTCCCTCCAACGCTGCCAACTCGTCGCCCTCGAGGTGCAGCTTCACGAAGGTGGGCTTCACATCCAACGCGTCGAGCGTTGTAACTGTCACTTCGTCCGGTCCATTCCCTAGTCGCGAGGCATAGCCATGCCCACCGTTGAATGGCGCGGGGGCCCTGCGGTCGCCGAGCGCCACGGGTAGGACATTCACTTTTTGCTGCTGCTCGGCCGAGAGTCCGCTGAGACCGGTCCACAGGGCATCGCAGCTTCTCCTGTCCGGTTCGATCAGGTGAGCCTTGCTGAAGTCACCGTGCGTTCTTTCGAGCAGTTGGCCAAAAACCCGACCGTCGTAGGCACCACCGTCAACAAACTCCTCCGATCCGCTGAGGGCCGCCAGGATCGGCTGGATCCAGTATCGGTTCTCTTTCTCGACGGGTGCGTCTTGGAATCGCCAGTCCTCCCGCCGGATGCGCCAGGCGAGATGCTGGAGGTATGCGGCCCGAGACGGCGCGTCGGCCAGGCCGGCGAGGCAGAGTGTGGTCTCCCGTTCATCGTCCGCGCCCAACGCGCCGGCGAACCAACCGTTCGTGAGCTGGCACGGTCCGTCGAGGACAAGCGCGAAGTCGTAGAACGGAAGCACGTTGGCCCAACCACGTTCCCTTAGACTTTGGGCGAGCGGACCATATGTCGTGCTGACGGTCGTCACCAGTAGCGGCGCGTCCGATGCTAGTTGTGTCGTGTCCGGATGGCATACCGGTACGCCGGCGATGGCCATGCCGGGCTTGGCGGCGCGGTCGAGTATGCCGGCCACCGGCACACCCGCCTTGATCAGGGTCTCGTGCGCCATGCGTCCCAGTTCCCCAGCGCCATACAAGAAGACCGGCGCCGCGGGTTGGATTGCGGGCGGGGTGGCAGACCCGCCCGAAAACAGCGAAGTCAGCAGGCTTTGCGCCGCCTGGGGATCAGGCAGCGGCCGCAACGGCTAGATCGCTTTCCAATCCTCGGGTCCAAGCGCGGATCTGCGGGTCTCCCGGAAAACAGCGGTGGAAATGGAACGGGGAGCTCTTGGTCTTCGCGTAGAGGAAAGAGTGTTGGAGCCTGGCGGACGCGGCCGAACGGTGCAGGCCATTTTCGATGAGTGAGCGGTAGTCGCCGAGACCGGTCAGCAACCACTCCGCAGGGGTGTTCCCGAAGACATTCGCCAGTTCATATCGGCGCTTTGGCCGGCCGAGCAATCGTTCGTAGCATCGCGCCAAGGCATCGGCGGTTCGCTCCGGCGCATAGGTTCGCCGCACGAAGCTTGAGGCGGCCCTGGCCATCTTGCGCCGTTCATCCGGCTGACCGTTGAGCCGCCGCACGACCTGGCGCAGTTCGTCCGGCGAATTGATGATCCAGCCGGTCTCGCGATGACGAACGATGGCGCTCTCAACAGGGTTGTCCATGACTATGGGGACGACGCCGGACGCCATCGCTTCCAGCAGGGCGTTCTCGGTGGTGCCGTAGTGCTCCGGATTGAGCAGATAGATGAACACGTCCAGATCTCGCAGCACTGAGGCCGGCGTGTGGGCGTAGCCGTGCAAACGAAAGAGGGACGCGTGCCGTGCGGCAGCCTGTTGGAATTCTAGGACACCCGAGAGATCGCCATAGCAATCGACGGCGAAACCTGGGACATCGACCGCCCTGATGAAGTCGACGAACGAAGGATGAAGCTTGGCCGGACTGAGCGATCCCAGATAACCGTAGCGCAGTCCGTCACGCTGCGGACGGCGGCGGCGGACGATGGGGAAGTCGTCGAAGCCACCGGCACTCGGGATGCACTCCGCTGAGTCGCACCCTCGCCCAGCGGTCGACGCTGGCGCCGTCAACAGGAATGCGTCCACGCTCCGGACAAATGCCGGTGGAATGGCGGGCACATGCAGTCCGGAGGTGTGCGCCCAGACGACCGTCCGCATCGGCGTCCGCGTCCCGACCAGCCATGCGCACTGCCTTGGGTGATGCCACCAGTCCACCTGTACCAGGTCGGCCGCCGCGACCAGCCGGTTGAGGACTCTTGCGTTGGCCGGCGCATGCACCTCGAATCCGTCGTCGCGGAGTTGATCGACAAACTGGCTGTTGGTCGGCACCTCATGGCAGGCGAATATGTGCCGGATCTGCCTGCCTCGGGCACGATGGGCGCGGGCGACCGCCAGGAGTGCCCGACCGACGCCGCCGCCGAGATGCGCGGCGACGTGAAGGACGGTGTAGTCCCTCGTCACGCGGCGGCGCGCCGTCTTGCCGCAACGAGCCGGTCGGCAAGCTCCGCGGCGTAAGGGTCGATGTTATCGGGTAGGCAATGGGATAGCTGGCCGCAACCGGCGCAGGTCGGGTTCTCCCGCCGCTGTCCGCGCAGATGGGCCAGTTGGTGCTCAAAGAGCGCGTCGCCGGTCCAAATCTTCCGCAGCGATTGCTGGCGGACGTCACCAACGGTAAGCCGGCGCGCCCAATCAAGGAAGCACAGGCTCACCGACCCGTCCGAGTTCACCGAGATCGAATAGAAGATGTAAGGACATGTCTCGACCTCTCGGATTTCGTTGCCGTAGATGCCGATGGATATGTCGACCCCGGTGTAGGCTTCCACGTCGAACTCCGGCCAGCATGGCGCGAAGTTCTCGATGAAAATGCGGTCGCAGATGTCGCCGAAGGTTGCGAAGAAGCGTTCTTTGTCATCCTCGCTCAGAATGTCGCCGGGGATCTTAACGCAGACTTCGCATGACCCGCTGTGCTCGTGCAGGTACCGGATGTTCTCGACGAAACTGTCGAAGTCGACCCGTGTTTTCGTGAACTCCCAATACTGCTGCGATGACATGCCATCGACCGAGATGTTGATCCGATCCAGGCCGGCGTCGAGCAGACGGTGGGACATATCCGGGGAAAGCAGAAACCCGTTCGTGGTTGTGTCGATGTACTCGACGCAACCGGAGTCCTTGGCGTAGCGGATCATGTCGGGCAGCCGCTTGTTCAGCAGCGGTTCGCCCTCCTTGTAGAGGCGCAGTACCTTGAGCGGTCTCTCAAAGTCGTGCAGATCGTCGATGGTCTTCTGGAAGACTTCCCACCGCATGGCGCCCTGCCATCGTCCGGTTTCTTTGATCAGGGCGCGGTCGCCGGTTGGACAGAATGTGCATTGGAAGTTGCAGGTGCTGGACGGATCGATGAATAGGACTATCGGCGTGCTCAACGGGATGACGGTCTCGAGCGCGGTCCGACCGTCCAGGTTTATCCGAGGCTTGAGCGCTGCTTTCATCGCGTATCCCGTCTATTCCGCAGCGGCCAACTGGCGAGGTCGGCGTCTCGAACGCTGCACCTGGCGGCCGGCTTCGATCGTCTTGGCGGTTGTGCCGTTGCAATGGAGGCAGACCCGCGGATGGGTATCCGCGAAGAAGCCGATCAACTGCCGGCGTAGTTCCGGCCCCTCGGCCGCACGCACGTCCACATAATCCGAAGGGTAATCCGGTATCTTGCCGATGTGGCGTCCATAGGCGCTCCGGCTGCATTTGTGCAGCTTGCCATCGAACAGGTCGTTGGAAACGAAGCAGCAGGTTTCGTAGATCGACGCGATCTCGTCTTCCGAATAGCCGCGATGTTCAAATCCGCCGAAGTCGGTCCACTGCAGCTGTTCCACGTAGCGGAAGCTGATTTCGTGTTTGGTCAGTTGTTCGATGAACTGGGAGCGCTTGATTTGAAGGTGCTGGGAGATTCGAGGGCCGTAGCCGCTGATCTCCACAAAGACCCGGGGGTCTTGAAGTAGGCCGTAAACCGCTTCGTCCTTCGGCAGGACGGTGCCGTTGGTGATCACGTGAAGGATGCCGATGCGGGGCAGTTCGAGGATGCGGCGGATGATCCAGCCGACATCGCGATGCAGAAACGCCTCCCCACCGACGAGGACGACGGTCTTGATCAGGTCGACAGATTCGGTAATGCGGCCGAGGTCCTGCAACACCTGCCGTGACTCGAGGTCAACGTTGTCGGATGGATTGTAGTGATCCCTGAGGTGATTGCAGCCAACGCAAGTCAGGTTGCATTTGTTGGAGATCAGCACGCCCATCGACCGGATGACAAAGCGGTCCTGTTGGGCGGCGGGCATGTCTCGGACAAAACGTTGTTCGATCTCTCGCTCGAAGATGTCACAGGGACTTGCCTCGTCTTTCTGGACCGGGCAAAGGTGACAGCGCTTCAGGTCGAAACTGAACTGGTCGCGTTCAATCTGACTGCGGCAGTCCTCGTGCAACAACCGGTTCAAAAGGACCCGGTCGCCGCAGGTCTTGGTGAACCCAGCCGCCTGCAAGTCCGCCTGCACGCGCGCGTTCACCAGATGCGCAAAGATGGTTACGATGACGATGTGCTGACTGCGGCTCGCGGGGTCGATTGCTGCGACGTTCGGCTGCTCCACCGGTGCTTCGGCAATCCTGTCCTGTAGGACACCGGCATTCAGATCCCAAACCCGATCGACCTCGATGCGGTTGCGGCGCAGAACGGCGTGGATCCGCTCGGCGATCTTGCCTGCCCCGTAAATCAGGACAGGGTGCCGCCGGAGATGTTCGTAGAACTGCTCGAGGACCTCCCGCTCGCCGCGCGCAACACGCGATGTGAGTCCGGCAAACGCGCCTGAGGCCTGCGGCTGGTGGGTCATTGGGTGATAGCCCGTGCCCCTTCAGGTGGGGCGTACGGCGTGCGGCGTGCATGCATGCCCGTGAAAAGCGAATGGGCCGGCTGATCCGGCCGATCCGTGTCCGCTGAACTCACGTAGCGCGCCACCCGGCCATATGCATCGTCGTGGGCTAGCTCCTTATCCATCTGCTGGGCGCGCTCTAAATACCGCCGAGCCAGCGGGTAGTTGCGGTCGACAGCCATGTCTTCGGCGAAGCGAATGGCGAGTTGGCCCGCGCGGCGTTGTGCGGAGACGAAATGCCGCTCGAGATACGGCCGCCCCCTGGCCAAGTCGAACATGGCTTCAAGCGTCTTGAGGTACTGATCGACGTGCTCGCCCGACCTGTTGCAGCGCGCCGTGGTGCTGGCACGATGCCGCCGGTAGACGCATACGGGTCTACGGACATACGCAACGTCGGCTCGGAGAGCACATTTGAACCATAAGAGACCGTCCAGATTGACTATGTGCTGTGGATCGACCCCGCCAACCGCTTCCAGCAACGCCCGTCGGACAACGACCTGACAGGGCAAGAAAGAGGTGAACATGAAGACTTTGGCCTGCTGTTCCCCCGGCACGATGCAGTCCCGGTCGTACAGCGCTGCAACGGTGTGCGGTACGCCACTTTCGTCGGTTTCATGGCGTTCCCCGGCAGCGAGACCGACTTCGGGGTACGCTTCGAGCACCGGCACCAGATCCCGCGCGTGGTTGGGCAGCAGACAATCGTCACTGTGGAGAATCGTGACGTATTCGCCCGAACTGGCAGCAATACACCGGTTGGTCGCGGCTGGCTGACCTTCGTTCTGCTCGCTGGTGTGGACCTGTATCCCGTCGAAGCCCTGGAGGATCTCGACGGAGTTGTCCGACGATCCATCGTCGACGACGATGATCTCTTTCTCGTCCCAGTCGACGGCAATTGCGCTCTCGATGCAGGCCCGCAGGTACCGCGCATTGTTGTAGTTGGGAATGCAGATGCTGAGTTTCGGATTTGGCAATTCAGGCGCCCGCCGAGGACCGAGCCCGGTCTCCATTCGTGGTGAGTCGATCGAGCAAGACGCCCGCATAGGGATCGATATTGTCGAGCAAGGCGTGAGACAGCCGGCGGCACGCCGCGCAGGTGTCATTGTCAGCACGATGGCCGCCCAGATGTGCCAATTGATGCTGCCTCAGCACGTCACCGTCCCAAATCGAACGGAGGCTTTCCTTGCGGAGATCGCCGATAACCAGCGTGCGCTCCCAATCCGCTGAGCAGAGGCTCACCGTGCCGTCGGCGTTTATGGCAAGTGAGTAAAATATGTAGGGACAGACCTCCACATCGCCGATTGGATTGCCGAATATGCCGAGCTGGATGTCAACGCCGGTATACTTCTCGACGTCGAAGCCCGGCCAGCAGGGTGATGTGTACTCGACGAAGATGCGGTCGCTGATGTTGCCGAACGTCTCGAAGAAGCGGCTGGCCTTCTCTTCATCGTCGAGGAATTCGCCCATCGTCTTGACGGCAACCTCACACCGGCCACGGTTCTCGTAGAAGAACTTGACGTTCGCAACGACCTCTTCGAACCGAACCTTAGTTTGTGTGAACTCCCAGTATTGCTGATCGCTGAGGCCATCGATCGAGATGTTGATGCGATCCAAGCCGGCATCCACCAAACGCGTTGCCAGTTCGGGTGTCAGGAGCGAGGCATTCGTGGTCGTATCGATCTTGCCCGCGCAATTGGCATGCCTGGCCAAGGAAATCATCTCTGGCAGACGCTTGTTCAGCAGGGGTTCGCCGTCCTTGTACAGGCGGAGAACTTTGAGCGGTTGTTCGAATTCCGCCAGATCGGCAATCAGCTTCTCAAACAGGTCCAAGGACAACACGCCCTGCCATCGCCCGATCTGCCGCATGAGCTGACGATCACCGGTGGGGCAGAATCTGCATTGAAAGTTGCAGGCGCTCGATGGGTCGACGGAGACGATCAGCGGCGTGGCAAGCGGAACCGCCTCTTCAAGTGCCGTGCGCCCCTCTAGATTGATGCGCGGCTTGAGCTCGGCCTTCATCTCTTGGACCTGCCGGTTCACCGATAGTGCGCCATAGCATGGCCAATGACCTCTTCGGTCCGGATGCTTTTGACCTTCTCGAAGAAAGCCTCACCTTGGGAAATTCGTTCTTTCGGGTTTTCCAGTAAGTAGCTGATCGTTTCGTCGAATGCTTCATAAGTTTGAAACTGGCAGAGGCCGTCCATGGTATCGTCTCCGTCACCCGGCGGTTCGGAGAGGGTCATGATTCGATTGTGCGCGAGATGCCAAATCCTGCTTGACCCCAAGTGTGTGTAGGGCTCGCCACGGCGCAACGACAAGACGATCTTCGCCCGTGACGCGAGCGCATTGCGGACGGTGTGGGGAAGAGCCGGATTCTCACCCATCGTCTTGACAGAATACTTTCGACCAAGTTCATCCAGCAATCGGATACGTCGTTCGTCCAGATTGCCAAAGAAGAACAGATCTATGTCTTGGAACTCGTCGGGAAGTGGCCCGGTCGTCTCCAACAGGGGGCAGTAGCCAAGCTGAATGAGGTGCGCCAAGAATCCCATCCGGGAAAATGCTTCAATATTGTCCGGGATGGCCGTGAGTATCACCCGCGCGTTTTCGTAAAGGCGCCGATGCATCTCGAAAGCCATGGGGTCTTTTGAATTGTTGTGCCCTTCCGTGCCAACGATCTCCGTCTCCAGTAGGCCATAAGACAGGCCGGACTCCAGGATTGCCAGAATGTGATCAGGTTTGAGGTAGTAGTTGCCCAGGATGATGTTCGGACAACTAGGCAACATCTCATTGTAAGTCAGAGAAACAGTGTGCCCTGCTTTCTCAAACCAATAGAGGCAGGCTTTGTAGATGTCGTCTTTTAGGAGTGTCCAGCCGTTCGATACTTCTATGATCGCAATGTTCAGGCGCATCAAATGCTGGGCTTTCTCACAGTCTGTCAGGTCGGTGCTAAATGTTGCAAATCGATTCGCGCAAGCAAAAATGGACGGTTGTCGGTGGCTAGGCCCTAGCGACCGTTTGCAGTAGGGTGCGCACCTCGTTGACACGTCGCCCGTGGGGCGCCGCAAGAAAATGAGCCGGAGGAAGTCATGCTGAAAGGGGTTGATCATGTTCTCAACGCGGATGTGTTGTATGCACTCCGATCGATGGGCCATGGGGACGATTTGGTAATCTGCGATACGAATTTCCCCGCCGATTCAGTGGCGCGGCAATCCGTCTACGGCCGCCTGTTGCGGATGGAAAACCTAACGGCCGCCCGAGCGGTTCGTGGGATACTATCTCTCCTCCCACTCGACACCTTTGTTGAGGAACCGGTGCGCCGCATGGAGATCGTTGGCCAGCCCGATGAGCTTCCCGACGTGCAGACCGAGGTGCAGGCGGAGGTGGATGCCGCTGCGGGCCGCGCCTGGCCGATGGGCTCGATCGAGCGCTTTGCTTTCTATGAGGCGGCCAAACAGGCGTATTGCGTGGTGCAAACCGGCGAGCGCCGCTTTTACGGCTGCTTCATGATCAAAAAGGGTGTGATCCCGCCAGACGCCGAATAGTAGGCTCGGCGGAGGCGTCTACCGTGGAGCAACTTGCGAGAGGCTGTTTGGTAGCGGAGGAGGGACTTGAACCCCCGACACGCGGATTATGATTCCGCTGCTCTAACCAGCTGAGCTACTCCGCCACCGAATGGGTGGGCATTTAGGGATTTGGCCGGGGTGGTGTCAAGTCGCCGCCTGGGCCAAAACCGGCATGGGCCTACGTGGCCGTGATTTGCACTTGCCGACCCGATCCGGGACTTTCTTGCCATGCAATCCCGTCGTGACGTCCTTGGTTCACTTGCGGCGATCGCCGCGTCCGGTTTGCTGCGGCCTGCCCGCGCCCAACAGGCGGCGCGGGGCCTCGATCCGGCCCTCCTCGCTGCGGCAGTCGATGAGGCGGGCGCGCTGCCCCGACTGCAGGCGCTCGTGGTGCTCTCGGATGGGGTTGAGGTTGCCGGTCAGGCCTTCCGCGGCCCGGGACTGGATACGCCGACCAATGTGAAGTCGGTTTCGAAGTCCATCATGGCCTCGTTGGCTGGCGCCGCGATCGATCGCGGACTGCTCGCCGGTGTGGACGTGCCGATTGCGCCATTGCTTGGCGATCTGCTGCCAACATCGGCCGACCCACGGCTTAGCCGAATAACGGTCGATCATCTGCTGACCATGCGTGCGGGACTTGAGCGCACGTCCGGGCGCTACTACGGGCGTTGGGTTAATAGCGCGAACTGGGTCGACTATGTCCTGTCGCGGCCGTTTATCGACGAGCCGGGCGGTAACATGCTGTATTCGACCGGCAGCTATCACCTCTTGTCCGCCGTGCTGACGCAGGTTGCCGGCCGTAGCACCCTGGAGCTGGCACGGGATTGGCTCGGTGGGCCGCTCGATATCGAGATCCCGCCGTGGACACGCGACCCGCAAGGCTTCTACCTCGGCGGCAACAATATGGCGCTGTCACCCCGCGCCATGGCCCGGTTTGGCGAGCTTTACCGCCAGAATGGTCAGCATGACGGCATGCAGGTGTTATCGGCCGACTGGGTGTCGACGTCATGGACGCCGCGGACCCGGTCACGTTTCAGCGGCCATGCCTACGGCTATGGCTGGTTTATTGCCGCCGCCCGTGGCCACCGCGTTTACTATGCACGGGGATTTGGCGGACAGATGATCTACGTCGTGCCGGACCTGTCGCTCACTGTTGCGGTGACGTCCGACCTCTCGGCGCCATCGGGCCGGACCGGCTATGGCCGGGAACTCAACCGGCTGTTGGCCGACGGGCTGGTGCCGGCGGCCGAGCGCGGCGCGTAAGGAAGCGCCGGATCCGCCCGCTTGATGTCGCCGCCGCCTAGGAGCCGATCACCGTCGTAGAAAACGGCCGCCTGGCCGGGGGCAACGCCGTACTCCGGCGCGACTAACTCCAGGCGGGCGCCGCCCTGGTCGTCGAGGAACAGGGCTGCCGATGATGGATGGTGGGTCGAGCGCAGTTTTGCGGAGACATCCATCCGCTGCCCGGCCGCCCCATGACTCCCCAGCCAATTGACGTTGGCCACATTGATAATCGTTGCGCCGAGCGCGGCGCGGGGGCCGACCACGACGCGGCGCGTGTCCGGGTCCAACCGCACCACATAGAGTGCGCCCTCGTCTTCGCCGGTCTGGGGGTCCTTGCGCCCGCCGATATTGAGGCCGCGCCGCTGGCCGACGGTATAGTTGATGATGCCGTCATGGCGCCCGAGCCTGCGGCCGTCGGTGTGGACGATCTCGCCGGGTTCGGCAGCACCGGGCCGCAGCCGCTCGACGACACGGGCGTAGGAGCCGTTCGGTACGAAGCAAATGTCTTGACTGTCCGGCTTGGCGGCGTTTGACAGGCCAAAACGCCGCGCCAGGTCCCGCACCTCGGCCTTCGGCAGCCCGCCTAGCGGAAAATGCAGCATCGCGAGCTGCTCGCGGGTGGTGCCGAACAGGAAATAGCTCTGGTCTCGGTCGGCGTCCGCGGCGCGATGTAGCTCCGGTCCGTCCGGCCCCATGACCCGGCGCACATAGTGGCCGGTGGCCATTGCGTCAGCGTCCAGGTCGCGCGCGGTTGCCAGCAGATCCCGGAACTTCGCCGTGCGATTGCAGGCGACGCAGGGAATTGGCGTCTCACCCTGGGCGTAAGCCGCGGCGAAGGGCTCGATCACGTCGCGGCGGAAACGTTCTTCGTAGTCCAGCACATAGTGCGGGACGCCCAGTCGGTCCGCGACCTGACGCGCATCGTGGATGTCCTGCCCGGCACAGCAGGCGCCCTTGCGGCCGATCGCCGCGCCGTGGTCGTAGAGCTGCAGCGTGACACCCAGGACATCGTAGCCCTGCTCCGCCAGGAGAGCGGCCACGACCGAGCTGTCAACGCCGCCGGACATGGCGACGACGACCCGGGTCGCCGCGGGCGCCTTGTCGATTCCGAGGCTGTTCATGACGGCGCAATATAGGTGGAGGGGGCCGCTGAGCAAGCCCGGGACCGCCCGCGCGCGGCATTGATTTTGGCCGGGCGTGCAAGGCAGTATCCTCGCGCCATGAGCCGATTAACCATGATGTTCCTGCCGTTGGGTGCAGCGCTCTTAGCGGCCCCGGCCTTCGCCAACGTCGCCGCGGATCTGCGGGTGTGTGCTGCTGTTGCCGATGACGGCGAACGTCTCGCCTGCTTCGATAACCTGGCGGCCTCCGTCCAGGATGGCGTGGCGGGCGCGGATACCGCGGCTGCCTTGGCGGCGCTTGATCGGGAGTTCCGCTTCGATCGGAGCCTGCGGGTCGCACCGACCGGGTTCCGGTTGGAGGTGAGCCAGTATCTGTCCGTCAGCCGGGAGACCGGGCCTGGGCGCGATGTGCAACGGCTGGCCAGCCGCATCAACCGCGCCATCGGCGACATCCCCGGCTGGTCGCTGGAGATCGTGGTCCACGGGGCGAGTGTGGCGATCCCCCGGGCGCGCCCGCTAAGCGGCGCCGAACTGCAGAACCAGGCCGTGCGGGCGATGGCGCAATCGGGCCTTGCGGAGGGCCGCTACGAGATCGTCGTGGGACCGGACGCTGCGCCGCGGTTATGGGACGATGGCCGGGTGCGCGGCAGCAACGAGCACATCACGGTCGAGATTTTAGGGCTCTAAGACGCTAGAGCAGCATATTGTGGGTTTCGTCGGGTAATCGCACGACAAGGCCGTCGAGTTCGGCCGTGACCACGACCTGGCACCCCAGACGAGACGTCGCCGTCAGGCCGTAGGCGAGGTCGAGCATATCCTCCTCGTCCTCGCTGGGCTCTGGCAACCGGCCGAACCATTCGTTGTCGACGATGATATGGCAGGTGGAGCAGGCCATCGCCCCCTCGCACGCGCCCTCGACGTCGAGCCCGTTGTCGCGGGCCAGTTCCATGATCGAAATGCCGACGGCCGCCTCGACCTCGTGGCGGGACCCATCGGGTTTCAGAAAGATAACGCGGGGCATGGGCGGATAGTCAGATGTGGAAGGACTCTCCGCAGCCGCAGCGGCCCTTCTCGTTGGGGTTGTTGAAGACGAAGCCGGACTCGAACTTCTCTTCCTTGTAGTCCATTTCCGAGCCGATGATAAACATTGTCGCGGCCGGATCGACGAAAATGCGAACGCCCTTGTCCTCGACAACCTCCTCGTAGTCGCGCTGGTCCTCGGCGTACTCGACCGCGTACATCAGGCCGGAACAGCCGCGTGACTTGATGCCGACGCGCAGCCCCATCACGGGCTTGTCAGCCTTCGCCATCAGCGCCTTCACGCGGGTGGCGGCAGCGTCGGTCAGGGTGATGATCGATCCTGGCATCCTGCGCTCCGTCAAAACATGTTGAGGACGAGCCGCGCTTCCTCGGACATCCGATCTTGAGTCCAAGGCGGCTCCCACACCAAGGTGACTTCGACTTCGCCCACGCCCTCGACAGCAGCGACCGCGTCGGCGACCTGCTGGGGGATGACGCCTGCTACGGGGCAAGTCGGTGCGGTTAGGGTCATTTCGATCTTGGTGGTCCCATCGGCGGCTATTTCCTGGCCGTAGATTAGACCCAATTCGTAAATATCTACCGGTATTTCCGGGTCATGGACGGTCTTCAGCGCCGCGACCACCGCGCTGGGGTCGGCAGCGTTGGCACCGGGCGGCAACGGCGTACCGGCCCGGGCGGTGAACTCCTCGCCCGGCGCCACCGACGGCATGAAGGCATCGAGGCCGGGTTGGGTGCCGGTCGTCATTTCTCTGTCGTCACTTCCTCTTCGCCGGCCAATGCCGCCGACATGGCGTGCCACGGCAGCGTCGCGCATTTGACACGCATCGGATAGTCGCGCACGCCGGACAGCACCTGCAGTTTCTCCAGCTCCGTGCCCTCGGCGCTGGCCGCGTCGTCAGTCGTGCACATCTGGTGGAAGCGTTCGAACAGGTCCTTGGCCGCCGCCTCCGTCTTGCCCTTGACGAGATCGGTCATCATCGAGGCGGACGCCATTGAAATCGCGCAGCCACGGCCCTCAAAAGCCGCATCCGTCACAACGCCTTGGTCGTCGACTTTCAAGTAGACGGTGATCTGATCGCCGCAGAGCGGATTGTCGCCCCTGGCCTGGCAGGTGGCATCCCCCGGGTGGCGGCAATTGCGCGGATTGCGGCTGTGGTCGAGGATGACCTCCTGATACAGCTCGCGCAGTTCGTCCATCATCTTCCAAATAGCTCCCGGACGTGATCTAGGGCTGATACGAGCGCGTCAATATCCGCCTTGTTATTGTAGAGGCCCAACGAGGCGCGAGCGGTCGCCGCGACGCCGAACTTGGCCATCAAGGGTTGGGCACAGTGATGGCCGGCCCGAACCGCAACGCCGGCGCGGTCGACCACGGTCGACAGATCATGGGCGTGGGCACAGTCCATATCGAAGGATATGACGCCGGCTTTGCCTGGCGCCGTCCCATAGATCCGCAGGCCCGGTATCGAGGCAAGCTGTTGGGTTGCATAGTTAAGGAGCGCGTTTTCGTGGGCCGCAATGCGATCCAGGCCGAGTTCGCTCACATAGTCGATGGCGGCCCCAAGCCCGATGGCCTGGGCGATGGCTGGGGTGCCGGCCTCGAACTTGTGCGGCAGACGCGCCCAGGTGCTTTTCTCGAAGGTCACCGTGCCGATCATCTCACCACCCCCCATAAAGGGTGGCATCTCTTGCAGTAGCTCTTGCCGACCGTACAGCACGCCGATCCCCGAGGGGCCGTAGAGCTTGTGCCCGGAAAAGACGTAGAAATCGCAGCCAATCTCGCGTACGTCGACACGCTGGTGGGCGGCGGCCTGCGCACCATCGAGCAGTACCTTGGCGCCAGCGGCGTGGGCCAGCCGCACAATCTCGCGCACCGGCAAGACCGTGCCAAGGGCGTTCGACATATGGGCCACGGCGACCAGCTTGGTGCGCGGGGTGATGAGCGCCTTCAGATCCTCTAGCCGAAACTCGCCGTCGTCGGTGATTGGCACGACCTTGAGGACGAGTCCCTGGCGGTCGCGGAGTAGCTGCCACGGAATGATGTTCGAATGGTGCTCCAACTCGGAAACGATGACTTCGTCGCCAGCGCCCAGAAACGCCCCGCCGTAGGAGTTCGCGACCAGGTTGATGCCTTCGGTCGCGTTGCGCGTGAAGATGATCTCGCTCGATTTCTCGGCGTTCAGAAACGCGCGGATCGTTTCGCGCGCGCCCTCGTAACGGGCAGTCGCCCGGGCGCTCAACTCGTAGGCGCCGCGATGCACGTTGGCATAGTCTTCTTCGTAGACCTGCTTCACCGTTTCGATGACTTGCCGCGGCTTCTGCGCCGACGCGGCACTGTCGAGGAACACGAGTGGTTTGCCGTGTACGCGCCGCGACAAGATCGGAAAATCCCGGCGGATCTTCTCGACATCGTAGGGCGGACTGGCGACCGCGCTTGCTTCTGCTACGCCACTCATCACGCCGGATCCCTACTCTTCTTGTCCACATTTGCTTCGAGCCAGGATCTGATTTCCGCACGGATCAGATCTTTGGCTGGTTCGATCGATATCTCGTCAACGGTTTCGCCGAGAAACCCCTCGACCAGCATGTGGCGCGCCGTTGTTGGCGGAATGCCGCGGGATTCGAGGTAGAACAGGGCCGCCTCATCGAGTTCGCCGGCGGTGGCGCCATGACTGCAGCGGACATCGTCCGCGTAGATCTCCAGCTCCGGCTTTGCATCGACTTCGGCGCCAGATGACAGCAGCACGGCACGGCTCAGTTGATGCGCGTCGGTTTGTTGCGCGTCGCGTTCGACAAGAACCTTGCCCTGGAAGACGCCCCGGGCGCCCGCATTCAGAACACCCTTGAAGGTCTGCCGGGAGCGGCTGCTTGGGGCCGCATGTTGGACACGCGTCGTGTTGTCCAAGACTTGCCGGCCGGCCGCCAGATAGACGCCGTTCAGCGTGAAATCGGATTCGCTGCTGCCGAGATAAGCGTGGACCTCATTGCGCCCGACGGTGCCGCCGGTCTGCAGCACAAAGCCCTCATACTGGGCTTCGGGTCCGAGGCCCAGATAGTTGCCGGCAACGTGGGTGGCTGCCGGCGCCTCTAGCTGCAATTTGACATGCTCCAGCCGCGCGCCGTCAGCGAGATCGAACTCGCTGATCGCGTTGGTGAAGTATGAGCCGGACCCCGTGTGATGCTCGACGATCCGGGCAGACGCCCCCTCCTCCAGCACCACGAGAATCCGGGGGTGTTGTGCCGCGGCGTCATCGCCATGACCGAGCGACACCAGATGCAACGGCTGCTCCAGGTCATACTCGGCAGGGACCCGGACGAATATGCCGTCCGTCAGGTTTGACGTGTTGAGCGCGGTCATTGGCATGTTGGGCAGGCGCGCCAGTCTGCCGATGTACAACTCCACGAGATCGGGGTCGTGTCGAAGCACGTCAGCCAATCCGCCGATCTGCACAGCTGAAGGCAGATCCACGAGCGTCGACAGATCCGGGCGGTAACGCCCGTTCACCAGAACGGCGCGGTTGGCGCCGGCCGCGGGTATGGCACCGAGTTCCGGTGCCCCCGCGGCACCAGGACCACGGGCGTCCTTGCGCTCTGGCAATCGCGTATAGCGCCAGTCTTCAACGCGCTGGGTCGGCCACCCGAGGGCCTCATAGGTTTCGGACGCGCGGGCGCGCAGGTCCGTGAGCCATGGCGGGGTGGCCGTACCGGACGCGGATGTCTCCATGACGCTCATGCTGCCTTCAGAAACTCCGCATAGCCTTTGGCCTCAAGCTCGAGAGCCAATTCCTTGCCGCCGGACCGGACGATCCGGCCGTTCGCCAGGATATGGACGTAGTCGGGCACGACATATTCGAGCAGCCGCTGGTAGTGGGTGATGACCAGCATGCCGCGCTCCTCATTGCGCAGGGCGTTGATGCCGTCCGCGACGACCCGCAGGGCATCAATGTCGAGGCCGGAATCGGTCTCGTCGAGGATCGCCAGGCGCGGTTCCAGGATGGCCATCTGTAGGATTTCGCTTCGCTTCTTCTCGCCGCCGGAGAAGCCGACATTTACGGCACGCTTCAGCATGTCGTCGCCGATGCCGAGATCCATCGCCTTCTGCCGCACGAGTTTGAGGAAATCCATGGCGTCGAGTTCGTCTTCGCCACGTTCCGCGCGGTGGGCATTCAGGGCGGTTTTCAAGAACGTCATCGCCGGCACGCCGGGGATCTCGACCGGGTATTGGAAGCCGAGGAAAATGCCGGCGCGGGCGCGCTCGTCGGGGCTCATCTCCAGCAGATTGTGCTTGATGTCGAGCCAAGCTTCGCCCTGGGTGACTTCGTAGCCCTCGCGGCCGGAGAGAACGTAGGACAGGGTGCTCTTGCCCGAACCGTTCGGGCCCATGATGGCGTGGACCTCGCCCGGTTGGATCTTGAGGTTCAGGCCCCGAATGATCTCCTTGCCGTCGACCGTGGCGTGGAGACCTTTGATTTCCAGTAGCGACATCAGCCGACGCTTCCTTCCAGACTTATTCCGACCAGTTTCTGCGCTTCGACCGCGAACTCCATCGGCAAGGTCTGCAGGACCTCGCGGCAGAACCCGTTGACGATCAGGGAAACCGCATCCTCGCTGCTCAAGCCGCGTTGCAGACAATAGAAGAGCTGGTCATCGCTGATCCGGCTGGTGGTTGCCTCGTGTTCGACCTGTGCCGTGGGGTTGCCGCATTCGATGTAAGGCACGGTGTGGGCGCCGCACTTGTCGCCAATCAACAGGCTGTCGCACTGGGTGTAGTTGCGGGCGCCTTGCGCGCCGCGCTGCATGCGAACCAGACCGCGATAGGTGCTGTCGGACCGGCCGGCGGCAATGCCCTTGGCGATGATGCGGGAGGTCGTGTTCTTGCCGATATGGATCATCTTGGTGCCGGTATCAGCCTGCTGGCGATTGTTGGTGATCGCCACCGAATAGAACTCACCGACCGAATTGTCGCCCTGCAGGATGCAGCTCGGGTACTTCCAGGTGATGGCGGAACCGGTCTCCACCTGGGTCCAGGAGATCTTGGAATTGCGGCCACGGCAGGCGCCGCGCTTCGTTACGAAGTTGTAGATGCCGCCACGGCCTTCCTCGTCGCCGGGGTACCAGTTCTGGACAGTCGAGTATTTGATCTCGGCATCATCCAGCGCGACCAATTCGACGACCGCCGCGTGCAACTGATGCTCATCGCGCATCGGCGCCGTGCAGCCTTCCAGGTAACTGACGTAGGCGCCGCGGTCGGCGATGATCAGCGTGCGTTCGAACTGGCCGGTGTTTTCCTGGTTGATGCGGAAATAGGTGCTGAGCTCGACCGGACAGCGCACGCCTTCCGGGATGTAGACGAACGACCCGTCGGTGAAGACTGCGCTGTTTAGCGTCGCGTGCTTGTTGTCCGAGTAAGGGACGACCGAGCCGAGATACTTGCGCACCAACTCCGGATGGGTCTGCACCGCCTCGGAAATCGAGCAGAAGATGATGCCCATCTGCTCGAGCTTCGCCTTATAGGTGGTCGCCACGGATACGCTGTCGAACACGGCGTCGACGGCGACGCCGGCCAGCACCTCCTGCTCCTTCAGCGGAATGCCGAGTTTCTCGTAGGTCTCCAGCAGCTTTGGATCGATCTCGTCGAGCGACTTCGGTGCTTCGGTCAATTTCGGCGCCGCGTAGTAGTAGGCGTCCTGATAATCCAGTGGCGGGAATTCGACCTTGGCCCATTTCGGCTCCGGCATCTTCAGCCAATGGCGATAGGCGCGCAGGCGCCATTCCAGCAGCCAAGCCGGTTCCTGCTTCTTTTCCGAGATCAGCCGGACGATGTTCTCGTTCAGTCCCTTGGGCGCCAGGTCAACGTCGATATCGGTGACGAAGCCATACTTGTACTGGTCGCCCAGTGCCTGGACTTGCTCGATGGTCTGAGTGTCTGCCGCCATCCTGCTTCCTATTCGCCGGCCACCATGGCCGCCGGTTGTTGTTCGTTTGCCCTGATCCCCTGAACCGCTTCGGCCAGGCGGCCGGCGGCGTAGTCGACTTCTTCCTCGGTGTTGAACCGGCCGAAGCCGATGCGCACCGATGACCCGGCGAGGGCCGCGCTCATGCCCAGTGCGCGCAATACATAAGATGGCTCAACGCTGGCGGAGGTACAGGCCGAGCCGGTCGAAATCGCGACGTCCGGGAGCACTGTCATCAGCGCCTCGCCATCGCATCCGTCGAACCCGAGGTTGAGGTTGCCGGGGATCCGAGACTGCAGATCGCCGTGCACGACGACGTCAGGCACGCGCGCGCGAATGCTTGTCAGGAAGCGGTTGCGCAGCGCGGCAAGCCGGTCACTCTCGGCGGCACGCTCCGCCACGGCGATTTGGCAGGCGGTGCCGAGTCCGACGCACAGGGGCGCCGGCAGCGTGCCCGACCGCAGGCCACGCTCCTGGCCGCCGCCGCTGAACAGCGGCGTCAGACGAACGCGTGGGCGGCGGCGGACGTAAAGGGCGCCAACCCCCATCGGTCCATAGAGCTTGTGGCCCGAAATGCTCAGCAGATCGATTTGTTGCGCCTCCACATCGACTTCGATCTTTCCGGCCGCCTGGGCGGCGTCAGTGTGGAACGCCACCCCGCGGGCGCGGCATAACGCGCCGATCTCCTCCAGCGGCTGGATCACGCCGATCTCGTTGTTCACGGCCATGATCGACACGAGCACCGTGCCCTCGTCGATGGCTGCCGCAAGCTGGTCGAGATCGACGAGGCCTGAATTCGTGACCGGCAAGACCGTGAGGCGCGTGCCCTCCGCCTGCAGATCAGCGGTGGACTCAAGAACGCACTTGTGCTCGGTGGCCAGCGTGATGACGTGCGGCTGGTGCCGTCCGTGCTGCAGATGAAAACGCGCAACGCCCTTGATAGCGAGGTTGTTCGATTCCGTCGCGCCTGAGGTGAAGACAATCTCCCGCGCGGTTGCGCCGATGGCTGCGGCGGTTTGCTCGCGCGCCTTCTCGACGGCCTCTTCAGCCTCCCAGCCATAGCGGTGCTGGCGCGAATGGGGATTGCCGAACTGTAGACTGAAGAACGGTTCCATCGCGTCGAACACGCGTGGATCCAGCGGTGTGGTCGCCTGATGATCCAGATACACCGGCTCGGTCTTCATGCCGCAACCGCCGTCCGTTCAGGCGCCAAC
Organism: Alphaproteobacteria bacterium; assembly: GCA_028279245.1. GTDB lineage: Bacteria > Pseudomonadota > Alphaproteobacteria > UBA6615 > UBA6615 > JANQOE01. Next base: position 43,471 of record JANQOE010000033.1, read on the forward strand.
CGGCCGGCCATCTCCGACCAGGCCGCGATGAACCGGTCGACATCTGTTGGCGTCGTCGCCCACCCCGTGCTCACCCGGATGGCGCTCGCCGCCTCGCCCTCATCACAGCCCATGGCTTGCAGCACGTGGCTCGGCGTCACCTTGCCGCTGGAACAGGCGGCGCCGGCGCTTACCGCGACCCCAGCAAGATCAAGATTGATGACTTGAACCTCGGCACTGACATCGGCCAAGCCGATGCAACTGGTACTTGGCAAGCGCTCCGCCCGCTCGCCGTAGACGACTGTCCCGTCATCGCTGGCTTTCACGGCTTGCTCAAGCCGGTCTCGCAGATGAGCCAGCCGGTCTGGGTTCTTTGCATCCTCCGCTGCCGCCTTGGCGGCCGCGCCGAACGCGGCGATACCGCAAAGATTCTCTGTGCCGGACCGGCGTCCGCGTTCCTGACCGCCGCCGCGCAGTTGTGGTTCGAACTTGCAGTCATTCGCGACAACCAGAGCACCGACGCCGGCCGCGCCGCCGATCTTGTGCGCCGACAAGGTCAGCAAATCGACGCCAGCCTCGGCCATGTCGAACGGCGCCTTGCCGGCGATCTGGACAGCGTCGCAGTGGACTATGCCATCATGGGCGTGAACCAGTTCGGCAAGCTGCGCTATCGGCTGCAGGACGCCGGTCTCATTGTTCGCAGCCATGACGGACACAAGGGCGGGGCCCGGAACTCGCTCCAGCAGAGCCGCCAACCCCTCCAGGGAAACGACGCCGTCGCCATCAACCGGAATACGGGCTGCTTGGGGCGCCGCGGCCAGTACCGAGTCATGTTCAATGCTCGAGGTGATGACGGCGGTGGCCTCCACGCCGCGGATCGCCAGATTGTTTGCCTCGGTGCCGCCGCTGGTGAAGGTCACGCCCTCCGGCGCGGCGCCGACCAATTCGGCGACCGATGCCCGGGCGTCCTCGATGCAGGCGCGGGCACGACGGCCGTAGCCGTGTACGGATGAAGCGTTGCCGCCGATCTCGCCGGCGGCCAATAGCGCAGCCCGCGCCTCCGGCCGCAACGGGGCCGTCGCATTGTAATCAAGGTAGACGGTGTTGTTCACTGGACAGCCGAGACCGGTGACGGCTCGTCGAGTTGAAACAGACGACTGGTGCCGAGCACCCGCTTGTCACACACGTCCGCCAAGCTGACCGAACTCAGATACAAGCGGATCTGGTTGCCTAGTTCTTCCCACAGGTCGTGGGTCAAGCAGCGGCTGCGATTGCTGACACAACCCTGGCTGCCGGGGACACAGCGGGTGGTCCGGATGGGCTCGTCAACCGCGGTGATGATATCGGCAACGCAAGTGTCCGCGGCCGGAAAGGCCAGCGTATAGCCGCCGCCCGGGCCGCGCGAACTGTGCACGAGGCCGCCGCGCCGTAGTCTGGAGAATAGCTGCTCCAGATACGGGAGCGAGATCTCTTGCCGTTCGGCAATGTCGGCGAGCGACACCGGCGTGTCCGGCTTGCCGTGGATCGCCAAGTCGACCATGGCCATCACTGCGTAGCGTCCCTTGGTGCTGAGCTTCATGTGATCGCTCCCTAACCCGCGCGCCGTTTGTCCGCCTGTTCGCCTAGCTCTGCCTCCAGACGCTCCAAGCGGGCACGCAACTCTTTGATTTCTTCCAGTTCCTTGGCCAAGCCCTTCATCGTGCGGGCGATCGGATCTGGCAGATCCTGGGGCGTGCCATAAGCGGCGAAGCGCTCTTCTTTGCTGACGTCTCGCGGCTCCGCAATCTGCCGGGCTGGGATGCCGACGACGGTGGCACCTTGGGGCACATCGCGGACAACGACCGCATTGGCCCCGACGCGTGCGTTGCCGCCAACGGTTATCGGGCCCAGCACCTGCGCGCCCGAGCCGATAATGGCGCCGTCGCCAACTGTCGGATGCCGCTTTCGTTCCTTTTGACTCTCGCTGTCGATGGACGGTGCGATCCCGCCGAGGGTGACGCCGTGATAGAGGGTGACATCGTCACCGACTTCGGCCGTTTCGCCGATGACCACGCCCATGCCGTGATCAATGACCAGGCCAGGGCCGATCCTGGCCCCGGGGTGGATTTCGATGCCGGTTAGCCAGCGCCCCAAATTAGATACCCAGCGCCCGAGATGGTGCCACCGATGGGTCCAAAGCCAGCTGCTGACGTGGTGAAACATGGAGGCATGGAAGCCCGGATAGGCCAGCACGATCATCCAGCGCGACCGGGCCGCCGGGTCGCGATCCATATATGCGTCGATGTCGGAGATCACACGCTTGAAGTTCATGCGGCTATTTGTGCTATACCCCCGGCCTGAAGCCGTTTAGGCGTCCGGTGTGCGTATTACCGCGCATATAAGATAACCAAGTAAGGCGGTCAAGTATTTGGCCTCGCGGTCTTGCACGTGATGAATTTGTTAACCATGCCGAGTAGTCGGCTTAAGCCCATCCCCAGGGAGGGACGCGGAGCCAACCGATGCCCGAGGTAATCTTCAATGGGCCGGAGGGACGGCTAGAAGGCCGTTACAAGCACTCGCGGCAGCCAAATGCCCCGGTCGCGCTTCTGCTTCACCCGCACCCGCAGCATGGCGGCACCATGAACAACAAGGTCGTGTACTCCATGTACCAATTGTTCTCGCGCCGCGGGTACTCCGTTCTGCGTTTCAACTTTCGCGGCGTGGGTCGGTCCCAGGGTGTGTTCGATCGGGGCGAGGGTGAGCTCTCAGATGCCGCAGCGGCGCTGGATTGGATGCAGGGCTACAACCCAAATGCCAAATTCTGCTGGGTTGCAGGTTTCTCGTTCGGCGCTTGGATCGGCATGCAACTTCTTATGCGCCGGCCGGAGATCGTCGGCTTCATCTCCATATCGCCGCCCGCGAACATGTACGACTTCTCTTTCCTGGCGCCCTGCCCTGCCTCGGGCCTGATCGTCCATGGCAGCACCGATGATGTCGTGCCCGGCGCCGCAGTGGCACAGCTCGTCGAGCGTCTGGCGAAACAAAAAGACGTTGTCGTCGAGATGCGGTCGGTCGAAAACGCCAATCACTTCTTTGCCGACAAACTCGACCTGCTCGAAGGCGAGGTCACGAAATACCTCGATGAGCGGCAGGCCTAGCCAAGCAAACTCCCCATGACACGCGTTCGCTCTGAATTCCTGCAGGCCATGGTCGGCCGCGGCTTCCTGCATCAGTGCACGGATATCGAGGTCCTGGACGAGGCGGCTGCTAGCGGGTCAATCGCCGCGTATATCGGGTTCGACGCGACCGCCGACAGTCTGCACGTCGGTAGCCTGACAATGATTATGATGCTGCGTTGGCTGCAGCGGTGCGGGCACAAGCCGATTGTGCTGATGGGCGATGGCACCACGAAGGTTGGTGACCCGTCGTTTCGGGACGACACGCGGCCGCTCCTGGACGAAACGCAGATCGCCAGAAATGTCGCCGGCATCCGTCAGGTGTTCGACAAGTACCTGACGTTTGGCGACGGCCCGACCGACGCCGTCATGGTGAACAACGCCGACTGGCTCGACCGGCAGCTCTACATTCCGTTCCTGCGGGACTACGGGCGGCATTTCTCAGTAAATCGCATGCTCTCGTTCGAAAGTGTGAAGCTGCGTCTCGACCGCGAGCAACCACTTTCGTTCCTGGAGTTCAATTACATGATCCTCCAGGCCTACGATTTCCTGGAGCTGCACCGGCGGCACGGTTGCGTGCTGCAGATGGGTGGCTCCGATCAATGGGGCAATATCGTGAATGGTGTGGAGCTGGGCCGGCGGGTCGACGGCGCGGTGCTGTTCGGTCTTACCGCGCCGCTGCTGACGACCTCGTCCGGTGCGAAGATGGGCAAGACAGCGCAGGGCGCGGTCTGGCTCAACGCCGATAAGCTCAGCCCCTTCGACTATTGGCAGTACTGGCGCAACGTCGAGGATGCCGACGTCGGCCGCTTCCTGCGGCTGTTCACGGACATCGAACTCGATGAGATCGAACGGCTGGAGGCGTTGGGCGGCGCGGAAATCAACGAAGCCAAAAAAACTCTCGCCACCGCAGCGACCGAGATGTGCCACGGCGCCGACGCGGCGCGAAACGCGGCGGAGGCCGCGAGGCAGACGTTCGAACAAGGTGCAGTCAGTTCCGACCTGCCGACGACCGACATTCCGCGCGCGGAACTGGAGGACGGGATCGCCGCCTTCGCGCTGTTTGCCCGCTGCGGCTTGGCGGCCTCGAACGGTGAAGGTCGGCGGCTGATCCGCGGTGGCGGCGCGCGCCTGAATGACGAGCGCATCGAGGATGAAGGCCTGGTCGTGACCCATACCGCCGCGAACAGCGACGGTTTGATCAAACTATCAGCCGGCCGCAAGCGGCACGCACTGATCCGGCCTGCTTAGTTATTCTCCGTCGGCGTGTCGATCGTGTAGTCGGCATCATCGCCGCTCCCGAGACCGCCTTCAAATCCGCTCAGAATCCGCCTGGTGAAACCCGGGGTCAGTACCGACAGCGGGTTGACCGAGACCGTCGGGTCGCCGATGGGCCCCCGGACCTTGTAAGTCGCGGCAAATATGCCTTGGCCGCCGCCGGTCAACACGTCGCCGACAATTGGGATCCTTCCCAACAGACTATTCAGCGTGTAGGCGGGCGCGATTTCCCCAGCAAGATCCAGGGTGTCGTCGACACGGTTGATACGGCCTTCCGCCAGGATCCCTAGGGAGGATCCTCGCGCTCGGACATCTTTCAGGTCGATGGCGTCCTCGGTCAAACGGAACGGTGCCTCGAGCTGCCGGAACGTGATCCCATTGCCGGCGACCACATCTTCGATGCCCTGAAACGATGTGAGGGTCAGCATGCGTGCCAGTGCCGACCGTTGCACGATCTGAAAGTCTTCGATCCGCAAAACGCCGAAAACGGGTTGACCCTCCTGGATGTCGTCGATGGTTGCTTCGACATCGAGCGACCCGCCGATCATGGTCTCAACCAAGTCGAAGGATCTGAGCAGTTCCCCCGCGTCCTCGCTCCGCAGCGACACGTCGCGGCCGTCGGGCCGGCCCGAGACAACAAGCGATATGGCGCCGCTCCCGGACTGGAGACCGGTTAGATCCGCGGAGCGCACAACCGTCCCGTCGAACGTTAGCTGCCCAGCCACATTGCTTACGTATAGATCGTCCGTGACCCGGATCTGATCGAGACGGCCATCCAATATGGTGACCGTGAACGGCGTGCCCGGTTCGGCGGCCTCAGTGGGTTCTTCATCGCCTTCTTCAAGGAAGGGGCGGAGGTCGATGCTGGCACCAGTGACGCCTATCTCGTAGTGCCCGTCGCGGGTGACAAGTGTTCCGGAGACGTCGGTCTCACCGACCACCAAACGGCTCAGCACGGCTTCGCCGATGTCAAACTCACCGTCTGATGTAAAAGTCAGCGATCCAGCCGCCAGCAATTCAGGTGCCGAGAATTCAAAGCTCGGCAGGCCGGTGACCAGATCGTTTTCGACGGCAAACGCGAACTGTCCCCGAGCTTCGACACCTTCCTCTTTTTGCCAGGCAAATGGCGCCAGCTCGATCCGGGTGGCGGAGAGATCCAGTTCCGCCGCGCCGAAACCCGACTCCTCACCGTTGGTGGTGTAGGTCAGGCCAACCCCGATCGGCCCGGTCACCCAATCGGCGGTGGCGATGCCAAGTCTGACCCGTTCGTCGTCATCGAGGAAGCCGCGAAGCTGGAATTGTTGCTCCGGCACATCTTCGTCACCCAGGGCCCGGGTCCATACGGCTTCGACTGGGATGCCGCTGAGGTTTAGACTACCGCTGACCTTCAGCTCTGTCTTGTCGACTTCCAGGCTGAGATCCCCCGCGTCGATGGGAAAGCCAAGAATACCATCTGGGTAGGTGAACTCGGATAACCGGGCCGCGGCGGCCGCGTCGACCATGTCTGTCGTCACGTTCGAGAGAAGCGGTACCCGAATAATGGCGTTGGTCCGCTGCTCACCAGTGACCTGCGATGGGTCGAGACCAAGGGCACTGGAAAAACCCAGCGGTTCCTCGTCCAAAAGGGTGAGTGCGGCCCGCGCGGGGCCGGCGACCGTCAGGCTGATGTCTGCAACGGGTTCCGGTTGATCCAGTTGGATCAGGTCGATCTGGGCCGTCTCGACCACCAATTCTTCCGATTGGCCGCTGTTCACGGTGATGCGAAAACTGGTGTTGTCGAAGGTTGCGTTGCCAACCCCAGCGGTCACCGGCGTCATGGGCCGAAGATAGTGAACGGTCACCCCCGAGAAGGCGATCTGCCCGCGTACGTCCACAGAGTCGAAGACAAACGGATCGTCGATTGGTGCTGTGCCACGAAGCCGAAGCGTGGCGCTGTCAGCGACGCCGTCCGCCAGGTTGCGAACGACCCAGTTCCGCGCCGGTCTCGACAGCTCGCGCGGCCAAAGCTGCCTCAGGTGTTCGATGGGCACGGTCGAGGTCTCCGCCTCGACATTCATGATGATCTGATCGCCCGCCACACGGTCGACGACACCGCTCAACTGGCCGGTCACGCCACGGATATCGACGAATGCGTCCTCGATAATGAGCCGATTGAAATGGTCCTGCATGCGGCCTTTGACGAACACCGCGTCCAAGGCGAGCGGTTCGCCATACAACTCCGGCAGACTGACGGTGCCCGGGCCGCCAAGTAGTTCGAAGTCTGCCGCCGCGATCTCGCCGTTCGGATCGAGACTCAGGGAGAAGGCACCGTCGATCGGCATGTCGACCCGCTGCAGCTCGGTGGCATGACGCTCCATGGCTGCCAGCGCGGCCGGGCGGATCCCGTTGAAGCTAACGGATAATTCGGTGGTTCGTTCCGCGAGGTCGAAGCTGCCGCTCGCCTGCACGTCGGCAACCAGTCCGTTGACGTCGATCCGGGCGTTGGCTTCGGCGTCGATCGCCAGCTGGTCGCGGCGTAAGCGGACGGTCGCCTCGCGCGCCACCCAACGCGCGTTGTTCATCTGGTCGTCGACGCGCAGCGTTGCGTTGATGACACCCAAGGTGTGCAAATAGCCGGCGGCGTTGTCGGGGTCTGGCGGCAGCAGCAGACTCGTCAGGATGCCCGTCGCCTCGGCACCCAGTTCCGTTTGCTCTTCTTGTTCGCTGGTAAAGCCCAAGCGGAGCGTGCCGTCCGCCAGGCGACGAACCCGCAGGGTTGCGCCCTCGATTTCCAGGACCGACGGTGCGAGCAATCCCCGCAACAAGGCGCGCATACTGAACCGCACGCCGATGCTGGGTGCTGTCGCGATCATCTGCACACGTTCGCGGTCGAAAATACGGACACCCAGCGCACGCAGGTCGACGCTGGCGCCCTCGCGGTCCCAGGCGACCACGGTGTCCCGCACGCGCACGACGTTGGGGCTGTCCGGCGAGGCGAGCGCCCGTTCGATATAGGGCGTCGCGAAAGCCAGGCTGACCGGCCCCGAAGACAGCGCGAGCAGCGCACCCCCCACCATCAGGGCAAGGCCGATGGCGAGTACCGCCACCAACTGGAGCAGAAGCTTGTAGGGGCCTAATACCATTGACTCTTTGTCAGGACAGCTTCACCCACGGGTGCAAGAAGTTCATGCCGCTAGCCTAGCCCCTCATACACTACAATACTTCCCGTATGCTGCTCTCACGTTCCATTGACCCAACGCACTTACCGGTCCCTTCAGACGCACAGCGGGTAACGTTGGGCCGGGAACGTTGGCGTGAGGCGGTCGAACAGCTTGGCAACGAGGACTTGCTCGGCTTTTCCGCGGCAATCGAGCGGGATGAGGCCGCGCGCGGCCTCCTGGATGGGATCTTCTGCCACAGCGAATTCCTCACAAATGCCATCGTTCAAGACCCGGTTTTCACCCAGAACCTCTTCGTTGAAGGCCTGAATCAGACCTTCAAGGGATGCCTCGACCTGGCGGCTTCCTCAACGGGTCTGGAAGACTTGGGGCCTCGGTTGCGCCGCTCCAAGCGGCGCGCGGCGTTAACCATCGGGATCGGCGATATCATCAGCGCCTGGTCGATGGCTGAGGCGAGCGCCCGCCTCAGCACTTTCGCCGAAAACTGCCTTGATGCGGCAATTCGCCACCTGATCGGTCAGGCGGCGGCGCGTGGGCTGCTGGGTACCGCCGACAGCGGTGAAGCTGGTCTGTTCGTGCTCGGCATGGGCAAGCTGGGCGCGGGCGAACTCAACTATTCAAGCGACATCGATCTGATCGTGCTGTTCGATCCGGACCGTGCCCAATCCGACAGGCCGGACCGGCTGCCGCAAACCTTCGTGCGGATGACCCGCGAGTTGGTCCGGCTGTTCGAGGAGCGGTCGGCCGACGGTTATGTGTTTCGCACGGACCTCCGTCTGCGGCCCGACCCTGGCTCGACACCACTGGCGATGTCGGTGCTCGCGGCAGAGACCTATTACGAGAGTATCGGCCAGAACTGGGAACGCGCGGCAATGATCAAGGCGCGGCCGGTGGCCGGCGACCGCGAGGCCGGTCAGCGGTTTCTGGATGGCATGCAGCCGTTTCTTTGGCGGCGGCATCTCGACTTCGCCGCCATCGAGGACATCCGGTCGATCAAGCGCCAGATTCATGCGCACAAAGGCGGCAGCACCGTCGCGGTGGAGGGCCACAACATCAAGCTCGGCCGCGGCGGAATTCGCGAGATCGAGTTGTTCGCCCAGACCCAGCAACTAATCTGGGGCGGGCGCGAGCCGGAGCTGCGGCACCGGCGTACTGTCGATGCGCTGCGTGCTCTCGCCGACGCCGGACGAGCGCGCCGGGAGGTGACGGAACGGCTAACCTCCGCATACACGTTCCTCCGCACCCTCGAACACCGGTTGCAGATGGTCGCCGACCAACAAACCCACTCGCTGCCCAAGACGGCTGACGGCGTCGACCAGATCGGTGCGTTTCTGGGGTACCGGGATGGGCGGCTGTTCCGCGAAGAGCTGCTGGACCATTTGCGTTCGGTGGAGAGCCACTATGCCTCGCTGTTCGAGGAGTCCGCGAACCTGACTAGCTCGGGCAGTCTCGTCTTCACGGGTGGCGAGCACGATCCGGAAACGCTGCAGACACTTGCCGACCTCGGATTTCAGGACCCGTCGGCCATCTCCGCAACCGTACGCGGCTGGCACCATGGGCGGTATCGCGCGACGAGGAGTGCCCGGGCGCGGGAGCTGCTGACGGAGCTCATGCCCGCGTTGTTGCAGGCGTTCGGCGATACAGCGAATCCCGACCAGGCCTTCAATCGTTTTGATGCGTTTCTGTCGCGGCTGCCGGCGGGCGTTCAACTCTTCTCGCTGTTCTGCTCCAACCCGTCGCTGTTGACCCTAGTTGCGGAGATTGTCGGCACGGCGCCGCGGCTGGCGGACTGGTTGAGCCGGAACCCGTTGTTGTTGGACGGCGTGTTGGACGCGGGTTTCTACGGCCCGCTCCCTAGGACCGACACCATGGCGGCGGAGTTGCAGGAGATGCTGCGGGCGGCCCAAGACATGCAGGACACGCTCGACCTGACGCGCCGCTGGGCCAACGACGCCCGGTTCCGGGTGGGCAGCCAATTGCTGCTTGGCCTGGCCGAGCCGGAACAGGCCGCCGCCGCCTGGTCGGACATTGCCGAGACGGTGATCCAACAGCTCCTGCCGCCACTCGCCGCGGAGTTCGAGGCAAAGCATGGGACCTGCCCCGGCGGCGCGTTTGCCGTGGTGGCCCTTGGGAAGCTCGGCGGGCGGGAGATGACCGCGAGTTCAGACCTCGATCTAGTGTTCGTCTACGACAACCCCGGCGACGGCACGCGCTCGGATGGTCCGAGACCGCTATCGGCGCCGCAGTATTATCAGCGTTTCGGACAGCGGTTGATCAATGCCCTGACGGCGCTGACTGGCGAAGGCCGGCTGTATGAGGTCGACATGCGGCTGCGTCCGTCTGGCAACGCGGGGCCCCTGGCGATCAGCTTGGAGGGTTTTGCCAGCTATCATTCCACCAACGCGTGGACCTGGGAGCATCTTGCCTTGACCCGCGCCCGCGTCGTTGCCGGCGCACCCGCTTTCGCCGGACGGGTGGAAGCGGCGCTGCGTGACGTCTTGTGTTGCAAAAGGTCGCCCGCAGCGCTGGCGGTCGACGTCGACGACATGCATGAGCGGACCTTCCGGGAAAACGCGTCAAGCTCGCCCTGGCAGATCAAACACTATCCTGGCGGCCTGGTGGATTGCGAGTTTATCGCCCAGTTCATCCAACTCCGGGAAGCGCACGATCATCCCGAAATACTCGCGACAAACACCGTTGCCACATTCGAGCGCGCGCGGGCGTCCGGCGTTCTCCCCACGCAAATGGCCGAGACGCTGACAGCGGCGATCACCCTTTGGCAGAGTGTGCAGAGCCTGCTCCGCTTGACGGTCGATGGTGCATTGGACGAGGCGCAGATACCGGCCGCACTCCGCCGCAAGCTCGCCGCGATCACCTACGCGCCCAGCTTCGATGCGCTGGCGGCTGATATGCAGGAACATGCCAGCGCCGTGCAGCGGATCTACGCGTCGGTGATCGGCGAACCGGCAGCCGCGGCGCGGGCGGCGAAAGTGGATCAGGGCTAGTGCCACACACCGGTTCGGCCGTGGGCCGGCTATTTGGCCTTGATGCGCTCGCCTGAGGATCTACGTGAAGGCAAGATGCAGCATCTACCAACAAACACGGGAGCCCAGAATGCTAAAGGAAGGTCAGGCGGCGCCGGATTTCACGATGAAAACCGACGGCGGCGGGACAGTCAGCCTGAAGGATCTACGCGGCAAGAAGGTTATCGTCTACTTCTACCCGAAGGATGACACGCCCGGCTGCACCAAGGAGGCCTGCGGATTCCGCGATGCCATCGGCGAATTTGACGAGGCGCGAACCGAGATCATCGGTGTATCGCGTGACAGCGTCGCGAAGCACGATAAGTTCAAGGCCAAGTTCGAGCTGCCGTTCGCGCTGGCCAGTGACGAAGACGGCACGGTCACCGAGGCCTACGGCACCTGGGTCGAGAAAAGCATGTATGGCCGCAAATACATGGGCATCGAACGGGCCACCTTCTTGATCGACGAGAACGGCGTGATCGAGAAGATCTGGCGCAAGGTGAAGGTGCCTGGGCATGTGGACGCGGTGCTTCAGGAAGCGCGCGGTTCCTAATTGAACTCGCTGGCGGCCGCGGCCTGCGAAGTCCTGGCGGCCGCGGATCCTCAGGCGAAAGCTGAGTTGAGCCGGGCAGCGGCGGATGCCTGGCGGGATGGCTTGCCGATCGGCCAGGCGACGCCGCCGCAGCGTCCCGCCCGCCCGGCGCGGCCATTGTTGTTGCCACCGGGGCAGGTGCCGCGCCGCAAGATAAATCGGGGCATCAAAGGCCGGGTCGCGCTGCTCCACGCGATCGCGCATATTGAGCTGAACGCGATCGATCTGGCCTGGGACCTGATCGCGCGCTTCACTGACGAAAACCTGCCGCGGGCGTTCTATGACGATTGGGTCACCGTCGCCGCCGAAGAGGCCCAACACTTCTCGATGATCCGCGACCGGCTCGGCGCGCTCGGCGCCTCGTACGGAGACCTGCCGGCGCATGATGGATTGTGGGAGAGCGCCGCCGACACGCGGCATGATCTCGCCGCCAGGCTGGCGGTCGTGCCGATGGTCCTGGAGGCGCGCGGTCTCGACGTGACACCGGAGATGATCGAAAAGCTGCGCGCGGTCGGCGACGACGCTTCGGCCGATGTCTTGGAGGTGATCTACCGCGAGGAGATCGGTCATGTCGCGGCGGGCCACCGCTGGTTCTCGCACGTCTGTGAGGCCCGTGGCGTGGCGCCGGTCGCGCTATGGCAGCAACTGGTCGCGCGCTACTTCAAGGGCCAGTTGAAGCCACCGTTCAACTACCCGGCCCGACGCGCCGCGGGTTTTGACCCGGACAGCTATCTCTTCGCCACCGGCTAGTTTGAGGCGGCCGCTTCCGGCTTCAGTTTCGACGCCAATGAGGCCTCGAGGAACTTGTCAATGTCGCCGTCCAACACGCTTTGTGCGTTGCCGATTTCGACGCTGGTGCGCAGGTCCTTGACCATCTGGTAGGGCTGCAGCACGTAGGAGCGAATTTGGTGGCCCCAGCCGATGTCGGTTTTCGCTTCGGCTTCGGCCTGCGCCTCCTCTTCGCGCTTCTGTAGCTCCAGTTCGTAGAGGCGCGCTTTCAGCATCGCCATCGCCGTGGCCCGGTTGCGGTGTTGGGAGCGGTCGTTCTGGCATTGGACGACGATGCCTGTCGGCATGTGGGTCAGGCGCACCGCGCTGTCCGTCTTATTGACATGCTGTCCGCCGGCGCCGGAGGCGCGGTAGGTGTCGACCCGCAGGTCCTTGTCTTCGACCTCGATCTCGATGTTTTCCTCGACAACCGGGTACACCCATACGCTCGCAAAGCTGGTGTGCCGGCGCGACTGGCTGTCGAACGGCGAGATACGCACCAGCCGGTGCACGCCGGACTCCGTCTTGAGCCAGCCATAGGCGTTAGTGCCGACCACCTTCATGGTGGCGGACTTGAGGCCGGCTTCTTCCCCCGGGCTCTCCTGGATCCACTCGACTTTGTAGTCATGCTGTTCGGCCCAGCGCATGTACATGCGGGTGAGCATCTCGGCCCAATCTTGGGACTCGGTGCCGCCGGCGCCGGCGTTGACTTCGACATAGCAGTCGTTGCCATCGGCTTCGCCGGACAGCAGGCTCTGCAATTCGATCTTGGCGACCCGGTCACGCAGGCCGCCCAAGGCGCCCAGTGCCTCCGCGACCACATCGTCATCGCCTTCGGCCTCGCCGAGGTCCACCAGGTCGAGATTGTCCGTTAGCTCCTGTTCGAGTTCGCGGACGTCATTCAGTGATTTCTCCAGATGGGTGCGCTCGCGCATCACCCGCTGGGCGCGCTCGGGGTCGGCCCATAGATCCTGATCTTCGGCTAGAGCGTTCAGCTCGCCGAGGCGTTGTTCCGCTGCGTCCCAGTCAAAGATGCCTCCGGATCAGCGCCAATGACGAACGGATGGCGTCAGCCAGTTGCGCACTCTCGGCGCTCATGTGGACTCCTTAAACGTGGTGATGAACCGCGGCGGCTAACCGCCCGGGCGCGTTAGTATATGCCGCTGCTCGAACCGTTTGTCGAGGCGGCGGCGTCATAGCCGCCGTCAAGAACGGGTCCGGCGGCACGCGGGACGGTGCCGGGTTTGAACGCCTCTAGAATGACGTTGCCTTCACCCGAGGCGGCCACCACACCGGTTTCGGCATTGATGCGCACCAGGCGCAAACCCGACGGCACGCGGAAGGGGATATCCGGCTCGCCTGCCAGGGCTTCCCCCATGATCTGCTTGAAGATCGGCGCGGCGACGGTGGAACCGGACTCCTGGTCGCCGAGGCTGCGCGGCTGGTCGAAGCCGGTATAGACGGCGACGACGAGGTCCGGCGAAAAGCCGACGAACCAGGAATCGAAACTGTCGTTGGTGGTGCCGGTCTTGCCGGCAAGCGGTCTCCCGATCTCGCTGATGCGCCGCCCGGTGCCACGATCGACCACACCCTGGAGCATCGATACCATCTGGTAGGCGGTGCTCGGTTCCACCACGCGTTCGCGTTCGTCGGGTAGTTGCGGCGGTCCCTGCCCCTGCCACACCTGATTTTGGCAGGCATCACAGGATCGGGTGTCGTGTTTGAAAACGGTGCGGCCTTCACGGTCCTGGATGCGGTCGACCAGAGTTGGCTCGACCCGGTGGCCGCCATTGACGATCATCGCGTAGGCCGTGGCCATCCGCATCAACGTGGTCTCGCCGGCGCCGAGCGACATGCTGAGCTGCCGCGGCAGATGTTCCACCACGCCGAACCGTTCCGCATAGTCCGCGACGACGTCGATGCCGATGGTTTGCGCCAGGCGCACCGTCATCAGGTTTCGTGACTTCTCCATGCCCAGGCGCATGGTGCTGGGGCCGTAAAACACGCGGGTGTAGTTGGCGGGCTTCCACTTGCCGAGGCCCTCGCCTTGATCGATGACGAACGGCGCATCGAGGATCAACGTCGATGGCGTGTAGCCGGAGTCCAAGCCGGCCATATAGACGAATGGCTTGAAGGCAGAGCCGGGCTGGCGGTTCGCCTGGGTGACGCGGTTGAACTCGCTGAGGTCGTGGTCGAAGCCGCCGGTCATCGCGAGAACCCGGCCGGTGTGCGGGTCGAGCGCCACGGCCCCACCCTGGACCTCCGGTATCTGGCGCAGCGCGTAGGTGCCGATGGGATAGCTGGTGCCGTCCTCTCCTTCCAGGATCGGCTCGGTGACGATGACATCGCCGACCGCGACTACATCCGCCGGGACAGCCGGCGAAGCACCGACATGTTCGCCCTCCAACCACGGCCGCGCCCATTTCATCTCGTCAAATGGGATCGTACCCTGATGGCCGTCGGCGAAACCGATGCGCACCTCTTGCTGGTCCATCTCGAGGACGAGGGCCGCCTCCCAATGGCGGCCGGCATCCGGCACCGCGATCTCGGCGAGGCGCTCCCGCCAATCGGCAAAGTCTTCGAACTGGGCGACCGGGCCACGCCAGCCATGGCGGCGGTCATAGGCGAGGAGCCCATCGCGGAGCGAGCGATCGAGGATGCCCTGCAAGCGCGGGGACAGGGTTGTCCGGACTGAGAGGCCGCCTTCGTACAAACCATTCTCGCCGTACATGGTGCCGAGCTGCCGCCGCACCTCCTCGGCGAAGTAGGCTGCATTGGCAAACTCGGTGACGTTGCGCGGGCTGATGCGGATTTCCGTGGCGGCGGCCCGGCGGGCATCTTCCGGGTTGACGCGGCCGTCTTCGGTGAGACGCCGCAGCACATAGTTGCGGCGGGCACGGGCTGCTTCGGCGCGGCGGATCGGATGGTAGTTTGCCGGCGCCTTCGGCAGCCCGGCCAAGAAAGCCGCCTCGGCCAGCGTCAGATCGTCCAACGACTTGTCGAAGTAGTTGATGGCTGCCGCGGCGACTCCGTAGGAACCGACGCCGAGGTAGATCTCGTTCAGATAGAGTTCGAGGATCCGGTCCTTGCTGTAGGCCCGCTCCATGCGGATGGCGAGGATCGCTTCACGGATCTTCCGCTCCAGCGAACGCTCGTTGGTCAGCAGGAAGTTCTTGGCGACCTGCTGGGTGATAGTCGACGCGCCAACGGCCCGGCGTGACCCCATGTTGCGCAGATTGGTGATGGCGGCCCGCACGATACCGACGGGATCGATGCCGATATGGCGGTAGAAGTTCTTGTCTTCGGCGGAGATGAAGGCCTGCTTCACATGCCGTGGCATCGCCTGCACCGGTACGAACACGCGGCGTTCGATCGCGTACTCGGCCATCAGGCTGCCGTCGCCGGCGTGGACGCGGGTCATGACCGGCGGGTCATAGTCCGCGAGTTGCTGGTAGTCCGGCAAGTCCTGGCCGTACTTCCAGAAGACCCACAGCAGCCCGGACACCGCCGCGACAAACGCCAGGAGGCCTAGTCCCGCAAGATACCCAAGTAATCGGATCATCCGGTTTTCCTAACCGAGGCCACCACCGACCCAGCCATTAGTGGGGCTGATGATTGTGGCATCGTTGTGATCATCGGGTTAACCATCAGGGACTAGTTGCCGGCTCCAAGGGCGGCGCGGCGCCGCTCAAAGAAGTTGTCGACCGCCGCCACCATGCTGGAGCTGAGCTTCGCCTGGTAGGCGCGGTCCTGGAGTTTCCGCTCCTCCTCGCGGTTCGTGAGGTAGCCCAGTTCGACCAGCACCGAGGGGACGTCAGGTGCCTTCAGCACAGCAAAACCGGCGGATCGCCAGGGCCGCGACAACAGCGGCGCCGACTTGCCGACTTCGTTGACCAGCATGTCGCGGGCAAATCTGACGGATTGTTCGTTCGTTTTAGTCTGGGCGAAGTCGAACAGGATGCTAGCAACGTCATCGTCGTATTGGTCAAGGTTAATGCCGCCGACAATGTCAGCCTTGTTTTCCGCCGCGGCAAACGCGGCGGCTTCCTTGTCCGTGGCCTTGTTCGACAGGGTGTAGACGGAGAAACCGCGCAACCGCCTGCTGTCGTTGGTGTTGGCGTGCAGCGACAAGAACAGGTCGGCGTTCGCCTCGCGCGCCTTTTGGACCCGCTCCCGCAACGACATGAAGAGATCCCGATCGCGGGTCAGGACGACTTCGTACCGGCCGCTCGCCTCCAGCTGCGCGGCGAGTTCCTTGGCGAATGCCAGGGTCACCTTCTTCTCCGGAACGCCGCCGGGACTCATGGCCCCGGGGTCGACGCCGCCATGCCCCGGATCGATCACCACCACCGGGCGGGCATTGACGACCGCCTGATCCCGCAGGGGCGGTTGTGGCCGGGCGGCGATGCGTGGTCCCGGCGATGGCCGCATGGTCTCAGCGAAATCTGTCGGGCTGGTCGCGGCGAGGTCGATGACCAGCCGCCATGGCCCGTTTTCGTCAGGCGGAAGATAGAACTGGCGCGTTACCTTTGCGGGCCCTCCCAAATCCAGGACCAGGCGGCTCAAGCCCTGTTGGAACAGCCCGTAACGCATCCGCTGTACCAACCCGCCACCGGTGTTGGTCTTGTCCTTGGCCAAGCTGAAGGTCGTTTCGGGCAGGTCGACGACCAAGCGATAGGGGTCCGGCAACCCGAACACGCGGGGCTCCACCTCGCCCGACATATCCAGCACAAATCGGGTGGAGTCAGGGTGAATACCGATTCGGATATCGCGCACCTCGACCGATTCGGCTGCCGATAGGGGCAGAATCACCGCCAGCAGCGCGGCAAAGATGAGTCCTAAGGCCTGGTTCAGTCTGTGGCTCGAAAGGCACATACGACACAATATACGGGGGTCGTCACCCGATCGACCTACAATATTTTCCCGTACCAGTGTCGGAATACCACCACTCAACATGAGGGATCTGCGCCTGCGCCCATTGTAGATCGATATGCCCAACGCTATGTTACCTGGGTGAACAACGGTGATCGTTCAATTCTTTGTCTTCGTACAATGAATTGAGGCGCCGAGGTGGTACTTCGAGGGGTTTGCTCCAATTGCATTTCTTACATCGTGAGCTCCCCGACTTGCGCGCCGATCATCTCCATATTCCCAAACCTGGAAGTCAACCAAGAGCCAGCGTTCTTGGTATGAAACCGTTACGTCTGTCCTGGTCTGCGCCACGGCGCACTGTTCGACAGGCCGACGGTCTCCCAATCCGGCTTCGCCTAAGGCGGGCTGCTCGTTCGGATGATGTTCACAGACCCGGAACGAGGCGGTTCGCGGAGATATTTCTTAATGACGAAAAGAATGTTGATAGACGCGACGCACGCGGAAGAAACCCGCGTCGTTGTGGCGGATGGCAATAAACTCGAGGAACTCGACTACGAGACATCAACCAAGAAGCAGCTAAAAGGTAACATCTACCTGGCGAAGGTCACCCGCGTAGAGCCTTCGCTGCAGGCGGCCTTTGTCGACTATGGCGGAAACCGGCATGGTTTTCTGGCCTTCAACGAAATTCACCCCGACTACTACAAGATCCCGGTCGAAGACCGCGAGGCGCTGTTGGCGGCTGAAGCCGATAGCAACGAAGCGGAAGACGGGGATAGCGAAAATGGCAACGGCGATGGCGAGCCGGTCGAAAGCCTCGGCGGCGACGAAGTCGAGGATATCGAGCGCGCCGGCCAGGCCGAACGGCAGCGGTTGCGTTCGCTCACCCGCCGGTACCGGATCCAAGAAGTCATCAAACGGCGGCAGATTCTCCTGGTGCAGGTGGTCAAGGAAGAACGCGGCAATAAGGGCGCCGCGCTAACGACCTATCTCTCCCTGGCCGGCCGCTATTGCGTGCTGATGCCGAACACCGCGCGGGGCGGCGGGATTAGCCGGAAGATCACTAATCCAACCCACCGCAAGCGGCTGCGGTCGACGTTGTCGGATCTGGATGTGCCGACCGGCATGGCCGTCATTATGCGCACGGCAGGCGTTGAACGGAGCAAGGCGGAGATCCGCCGGGACTACGAATATCTGCGCCGGATGTGGGATGACATCCGCGAACTGACCATGAAATCCACTGCGCCAGCGCTGATTTACGAAGAAGCCAACGTCATCAAGCGCTCGCTGCGCGACCTCTATTCCCGCGACATCGAGGAGATCATCGTCGACGGTGACGAGGCCTATAAGACGGCCAAGTCGTTCATGAAGATGATGATCCCCTCACACGCGAAGCGCGTGCAGCCCTATGACGAGCCGAAGGTGCCGTTGCTGCACCGGTACAAGATCGAACAGCAGCTCGACGATATCCACGAACCGGTCGTGCAGCTTCGATCCGGTGGATACATCGTGATCAGTCCAACGGAAGCGTTGGTTTCGATCGACGTGAACTCGGGCCGCGCGACGCGCGAACGGAACATCGAACAGACCGCGCTGAAGACCAACCTGGAGGCCGCGAGTGAGATTGCCCGGCAACTGCGGTTGCGCGATCTGGCCGGATTGGTGGTCGTCGACTTCATCGACATGGATGAGTCACGGAACAACAACACGGTCGAAAAGCGCCTGAAGGAGGCCATGAAGAGCGACCGCGCCCACTTGCAAGTGGGGCGGATCAGCGCCTTTGGCCTGTTGGAGTTGTCACGGCAGCGGTTGCGGCCAAGCCTGCTCGAGGCCAGCACGGATGTCTGCCCAACCTGTGCCGGGACAGGTGTCGTTCGATCGACCGAGTCGACGGCCCTGCGGGTGCTGCGCGGTATCGAGGAAGAAGGCATCCGGCGGCGCAGCCGGCTGCTGAATGTCACCGTGCCCTCAACCGTGGCGCTCTACATACTGAACCAGAAGCGCGAGGCGCTTGTCCGTATTGAGGGGCGCTACGGATTCCAGGTGTTCATTGCCGCTGACGACAGCCTGGTCCCGCCCGCCTATCAGCTTGAGCGGGTGAAGGGTGCCGCGGCGGGCGATGAAAATGCGCAGCAGGAAGTGGTCCGCGCGCCCGATGAGATCGACGAGGAACCGGCGGCCGAAGAGAAACCGCGGCGACGTCGGCGGCGTTCTCGTGGCCGAAACGGCGAGGCAGCCGAGGCCGAAGTGTCTGTCGAGGCAACCAACGGCGCCCCGCGAGACGAAGAGTCCAGTACGGATGATGAGGAAGGTGGTCGCCGACGGCGACGGGGCCGGCGGGGTGGTCGACGGCGGCGCCGTGACAGCGAGGCGACGACTGAGCAAGCAGCGGCCAACGGTCAGCTTGACGAACTTGAAGCGCCGATTGCTGCGACGGACGAAGAGTCCGAGCAGGCCTTCGTCGTGCCGGACATCGGCGATGAAAGCCAGCCGGAGGTCGCCGCGGAACCGGCCGAGCAACCGCAAGCCGACGGTGAGCAAGAGGCTAAGCCGAGATCGCGCCGTCGGCCCCGGCGTCGTTCGTCGGGCCGCCAACGCGCAGCGGCGGCAGAAGATGCTGCCAGCGAGGCACCGGCTCCCATAGAGCCAGAGGCCGATGCAAGTGCGGAGCCGAGCCGCGCTGTCGAAACAGCGAACGGCACCGACTCGCTGAAACCGGATGATGTCGAAGAGAAGGCTCCGGTGGTGTCGTCGACGGAGATCGAGCCCGAACCTGTCCCGATGACTGCTGAGCCTAGTCCCGCCGCACCGATTGAGGTGTCGGAGCCGCGCGAAGCGAACGGCCATGGGCCATCAACGAGCGAACTCGACGAAGAACCGGCTGCCGTTGACGACGACGGCACACCGCAAGAGCCGCGCCGCGGCTGGTGGCAACGGCTGACGAGTTAGAGGGCGGCGGGCTTAGCCCGCTCCTCTACCGCGCGACGATTTCGTTGCCGCGCAACTTGAGGCCAAAGACCGCCAAGCGCTTTGCGATCTCGTCGTCGCTGCGTTCCTCTAGCGCTTTTGCGAGATCTGCGGACGAAGATCTTCGGTCACCGCGACGATGGTGAATGATCGCCCGGTGCAGATGATACTCCCACAGGTCATCTTCCGCCCGCCGGACAGCGGCATCGGCATCTTTCAGCGCAGCTCGCAGATCGTTGAGGCGGAGATGGGCCATGGCCCGGCTATCGAGGATATGAGCCGCGCCCGGTTCGATCTCCAGGGCTCGGTTACAGTCTGTTAGAGCCGACACGCCGTCGCCCGTTATGACCCGCAGCCAACATCGCTGGTTGAGCGCAGCGGCGTTATCGGGGATCAGCGTAATGGCGCGGTTCAAGTCATCCGCCGCTGCGTCAAGTTGGTCGAGTTCGACATGCACTGCGGCGCGCTCAACCAACACCTCAGGATCGCCCGGTTCCAGTTCAATCATGCGGTCGTAGTCGGAAATCGCTTGCCGATACTCTCCCATCTCGACCCGAACCGCGGCCCGCTTTGAAAGAAACCCGGCATTCTTTGGGGCCTGGCGGACGGCTTCGTCGAGGTCACTCATCGCCTGGTCATACTCGCCCAGCATCGCGAGGATCAGACCGCGCCACAGAATCCTTCGCGCCCCCGGCTTGGTCGGACGTTGCACAATCCGGTTAGCGTCCTCGAGGGCGGACTCAAAATCCTCGAGGCCGGCGAAGGCTAGGCTGCGAGCTTCGAGCGCATGAATACTGATCGGATCTAGTTTGAGAAGCCGAGTGAGATCGTCGACTGCCCGTTCATACTGCTCGAGTCGAAGGTAGGTAGCACCGCGCCGCCACAGCGCGCCCTTGTCCTCAGGATTGATCAGTAGAACGGTGCCTAGGTCCTGGATCGCCAAGTCGGTGTTTCCCAGCGCATCGTACGCCGCTGCTCGCTTGCTATAGAGACCAGGATTGCGCCCCTTGCCTGATTGCAACGCGCGAGTACAAGCCTCCACAATTATCGGCGGATTCGTTGCCTCGAAGCACTTCCGGGCGAGGTCGTGGCGATGGGCTGCGGCGCCGCCGCTGGTAGCGATTGCAACGGCGCTCGCAAAACATGCGATTCGTGCGACCTGTTGAAAGTGGGACACACTCGGTCCTCCCAGAGAACTAAGTGACCCTATGTTGCCGTGTTCTTCCTAAGAAAGGAAAAACCGCTGGTTGACCGCCCGGATCGGAGCGGTGTGGTCTAGCTCTTCCGGCCGCCCTGCCATTCAGTTAGGCGTTCGGCGGCGCGGGCGATCTCTTGGTGGGTGCCGGCGAAGGAGAAGCGGACGAAATGGTTGCCGCGCTCCGGGTCGAAATCGACGCCCGGTGTCGCCGCCACGTCGGCTTCCCGCAACATCCGTTCGCAGAATGCGGCACTGTCATTGGTGAGCTGGCTGACGTCCGCGTAGATGTAGAACGCCCCGTCGGCCGGCGCGAGGCGGTCGAAACCGGCATCGGGAAGCTGTTTCAACAGGAGTTCGCGGTTGCGGGCATAGGCTGCCACATTGGCCCGGAGTTCGTCGTGCGCGTCGAATGCCGCTAGAGCCGCCAACTGGGACAGCGCCGGTGTCGAAATATAGAGATTCTGGGTCAGGCACTCGATCGGCCGGCGCATATCCTCCGGAACAACCATCCAGCCGATCCGCCAGCCCGTCATCGAGAAGTACTTGGAGAAGCTGTTCACCACGAAAGCCTCTGATGCCCCCGCCGCGGTGGCGACCGGCATCTCGCCGTAGGTGATGCCGTGATAGATCTCGTCGGAGATCAGGCGGATCCCCTTGGCCCTGCAATAGTCTGTGAGTTCAGCTAGGCCCGCCGGGGAAACCATGGTCCCCGCCGGATTCGACGGACTGGTGAGGATAAGGCCGTCGGGCGGGTCACCGGCCCGCTCCAGGATATCCACCGTTGGCTGGAAGCGATCCTCGACTGTCGCGGGCAGAAAGACGATCTCTATATCCAACGCCGCCAGCATGTTGCGGTACGCCGGATAGCAGGGCAGCGTCAGGGCAACCCTGTCGCCCGGATCGAAGCAGGCGAGAAACGCGAGCAAGAAGCCGCCGGAAGAGCCTGTTGTGACGACGATACGCTCGGGCGAAACATCGACGCCGTAGAAGTCGCGGTAGTGCCCCGCGATCGCCGACCGAAGATCGGGGATGCCGAGCGCATCGGTGTAGCCGATCCGATCCTTGTCCAGCGCCTCGTGGGCTGCCGCGATGACCTTCTGCGGTGCGGTGGTGCCCGGTTGCCCGACCTCCATATGTAGCACCTCGTGCCCGGAAGCCGCGTGTTCGGCCGCCGCCCGCATAACGTCCATCACGATGAAGGGCGATACCTTGCCCCGGGCTGAGGCCTTGAGTGCCATGGCTATTGGTCCGTTACTGCTTCCAGTCCAAAACTGCGCGGGTCGTTGGCGAAGCTGCATTGTGCATCGCGCGGCAATCCTTCCGGACAGTGTACGGCCATGACGGACCCATAGGTGCCGACTGGGATCGTTCGGTGTCCCCGCTGGGTCAGGCTCTGCAAGACATCCGGGCCCACCCCCTCTTCGTACCGAACGACGGGCAACTCTGGAGCCGGGCCAAAGCGCGGGGCCGCAACCGCGCCTTTCAGCTCGGCCTCCCGATACAGCACCGGCCAGGCGGACATCACCAGGGCCGGCGGGCCGGCGGGCCCGGCCCCGGCGGCGCCCGCGAAGTACACGTGGTGAAGGACCGGGTTCGACAAAATGGCGACCGCCATCGCGTCGTTCTCCTGGGGCGGCGCCGCGGCAAGGATCACGCCGGTCCCCGGCGCGATGCGGCCCGTGCCGAACGGGCGGTTCATCGTGAAGGCGCAGGCCACGGTCTCACCAAACCGGTCGGTCGCGACGATGGCCGCACCGCCGGTGGTCTCGTCGGCGGGCGCCG
>JANQOE010000036.1 GCA_028279245.1 Alphaproteobacteria bacterium
CCGCCTATGACGACGCCGAAGTGAAGGCGGCGATGGCGCTGTGGAGGGACCTGACCGATCAGGATTACTTCCTACCGAATGCCAATGCCGACGGCTGGACGGATGCGTCGGACAAGGTGGCGCGTGGCGACGCTGCGATGACGCTAATGGGCACCTGGATCACCGGCTATTGGAATGGCATCGGGCTGGTCCCTGGCGAGGATTACGACTTCTTCCCGTTCCCGGCCATCAATGAAGGCGTGCCCAATGCGGTGGTCGGCCCGGTCGACGGGTTCGTTATCTCTTCCGATGTGCAGAATGCCGAGGGCGCGAAAGAGTTCCTCGCCTACATGATGTCGAGCACCGATGTGCAGGCGGCTTGGACGAACGACTTCGGCGCATTGTCGGCGAACGTGAACGTCGATCCGTCGATCTACAACGATGTCATGCAGCGGGCGTTCAGCACGGTGGCGGACGCGGACACCTTCGCCTTCAACTACGACCTGGCAACGCCGCCGCCGGTCGCGGAGGTCGGATTGTCGATGTTTGCCCGGTTCATGGATGATCCGAGCAAGGTCGACGATATCCTGGCGCAGGTCGCCACCGATGCCGAAAGGGCTTTCCAAGAACAGTAGACTGACCGAAAGGTGCTGCCGGGATTGGCCCGGCGGCGCCCGCCCCGGAGACGCGCAGGTTGCAGCGGGAAAACACTTTCTGGCGTATCGTTTTTCTGGCCCTACCCCTGAGCGTCTTTGCTGTTCTGGTGATCTGGCCGCTGGCCAGTTCGTTCTTCTATAGCTTCACGAACTGGAACGGCTTCAGTTCCGACTACGACTTCGTCGGCTTCCGCAACTTCGCGAAGATCTACACCGACAAGCTGTTCCTCAACGCGATCATCAATACGGCAGTCTGGATGGTCGCGGCGATCGTGCTGCCGACCTTGCTCGGACTGGGCCTGGCGTTGCTGATCGACAGCCACGTGCCGGGTGGCCAGGTCTTCAAGTCAATCTTCTACCTGCCGATCTGCCTCTCGGCGGTCGTGGTCGGGCAAATCTGGATCTGGATCTACCAGCCGGACTGGGGACTGCTGAACACGGCCATCGGGTTCGTCACGGGCGAACCGTTGAACTACGCCTGGCTGGCGAAACCGAACACGGCGCTCGGTTCGGTGATCGTTGCCTGGTCGTGGCAGCAGACCGGCCTGTCGATGGTTATCTATCTGGCCGGGCTAACGGCGATCCCGGAGGACCTGCTCGAGGCGTGCGATTTGGAGGGTGCTTCGGCCTGGCAGCGAATCCGGTTTGTCGTGGTCCCGTTGCTCACCCCGGCGACAGTGGTGGTGATCGCGCTCAGCGTCATCAACTCGCTGAAGGGGTTCGACATCCTCTTCATCATGACGGGCGGCGGGCCGTTCAACAGCTCCGACACACTCGCCATGCACATGTACAACGAGTCCTTCAAAAAGTACCTCACCGGCTACGGCAGTGCGATTTCCGTGGTGCTGTTCCTGATCGCCATCACGGTGATCGGCATCTACTTCCGCCAGTTGAAGAAGGTCGACGAGATCTATGGATGAGGCCAACGCCATGGATTTGCCCGGGCATGGCCGGCCGGTGGCGCAGCCGTTCAATCCCTGGCCCGCCGTCATCTTGATCGCGATGATCTGCCTGGCTTTTCTGTTTCTGGCGCCGACGATCGGCGTGCTGCTTTCGTCCATCAAGACAACGCGGGAGATCGCGCTGGGCGAGTTGTGGACCGTCCCGGCGGCGCTCTATCTCGGCAATTACGTCGAGGTGCTCAGCAACCCGGCCGTCCACCGGTATCTGGTTAATACACTGCTGGTCACGGTGCCGGCCACGGCCGCCTCGATCGGGCTCGGTACATTGGCGGGCTACGTCTTCGCGAAGATGCCGTTCAGGGGCGGTAATTTGCTGTTCCTGGTCATCGTGTCCGGCATGTTCTTTCCGCCGCAGGCCATTCTGATTCCGCTGTTCCGGCTGTTCAATGTGGTCGGATTGATCGACACGCTCTGGCCGATCATCTTGGTCCACACCGCGCTGGGCATCCCGATCTGCACGCTGCTCATGCGCAATTTCTTCGCGACGGTGCCAAACGCATTGCGGGAGTCGGCGATCCTTGAAGGAGCCAACGAGTGGCAGGTGCTGACGCGGGTCGCCTTGCCATTGAGCCTACCGGCGTTGGCGGTTCTGGCGACGCTGCAGTTCACCTGGATCTGGAACGATTTCCTGTGGCCGCTGATCTTCACCCAGTCCGATGAGAAGCGGACGATCATGATCGGGCTGGTCAATCTGAGCGGCCAGTATTCCGTCGCCTACGGTGTGCAGGGCGCGTTGTCGCTGGTGGCCAGTCTGCCAACCCTGTTCGTGTTCCTGTTCTTTCAACGCTACTTCATCAAGGGCATGACCATGGGCGCCGTCAAAGGCTAGCTGTTAGACCCTGAGCCAGATCGGCAACAGAGGGAAGGACCGGACGGCTGGACTGGGTGCGGCCTTGGGGCGCGGGCTTGCCGATGCCGATGCCGGGCGGGCATCGGGTTCGGCGCGTTTGGTGACGCCGAAGGTGAATTCGATCAGCCATTCGAGGGCGCGCCAGAAGCGCAGGGAGTCGAGGACCGGGTTCACAAGGTTGGTGATGGCGCAATAGCAGGTGTCGCGGCGGCCGCGGTGGTGTTGGGCGTGCTGTTGGGCCGTCTGCAGGATCCCCAACTCCTGAAGAAAGGTGGCGGCGCGCGGGCGTTCGGTACGTGGCAGGTGGTTCCATTTGTGGATTTCGTTCGCGTTCATGCCGAGCAGCACCGCCAGGACGACTTGCCAGACCAGCCAGCCGGCCGCCCAGGCGCCGGCGAGAACCACCGCGCCCAGGCAGATGCTGGACCAGCTGGTGGCGAACCAGGAGCGTTTGGTGAAGGCCGCAGGGTCGATGTGGTGGCGCAGATTTGGTGCGAAGATCAATGGGCCGACTAGGGGCCAGTTTGGATCGCCATAGCTGTCCTCGAACCAGTGCACCAGGCCGGTGACGAAGTCCGTGATCAGGACGACGATCAGGATATCAACGATTTCCATCAGGTGGTACCGCGAGCGACGCGGCGGACATGGGTTGGGCGGCGCGCCGCCATGGTCCAGAGCCGGTCGAACCCGCTGGCCAGGCTCAGCAAGGCAAGGCCGGCCAAGGCCAGAGCGGTGTAGTTCCCGGGTGGCGTCAGGAAAATCTGTAGATCCACGGCTTTCGGCTCCCAAATTGATCGTTGTTCAGTATAACTAGCTTGAAACTGATCGATGTTCAATATATTTTTTGAACGATGATATTTTTCCTAGCGGGCCGCTAATGGGGCGCCGCGCCGACCACACCCGCGAGGAGCTCCATGAGCTGGCGCTCACCGCGGCCCGGACCATCGTCAGTGCGGATGGCCTGCGGGGGCTGACCGCCAGGGGCGTCGCGCGCGGTATCGGCTACACGATCGGTACGATCTACAATCTGTTCGATGACTTGGACGATCTAATCGTCCACCTGAACGGCACCACGCTGGACGCGCTCTATGAGGCGGTGACGGCGGAGCCGGTCGGGCACGGGCCGGAAGCGGCGCTCCGCGCTTACGCGCGCCGCTACAAGGAGTTCACGGACACCCATCCGAAGCTGTGGCGGGCGCTGTTCGAACATCAACTGCCGGACGGCTATGTCCGGCCCCGCTGGTACGAACCGAAAGTCATCCGCCTGTTAGGGCTGGCAGAGCGCGCTCTGGAGCCGTTTTTCGAACCGGATCAAACCACGCTGCGCCAGCATCACGCCCGGGTTTTGTGGAGTTCGCTGTACGGGATCTGCTCCCTCGCCCAAAGCCAGAAGATCAATGAAGGCGAGACCGCGACGGCGCTGACCGACACGCTGATTACGACCTATCTGGCCGGCCTTAGCGCGCACAATGGGGACTGAACCCTAGGACGATCCGAGCACGTCCAAGAACCGGGCGATGGGCGGTGCATCGCTCTCCAGACCGATCGACAACGAGAAGTGGCCGCGTCGGCGAATGAATAGGTTCTCCGCCGGGACGTTCCACATCTCGGCGAGGGCCTTGCCTTCGGCGAAGGGCGTCACCGTATCGGCGCTGCCCAAGACAAATATGATCTTCTCCGGTGACATGACGGGCGGGCCGCTCGGCTCGAGCTTGCGCATCCAATGCTGGCGGATGGCGTCGGACCAGCCGACCCGGCGCAGCCAGCGGGTCAAGCCGACCGCCCGGATGAGTTCACCGTCATAGGCCGCGGAGGTGCTGGTCGCGACTAGGAGCAAGGCATCCGGCTGGAAACGCTGGGGCCAGTGGGCGGCGGCCGTGGCAACGAGTTGGCTGCATTGGGAGCCCAGACTGACGCCGCCGACCCCAACAGGCCCTTCCCCTTGGGCGCGGCTCCACTCAACCAGGCGCCCGACCTCGTCGACCCAGGCGCGGAACAGTTCGAATAACCCGAGCGGCACCCGGCCGAGGACCGGCTCACCACCGAACCACCCGTCAGGGCGCCGGCGGCCGTGCCAGGGTCCAGGATGACCCGCAGCCCCTGCCCCGCCAATCGGGCGATGGGGTCGTCGAGTTCCGGCCACATCTCGTTTTCCATGCAGACGCCGTGGAGATAGATGAGGGTGGCGCGGGGCGGCCGGTCCGCCGGTTCGATGACCCGCGCCCAGGCGGTGTCGCCGGCGTGGGGCGAGGCATGGCGCAACCAATACTGGCGGCCGCGCCAATGGGGAATTTGGCGGGACGCCTCAATGCGAACGGGCGCCGGGGTCGGATAGGCGTGCGCCCAATCGGCCAGGCGTTGGCCATGGGCGGCCTCGACCGCTTCGGCACTGGCTGGTTCCAGGCGGACTTGCGGCCAACGGGTTGCCGATGGCAGCAGCCAGTTGCGCTGCGCCATGTGGCGCTGGGCGGCGGTGCGGCGGGCGGCTTCCGCCTCGGAACAGGCCACCGGCCCGGGATCGCCCTGGCCGAACAACGCCGTCGTCCAGTCGCGCTCCGCCGCACGGTACCGGTCTTGCTGGGTCAGTAGGCGGCGGACGACGTAGTTACCGACATGCTGGCGTTCGCCGGCGAGAACGGCGGCCCAGCCGCGGGACAGGCGGAAGAAGAGATTGGTGACAAATGGCAGCGCCGCCGAATCATACCAGGGCTGGAGCAGCAGGCGGCCGCTCAACCCATGCAGATACCATTGGCGGATTGGCCGGCGGCCGGCCGGCCGGGTTAGCCCAGATCGTAGTTCCGGGCGACGACCGTGCTGATTGGCGCCAGACGAAAACCCCGCTGTTCCAGGGTGGTCAACCATGCCCTGACAACGTCAACGGTGGCGTTGTGGGGGTGGGCAATGCCGATCGCCTGGCCGTTCTTCGTGGCGATGCGCTCGAGTTCCGTAAGGGCCGCGCGTACCGCGCCGGGGCCAGCATCGTGATCCAGAAAGACCTGGCGCGATGCCGCTGGAACGCCATGCTGGATCGCCGTCGAGTGCGCCACGGATTCGCCGGACGTCTTGCTGTCCAGGAACAGCAAGCCACGCCGGGCCACAGCCTGCATGACAATCGACATTCCATGCCGATCCTCCGTGAACCGACTGCCCATGTGGTTGTTCACACCGACATAGCCGGAAAAGCGATCGAGCGCCCAGTCAATTCGACCGCGAAGCTCGGCATCATCCAACTTGGTCAGGAGGGCGTTCGGACCCGGGTCCTTGCGGTGGTCGTGGGGTTCCATCGGGATGTGGAGCATCAGCTCATGCCCGGCGGCGCGCGCCTTGCGGGCGAGGTTCGGCAGATCCCGCGCATAGGACATCAAGGACATCGTCATGGGGCCGGGCAATTGAATGACCCGTTCCGCCTGGCGGCGGTTGACGCCGACATCGTCGAAAACGATGGCGATCAGCGGCCGGCCATCGTCCGGCGGCGCGGCCACCGCATAGCGGCGCCAGGTGGGCTGGCCGAAGTTGGAACGGTCGACCGCCGGCCGGACAATTCGCGGCTGGGGCCGTGGGGCCGGGGTTGCGCGTTGTTGGGGGGCGGCCAGTGCCGCTATCTCCGTCTGCGGGCCGGCCGGGCGGATGGTTAGTGGGGTCGCCGGCAGGGCTGGATCGTTGTCATCGCGGGCGGTTAGCTGTGACGACGCATCGTCGAGGCGGTCCGGCCGGGCGCCATCGCCGGTGAACGCCGTTGTGGCGCTGACGGTCGCCAGAAAAACAGCAAGGGCGGTGACCCGGCGCAAGCGCACCCCCTCAGCCGCAAGCCGGGTCTGGCGCAGCCGGCGACGGAAACGCGCCGGCTGTACCGACCACTCCAGCCGGCGGCGCCGTATATCGATCGTCAAGCCCCCTCCGATCCAATGCATTAGGCAACCGCCTAACCGCGGGTAAGGGTCCGATCAATAGGCGCGCAAAAATTGCCACCACGTTAACATCGCTGCGCGCAGGCATGGCTCTCCCTGTTCCGAATGCCACTGCACCTTGCACGCGTGCTTCGCCCCTTGTAAACCAAATCAAAGGGTTAGCGGCTATCCAATGTTTCTTCTGCTCGATAACTACGACAGCTTTACCTACAACCTGGCGCATTACTTGGGCGAACTTGGGGCGGAGGTCGCCGTTCGGCGTAACGACGTACTCACCGCGAAGGAGGCGGTGGCGTTGGCCCCAAAGGCAATCGTTATCTCCCCCGGACCGGGGGTGCCGGACTCCGCCGGCATATCCCTCGACCTGGTGCCGGCGGCGTTGGCTGCTGGAATCCCGATTCTCGGGGTCTGTCTGGGTCATCAGGCCATCGGGCAAGCCTTTGGCGGGACGATCGAGCGGGCGCCGGCGCCAATGCATGGCAAGATCAGCGCGATTGAACATCGCCGCGGCGACGTATTTGCCGGGCTGCCGAGCCCGATCGCCGTGACCCGCTACCACTCGTTGGTCGTCTCCCGAAAGGGGCTGCCGGACGTGCTTGAAGTGACCGCGGAAACGGCGGATGGTCTGATCATGGGCCTGAAACACAAGACCTTGCCCGCCTACGGCGTCCAGTTTCATCCGGAGAGCATTGCCTCGGCGGGCGGGCAACAGCTGTTGGCCAACTTCATCGGCTTGGCGACCGGGGAGACGCCGGTGGCGGTGCGGACCCGGCATATCGAAGAGAGGGTCTGGGCATGACGGCCGACATGACCGACCTGAAAGCCCTGATTGCCAAGGCGGCCAATGGCGAGGCGCTGTCCGCCGCTGAGGCCGAGACCGCCTTCGACGTGATGATGTCCGGCGATGCGACCCCGGCCCAGATGGGCGGCTTCCTGATGGCGCTGCGGGTGCGTGGCGAGACGGTCGACGAAATCACCGGCGCCGCGCGGACCATGCGGGCGAAGGCTATGGCTATTGAGGCGCCACCCGGCGCCATTGACTGTGTCGGGACGGGCGGCGACGGCAAGGGCACGTTGAATATCAGTACCGGCGCCAGCATCGTTGTCGCGGCTTGCGGGGTGCCGGTGGCGAAGCACGGGAACCGGGCCCTTAGCTCGAAGACCGGGGCGGCGGATGTGCTGGCGGCGTTGGGCGTCAATATCGACGCGGATATGAGCCTGATCAAGAAGAGCCTGTGGGAGAACGGGATCGCCTTCCTGATGGCGCCGCGTCACCACAGCGCCATGCGGAACGTTGCGGGCGTGCGGGTCGAGTTGGGAACGCGGACGCTGTTCAACATCCTCGGGCCACTGTCGAACCCGGCGTTCGTGAAGCGGCAGGCGGTCGGGGTGTTTGCCCGGGAGTGGGTTGAGCCGTTGGCGCGGGTCCTGGGCAATCTGGGTCTGGAGCGGGCCTGGGTGTTCCACGGCGAAGGCGGGCTCGACGAGATGACGACGACCGGCACGACCTATGTGGCCGAACTGATGGATGGCGACGTCCGGACCTTCGAGGTGACGCCGGAGGACGCAGGGCTGCCACGGGCCGAATTGGCCGACCTGTTGGGCGGCGATCCGCAGACCAACGCGGACGCGTTGCGCGGACTGCTGGGCGGCGGTAAGAGCGCCTTCCGCGACGTGGTGGTCTACACGGCCGCGGGCGCGCTGATCGTTGCCGGCAAGGCGGACAATCTGAAAGATGGGGCGCAACTGGCCGCGCTAGCGATCGACAGCGGCGAGGCCCAGCGGCGGCTCGACAAGATGGTCGAGATCACCAACCAATGAGCGATGTGTTGGCGCGGATCTGCGCCGACAAACGGCGCCATGTCGAAGCACGGAAGCAGGCCGCGCCGTTGCCGGTCGTCGAGCAAAAGGCGCAAGCGGCTGATGCGCCTCGCGGGTTCGTGGCGGCGCTGCGTGGCACCGTTGCCGATGGACGCTATGGGCTGATTGCTGAGATCAAGAAGGCGTCGCCGAGCAAGGGGCTGATCCGTGCGGACTTCGACCCCCCTGCCCTCGCCCGCGCTTATGCGGCCGGCGGCGCGACTTGCCTGTCCGTACTGACCGACGAACCCTACTTTCAAGGCGAGGATGCCTATTTGGTGGCGGCGCGGGCGGCCTGCGGGCTGCCGGTGCTGCGCAAGGACTTCATGCTCGATCCCTATCAGATCACTGAGGCGCGGGCGTTGGGCGCGGATTGTGTTTTGCTGATCATGGCGGCGTTGACCGACGACGAGGCGAAGGTGCTCGCCGACACGGCGCGGCAGTGGGATATGGATGTCCTGGTCGAGGTGCATGACGGGGCCGAGTTGGATCGGGCGCTGATGCTCGACGCCGGGCTCATTGGGGTCAACAACCGGAACCTCAAGACGCTGGCGGTCGATCTGGCGACGACGGAGGAACTTGCCGCGCGGGTTCCGGATGATCGGCTGCTGGTTTGCGAGAGCGGGCTTTCGGTGCGTGATGACCTCGACCGCATGGCGCGGGCCGGCGCCAGGTGCTTTCTGATCGGTGAGTCGTTGATGCGGCAGGATGATGTGACGGGCGCGGTGCAGGCGCTGATCGGTGCGCCGGCTATGACGGACCAAGCGACAGAGGCGGCACCGGCTTGACAAAGCTCACACACCTCGATGAGCAAGGCCAGGCACGCATGGTCGATGTTTCCGACAAGGCGGAAACGCACCGGGTGGCGACGGCGGTCGGGCGCGTTTCCATGCAGCCGGCGACCCTCGCGTTGATTCAAGAGGGCGGCGTGAAGAAGGGCGATGTGCTGTCGGTGGCGCGACTGGCCGGAATCATGGGCGCGAAGCGAACCGCTGACCTGATACCGCTGTGCCATCCGTTGTCGTTGAACTCGATTGATGTCGAGTTGACCGTTGATACCGACAACAATGCTGTCGTCATCGAGGCGACGGCCAAGGTTGCGGGGCGGACGGGTGTCGAGATGGAGGCACTGACTGCCGTTTCGGTCGCTGCACTGACGATCTACGACATGTGCAAGGCCGTCGACCGCGAGATGCGGATTGGCGACGTCCGGCTGACCTACAAGACCGGCGGCAAGTCGGGGACATTCCAAGCCGACCCGGCCTCATGATTCCCGTTGAGGAAGCGCAGGCGCGGATCCTGCAGGGGCTCCGCACCATGCCGGCGGAGCAAGCCGGGCTGACTGACGCGTTTGGCCGGGTGCTGGCGGAAGATGTCGCCGCTCGGGTCAGCGCCCCGCCGGTCGCGGTGTCGGCGATGGACGGCTACGCGGTTCGGGCGGCCGATGTCGAACAGGTGCCGGCGAAGCTGAGGGTCGTTGCGGAGATACCCGCGGGGCAGTCGAGCGACCGCGCTGTTGCCCCTGGTGAAGCGGGGCGCATCTTCACCGGTGCACCGCTTCCCGACGGCGCGGATGCGATCGTCATTCAAGAGGACACGGACCGGGACGGCGATGCTGTGACGGTCCGCGAGAGCGCGGCGGCCGGTGCGTTCGTGCGGCCGGCTGGCTTGGACTTCAAGGCGGGTGACGTGCTGTTGCGGGCGGGCCGGGTGTTGACGGCACGGGACATCGGCTTGGCCGCCGCGATGAACCGGCCTTGGCTGATGGTCCGGCGGCGGCCCCGGGTCGCGTTGCTGGCGACGGGCGACGAGATCGTTTTGCCGGGCGATCCGGTGGGTGCGACGCGGATTGTCAGCTCCAACACCTTTGCGTTGGCGGCGATGGTGCGTGCGGCCGGCGGCGAGCCCAACGTGCTCGGCATCGCGGAGGACAGTGCAGAATCGCTGCGGCGGCTCGTTGCCGCGGCGGAGGGCGCCGACATCCTGGTCACGACCGGGGGCGCCTCGGTTGGGGAACACGATTTGGTGCAATCGGTGCTCGGCGAGATGGGCTTGAGCCTCGACTTCTGGCGGATCGCGATGCGGCCGGGCAAACCGCTGATGTTCGGGAAGTTGGGTCCGACGCCGATGCTCGGCTTCCCCGGCAACCCGGTGTCGAGCATGGTTTGCGCCGTGCTGTTCCTGCGGCCGGCTCTACAGCGCATGCTGGGTGCGGAAGGCGCTGCCGAGACGGAGTCAGCCGTGCTGGCCGGGCCGTTGCGAGAGAATGACAGGCGCCAGGACTATTTGCGGGCCACGTTGGAGCAGTCGCCGGACGGGGAACTGGTGGTAAAGACCTTCGACCGACAGGACAGTTCGATGTTTGCGACCCTGGCGCAGTCGGATTGTCTGGTCGTCCGCGCACCCCATGCGCCGGCGGCCTCAGCCGGCGATCGCGTGCCGATCATCCGCCTTGGGGGCGGCGACCAATCCATCTAACTGCCGACTTCGGTACTGCGCGTTTTGGGGTCAGCTATCTTTTGGGTTGACCGTTTGTGAGAACAACACTAGAACAACATATAGTGTTGTCTGTTTGTTCTAGGCACATCTGAGGTGTTTTCATGGTCAGACTGGGGGGCCGATGCTGACGCGAAAGCAGAACGAGCTGCTGCTTTACATCAACGACTATCTCTCGAAAGAGGGCCTGTCACCGTCGTTCGATGAGATGAAAGACGCGCTCGGCCTAAAGTCCAAGTCCGGAATTCACCGTCTGATATCTGGCCTGGAGGAGCGCGGCTTCATTCGTCGGCTGCCGCACCGGGCGCGGGCGCTTGAGGTGTTGCGGCTGCCGACCGATACGGCCCTGTCGAATACGCCGCAACGGAAGCGATTTGACCCCCGGGTTATTGAGGGCGGATTTGGCGCGGGCCGACGGGCCCCGGACAAGCCCGAGGAAGCTGGCGACGAGGCGGCGATCCAGGTGCCATTGCTGGGGCGCATTGCTGCAGGTACGCCGATCGAAGCCCTGCGGGACCATTCGCAGCATGTTGGGGTGCCCAGCGATCTGCTTGGCCGTGGCGAGTATTACTGCCTGGAGGTCGAGGGCGATTCGATGGTCGACGCCGGCATCCTCGACGGCGACACGGTGATCATCGAGCGCTGTGATACCGCCGAGAACGGTACGATTGTCGTGGCACTGGTCGAAGGGCATGAGGTTACGCTCAAACGGCTGCGCCGGCGTAATCACTCGGTCGCACTCGAGCCTGCCAACGAGAATTACGGGACACGAATCTTCGGACCCGACCAGGTTGAGGTGCAGGGGCGACTGGTCGGTTTGATGCGGCAATACTAGGGCCAGCTAGCGCGAACGGTGCGGAACCCACGGGCGGCGGCCTCGCTGTTCATTTGCGGAGATTGCGTGCACGGCGCTGTCAGCCAGGTAGACAGCATGTGCTCCGCCGTCGAGTAGATCACCCCGATCGATCAGGATGTCGGGCCGATTGCAGGTCGGTGGGATGAAAAGTTTTGGGGCGATCAGCAGATCGGCGCTGTTGCAGTCCTCGTCCAGGGCGGCGGGTTCGAAAATAATCGCTGCTTGGTGGGCGCCGGTCACGGTGATGCAGCCAAGTGCGTCGCAGCGCATGTTGCCGGCGGTTCGGCTCGGCTCAGGGAATGCCAGTTGCTTCGTTTCGCCAGCTTGGCGCAGCCAGGCGTCGCGGGTGAAGCGTTCGCGGCTTCGGGTTGAGAACATATAACTGCCGTCCGGCGAACGCACCGCGACGAGGTTGCCGTCTCGTTCCACCAGGATGGCCGGTATCGGCGCGGCGAATACGGATGATGCCGCAACGGCAATGCCCAGCGCGCCGAGCCATCGCCAGTTTCTCTGCATCAGACACAACCAAAGACCGCCGATTGTGGCGGCGGCCAGGCCCCATACAGGCAGACGCGGGAAACGTTGAACCGCGCCAGGCCATGCCGAGGTGGTCTCGGCGGTGGCGACAATGACATCGATGCCCCAGCCCATGAGTTGCAGGAGCGGTGACTCTAGTCCGACCAGCATCGCGAGCAGAGCGAGTACGCCAAGGGGCATGACCCAGATAGCCGTGAGTGGCACGGCGACGAGGTTTGCCAGCAAGCCGTAGGTCGCGAGCTGGTTGAAATGAAAGATCACGAACGGGGCGGTTGCGACCGTGGCGATGACGGTCGTGAGGGCGACGCCACCCAGGTAGAGAAAGGATCTGCCAATGACACTCCGTCGGCCGTAGGACAGGCGGAAGTGGCCGCCGAGCGCTTCGTAGGCGGCGACCAACCCGACGACCGCGGCGAATGACATCTGGAAGCTAGCGCCGGACAGCGCCTCTGGCCTGATCAGTAGGACGACAACGGCGGCCCAGGCGACCGTGCGCAATGAGATGGCGGTGCGGTCTACGAGAACGGCGATCAGTACGATCCCGGTCATGATGACGGCGCGCTGGGTGGGCACGGATGCACCGGCAAGGAACATGTAGAAGATGGCCGCGAGCAAGGCCAAGCCGGCGGCGATCTTCTTCAGTGGGCAGTTGAGGGCGATCGCCGGGACCAACGCCAGTCCGCCGCGCACGACTAAGAAGACGAAACCGGCGACCAAACCAATATGCAGACCCGAAATCGCCAAGAGATGGGCGAGCCCGGCTTCGCGCACCGCGGTCAAGATGTCGGGGGGAATCGTTCCGCGCTGGCCGGTGATCAGAGCGACGGCAATGGCCCCGGACGAACCGGGTAGTGCGGCGCGCACACGTTCAGAGACGGTTTTGCGGAGTTGGGCTAAATCGGTGTTCATGGTGCGCAGCAACGGGACGGGGTTCGCTGCGTCGATCCGTTTGGGCGCGCCGAATGAGAACCCGACTGCGCCGATACGGTCGAACCAGGCGCGCCGCTGAAAATCGAATGCGCGAGGGGCGACCGGGCCGGGCGGCGGCAGCAATCTGGCGTCGACGGTTACTCTATCACCAGTCTCCACTGCGGCTGCCGCTTGCCGGCCCATCCTAATGCGGACCCGATCGGGGGTCCGGTTTGCCGGTAGGCCCTCGATCTGCAGGTCCGCCAGGACGAGGCGCGTGGCGTTCGCTTGGTGCTGGACACGGGCGACGGTGCCGGTGACCTCGGCAAAGTCCAGCGTTCGTAAAAGCACGGGGGCGGCGACTTGCGCAGACCGCAACTGGATGGCGGTGAAGCCTGCGCTCAAGGCCAGGCTGGTCACAGCCAAGGCGGTGACCAGTAGGCGGCTTCGCATATGCCGGCGTCGCGCGGCTAGCCATAACGAAACCCCGAGCAGCAGGCCTACCAGTCCGACCAGCGGGCTGGGCTCCAGTCTTAGGGAGAAGTAGGTGGCGATGCCGAGACCGAAACCGACCGGCAGCCAGAGTGGCCAGCGCTCGCGCTCGGCAACGGTCTGTTCAACTAACCAGATCCCGATGGCGCGGAGAAGCGCGGCAAGACTCAGCCGTTCCGTTTGAGGTGCCGTTGTCGAAAGAGCCATGCGACGGTCGAGCTAGCCTTGTTGCGCATGACTAGCATATCTATCGCCCGCGGGTTGTGCGTTTCGCCGACGATTTCTGCCTGGCGCCTCGTTGTGCTAAAGAGCAGCCGCTTATGCTGCACTGCGCACAAAAATGACCGTTGTCACACGCTTTGCGCCCTCCCCCACCGGATTCCTACATATCGGCGGGGCACGGACGGCGCTGTTCAATTGGCTGTATGCCCGGCATTCGGGTGGGCGGTTCATGTTGCGTATCGAGGATACGGATAAGCGCCGTTCGACGCCGGAGGCTATCGACGCCATCCGCGATGGCCTGTCCTGGCTTGGCTTGGAGCATGACGGTGCGGTCATCTACCAATCGGCCAATCAGTCACGGCATGTCGCGGTGGCGGAAGATCTGCTGGCCCGCGGCGCCGCCTATCACTGTTACTGCTCACCGGAAGAACTCGCCGTGATGCGGGAGAAGGCGCGCGCCGAAGGACGTGGCCGGCTGTACGATGGCCGATGGCGGGATCGCGATCCGAGTGAAGCGCCGGCGGGTGTCGATCCGGTGGTTCGCGTCAGGATGCCACTGTCCGGTAAGACGGTGCTGACCGACGCGGTTCAGGGCGACATCGAACTCGACAACGAGCAGCTTGACGACTTTGTGCTGCTACGCGCGGACGGTACGCCGACCTACATGCTGGCGGTTGTGGTCGATGACCATGACATGGGGATCACCCATATCATTCGTGGTGATGATCATCTGAACAACGCCTTTCGGCAGCATCACCTGTATCAGGCCTGTGGGTGGCATGCGCCGACCTTTGCGCACATTCCGCTGATACACGGACCGGATGGGGCCAAATTGTCGAAGCGCCATGGTTCGCTTGGGCTCGAGGCCTACCGCGACATGGGCTATTTGCCGGAGGGCCTGCGCAACTATTTGCTACGGCTTGGCTGGTCCCATGGGGACGATGAGATTATCTCAACGGAAGACGCCGTGGCGTGGTTCGATCTTGCGGGTGTTGGCAAAGCGCCGGCGCGGATCGATTTCGCGAAAATGGCGAATGTCAACGCGCACTATCTGCGCGAAGCCGACAACAACCGTTTGCTCTCACTGCTGATGCCCGTGATCGAGCGGAAGCTTGGCGCGGCAGTGGATGACGACGCCTTGGCGCGCCTGAGCCGGGGGCTCGATGGTCTGAAGCCGCGGGCTTCGACGCTGGAAGATCTGGCTGACGGCGCTTTGTTCTACTGCCGGCGCGCGCCGCTGCCGATGACGGCCAAGGCCGAGAAGCTGCTGGACGACGAAGGGCGTGCGCGTATGCGGTCCCTGGCGGGTACGTTGGCCGCGACGGGTGGTTGGGATGAAGAACGGATCGAGCAGACGATCCGAAGTTTTGCCGAGAGCGAGGATGTCAAACTTGGTAAGGTCGCGCAGCCGCTGAGGGCCGCGCTTACCGGTTCAACGACATCGCCGGGTATTTTCGAAGTCATGGCCGCGCTTGGCCGTGACGAAGTAATTGCTCGGATTTCCGCAGTGAGTGCGTGATTGCCCGGCTACGCCGGGCAGCATAGGTTCAAAACGAGGCCGCGATTGGGGCGCGCCAAATGGCCGGAGGTTTGTTAATGGCGAAAACGAGTCAAACCCGCACGGTAACCTTAACCGATAACGAGACCGGCCAAACCTATGAGTTCCCGGTCATATCGGGCTCGGACGGGCCAGATGTGATCGACATCAGGCGCCTCTACGCCGAAACCGGGATGTTCACCTTCGATCCCGGCTACACATCGACCGGGAGCTGTGAGTCCGCCATCACGTTTATCGATGGCGAGAAAGGCATATTGCGCCACCGCGGCTACTCCATAGAAGATCTCGCCGGCAAAAGCGACTTCATGGAGGTGTGTTACCTCCTGCTCTATGGCGACCTGCCCACCGTCAAGGAAAAGGAATGGTTCCAGAATACCATTACCAACCACACGATGGTGCACGAGCAGCTGCTGTTCCTTTATCGCGGCTTCCGGCGCGATGCTCATCCTATGGCGGTGATGGTTGGGGTCGTTGGGGCGCTGTCGGCGTTCTACCACGACTCAACCGACATCAACGATCCGCAGCACCGGGTCATTGCTTCGCATCGGCTGATCGCCAAGATCCCGACGATTGCCGCGATGGCCTACAAGTACACGATCGGGCAGCCATTTGTGTATCCGCGGAACAGCCTGAGCTATGCGGAAAACTTCCTGCGTATGACGTTCGCGGTGCCGGCGGAGGACTATTCGATCAGTCCGGCAGTTTCGCGGGCGATGGATCGTCTGTTCATCCTGCACGCGGACCACGAGCAAAACGCGTCGACATCGACCGTGCGATTGGCCGGTTCGTCCGGGGCAAACCCGTTTGCTTGCATCGCCGCCGGGATTTCCTCGCTCTGGGGTCCTGCGCACGGCGGGGCGAACGAGGCCGTGCTGAACATGCTGCACGAAATTGGGACCAAGGACCGGATTCCCGAGTTCATCGAGCGGGCCAAAGACCGGGACGATCCGTTCCGGCTGATGGGCTTCGGACATCGGGTCTACAAGAACTACGATCCGCGCGCCTCAGTCCTTCGGGAATCCACGCATGAGGTCTTGGATGAACTGGGGGTCAAAGACGAACCACTGCTTGAACTCGCCATGGAGCTCGAGAGAATTGCGATCGAGGACGACTACTTTGCCGAGCGAAAACTGTTCCCGAACGTCGATTTTTATTCAGGTATTATCTTGAAAGCGATTGGTTTTCCGACCAGCATGTTCACGGTCCTTTTCGCGGTGGCGAGGACCGTGGGCTGGGTGGCGCAGTGGAAGGAAATGATCGAAGATCCTTCACAGCGAATTGGGCGGCCGCGGCAGCTCTTTGTCGGCGAGAAGGAGCGTCCCTTCGTGCCAGTTGCGGATAGGAAGTAGAACGTGGCGCGTGCCGCAAATGGGCGACAACTCGCCCGGCGCGAGGGTCAGCCGGCGATTGAACCTGCGCGGCGTGCACAAATCCGGATCGAACGCCCGGCAAACGACAATCTGCCCTCATGGGCCATGCGGACGGGACGCCTGGTGGTTGCGGCGGTCTTGTTCGCCATTGTGGCGCTGGCCGGTTTCTTTCTCCTCGCCTAGCTGGCTGTTCGGCCGGGCCATCCGGCTATCACAGACAGGACGGTGTTAGCGGCAGCGCGGCTGGGACTTTGGTCACCAGAGAGTTGTTCTAACGCAGTGGCTTGTGCCTGGGTTATCGCCGCGCGACGGGTTGGTTCGTCGAGGATCGAGAGTAGGGAGTCTGCGAGAGCGGCGGGCGTGCAGTCGCCCTGCAGATGTTCCGGGACCGCCAATCGATCGAGGAGAATGTTGACCAGGTTCGCGTATCGCACCCTGACGAGACGCCGCAGGAGCCAGGCGGTGAGCGGGGCGACACGATAACCGATCACCGCTGGAACACCATTCGCCGCAAGTTCCAATGCAACCGTGCCGGATGCGGCGAGCGCGGCATCGGATGCGGCCATTGCCTCCTGGCGTTCGGCGGATGCCTCCACCACGATCGATGGCAATGGCCAGGCGCCGACTGTTGCGCGGACGACATCTGCGACCTGGCGGACCGTTGGGACAACGAGCGTCAGGTCGGGATGCCGCTGCGCGACAATCTGGGCCGCTTCACCGAACGGCTTCAACAGGCGGCTGGTTTCGCCTTTTCGGCTGCCCGGCAGCAGGCAAAGGAGCGTCGTGGACTCACTCAGCGAATGACGTTGTCTGAACGAACGGCGGGCGTTTGCCGGCGCGGCTGACTCGACGACCGGATGGCCGACAAAGGTGCAAGGCAACCCGACCGCCTCGAAGTATGGCGGCTCAAACGGCAGCAACGTCAGCAGGTGGTCAAAATGCCGTTTGAACTTGTGAACCCGATTTGGGCGCCAAGCCCACACGGTCGGCGCGACGTAGTGGATGCGTGGAATTCTGTGGTTCTTTAGGCGTTTGACGACGCCAAAGTTGAAACCTGGCGCGTCTATGGTGACCAGGGCGTCGGGTTGTTCGCGCTCAATCGCGGCGGCAACTTCCCGCATCCGGCGGAGGATCTTGCGGGCACTCGGCAGGACCTCGACGAGTCCCATGATGGAGAGTTCTTGGTAGGGGAACTGGCTGACTAGTCCGTGTGCCTCCATCTCCGGTCCGCCCACGCCGGTGAACCGCACTTGCCCTGGATGCGCTTCAGTCAGCGCGCGCATGAGCCGTCCGCCGAGCAAGTCGCCGGATGCTTCGCCTGCGATGATGAAGAGATGCAGGGGGGCGGCGGTCATTATCGATTGGGCCGTATGGGAGCTACGAGTTGCCCAAGCTGATTCCTTGAAGGAACAGGTCGCTCTCGTCGGCTGCCTCGATCATTTGTCCCTGCCCTAACAACAAAGTCGCACCTGCTTCGAAGACTATCCCTGACAGGCCTGCGGTAGAGCACTCGCGTACAGTGTTCAGACCGATGGTGGGCAAGTCGACGCGCTTTTCCTGCTCCGGCTTGGACAGTTTTACCAGGATGCTGCGGCGGCCCTCATGTTGCAGCGCGGCGCATCGCCGGATCAGACCGTCGGTTCCCTCCGCCGCCTCGACACCGAGGATGATACCCTGCTGGACAACGACGGCCTGGCCGACATCGGCCGCTCCCAAAATGCGGACGACCTCCCTGCCCCGCTCGATATCCTGCCAATCCTCGGCGGATGGCCCGTTTCGGGTCAGCGTGCCTTCCGGTCCCAACAGACCGTCGAGCACGTCGTCTGGGCCGATGACCCTTAGGCCCTCTCGTTCCTCGAGCTCCCGCACGATGCTCGTCAATAACTTGTCGTCGCCGCCGTTGAGCAGACCTTTGGCCAGGAACCGTGTCGCACGGAGATCCGGACGGAGCTCGCGCAAAGTCGGTCGTTGCACGTGGCCGGCAAATACGACCTCTTGCACCTGGGCGCCGTGAAGCAATTCGAGCGCGCGACCCGCGGCGCCGAGCCGTACCCAATCCTGAGTTACCGATGGATCGATAACGGCGCGGTCAGCATGACCCTCAAGCGCCAGAACGTGGCAGGGACGCTGGGTGGTACGGCAGGCCTGGATCAGGACTGCCGGAAGATCGCCACCACCCGCGATAATGCCGAGTTTAGGCTGCACCCTCGTCCCGCGGTTGCAGCACGGCGCGGCTCTTGTTCGCGCGGATGAAATTCACAATGTCCATGACCGGCTCGACCTGATCGTACAGCTCGACCACGTCTTCGATGCGCTCGTTCAGGGTGCCCTCCTCGGCAAACAGCAAGCGGTATGTTTTGCGGAGAATGTGGATGTCATCGCGGGAGAAGCCGCGCCGCTTCAAACCAACAATGTTGAGCCCCGAAAGGCGGGCGCGATCACCCATAGCGGATCCGTATGGAATCACATCGTGCTCGACGCCGGACATGCCGCCGATCATGGCGTGTTCGCCAATGCGCACAAACTGGTGGACTGCCGATAATCCGCCGATGATTGCATAGTCGCCGACGACGACATGGCCCGCGAGCGTCGCGTTGTTGGCCATGATGACGTTGTTGCCGAGCCGGCAATCGTGCGCCACATGAGCGCCCACCATGAACAGGCAGCGCGCGCCGACGCTGGTGAGCAGGCCGCCGCCTTCGGTACCCGGGTTCATTGTGACGTGTTCGCGAATGGTGCAGTCGGCGCCGATCTCGAGGCTCGATTGCTCGCCTTGGTACTTGAGATCCTGCGGCCGCAAACCGATGACGGCAAACGGGTAGATTGTCGTCCCGCTGCCGACCTTGGTGTGCCCGTCGACAACGACATGGGATATCAGGCGGCAGCCGTCGCCTAGCTCAACGTTCGGCCCGACCGTGCAAAAAGGACCGATTTCGACATCGTTCCCAATGGATGCACCTTCGGCGACAATGGCCGTTGGGTGCGTGCTCATTCGCGATCCATGATCATGGCGGCGTAGGTCGCCTCTGCCACCAACGTCTCGCCGACCCGCGCCTCCCCATTGAACTTCCACACCGGACCGCGATTGCGGACCTTCGTGACGTGTAGCCGGAGGACATCGCCAGGCACCACCGGCTGCCGGAAGCGCGCGTTGTCGACCGTCATGAAATAGACCAACTTGCCCATCGCGGCTTCGCCGAGCGTTTCGACGACAAGCACCGCGGCGGTTTGCGCCAACGCCTCAATGATCAGCACCCCTGGCATGACCGGCCTGACCGGGAAGTGGCCTTGAAAGAACGGCTCGCCAATCGTGACGTTCTTTACCCCGACACAGCTTTGGTCTGGGATAATCTGTTCGGCCCGGTCGATCATCAGGAACGGATATCGATGCGGAATCATTTCCATGATCCGCTCGATATCCGCGGTCCGGCCCTCGACCTCGACTGCGGCGCCCTCAGTCAAGCGGTGTTCGTCCATCCGCCAATCCTCAGCCCTTTGTCCGCGTCAGCCTTGCCAAGGCGGCCACACCGCGGAAGAATTCCCGCACCGGCACCGCCGGTGACCCAACGACCTTAGCACCAGGCGGCACGTCGCGCATCACGCCCGCTTGGGCGCCAATTTGAGCTCCGGCGCCGATCGTCAGATGGCCGGCCAGACCGGCCTGTGCGGCCAATACGGCGAAATCCTGGAGTTTGGTGCTACCGGAGATGCCAGCCTGCGCGACCACCACACAGCCTTTGCCAAGTTCGGCATTGTGGCCGATCTGCACGAGATTATCGATCTTGCAACCGTCACCAATCACCGTATCTGGCCCTGCACCGCGATCGACGGTGCTGTTGGCGCCGATCTCGACATCATCGCCAATGATCACGCGGCCAAGTTGCGGGACATCCAGGTGACCGGCCGCATCCATGTGGAAGCCAAAGCCGCGCTGGCCGATGCGGACGCCTGGATGAATGTTGGCGCGCTTTCCGATGATGCAATGGGACAAGGTGGCATTGGCCCCGATGTCACTGCCATTCCCGATCTCCACGCCGGGACCAATGACGGTTCCCGGGCCAACGCGCACCTGGTCTCCTAGCCGCGCCTCAGGGCCGATGACAGCGCCCGGTCCGATCTCGCAGCCGGTCCCGCAGACCGCCGTCTCATGGACATGGGCGGCTGGGTTTGCCCCCCGAGCGACGCTTGCCGCGGGATAGAACGCCTGGGCGATCTGGGCATAGGCGCGATAGGGCTTGTCCGTCAGGAGGAGCATCATTCCGGCGGGCGCCTGGTCGACTAGGCCGGGCTCCACAACGCATGCACCGGCCTTGCTGCGCCGGAACTGGCTGACGTACTTCCGGTTGTCAAGAAAGCTAATTTCGCGCGCCGTGGCCTGCTCGAGTGGGGCGACATCTTCGAATGCCGCTGCGGCGTCCGCTTTGGGCCCGAGTTTAGCCCCGGCCAATTCGGCAAGTTGGCCTAACTGAAGCGGGCCATTATTTCGGAAGAAACGCGGG
Source organism: Alphaproteobacteria bacterium (assembly GCA_028279245.1). Classification (GTDB taxonomy): domain Bacteria; phylum Pseudomonadota; class Alphaproteobacteria; order UBA6615; family UBA6615; genus JANQOE01. Next base: position 21,155 of record JANQOE010000036.1, read on the forward strand.
TCGGCCATCGCCGGATGGGCGCTATTGATCCAGGTCCGAGACTATGTCGATCTTCACCATCTCGGGCGTGATCCGTTGGTTCAAGCGGCTGAGTGCATCCTCGGTGATATCGACGACACCGTCACCCCGGGCGAATACGAACTGGGAGCGTGTCAGGACCAAGTTGATGTCGCGCTCCTGCGCCATTTTACCGATTTCTTCCTGGAGTATGGCTTGCACCTGGCGCAACGTCTCGTCAAATCCTTCGTCCATGGTACGGCGAATGGTGCGCACCTTTTCGCCAAGTTCCGCAGCGCCGCGCTGGAACTCCTGGAGACGCTGGGCGAAGACGTCTGGGGCTAGAATGGCCCGCTGCTGTTGAAGCTCCTGTTCAGTCTGCCGAAGCTCGTTCTCTTCGGCCTCAATCTGTTCTTGAAATCGTGCCTGGATGTCCGCGAGCTGTTCGCGGGCGGCCGTTACGGCGTCGGCTTCCTGCATGATCTGCTCAATGTCCGCCACGGCCACCACGAAGGCCGATCCTTCTTGGGCCGAAGCCGTCCGATCAGCCGCGCCCCAAAATAGGACACCCAGCAAAACGCCCAAGTGGACCATCAATGATCTCATACTAGAACCTGGTGCCGAAATTGAGCCGAAGGGTTTCTGTCTTGTCAAAATCCTCTTTGAGAAGCGGCTGCGCCAAGTCGACGCGAATTGGCCCAAACGGTGATCGCCAAGAGAATCCAACCCCGACCGAAAGCCGGATTTCGCCGGTGTCCGTTGCGCCGACTGCGTCATCCGTCTCGGTAAGTAGGCCCACATCCGAGAAGACGCTGGCAAGAATGCCCAGTTCTTCCGGCAGACCGAGGGGGAACTGGAGCTCAACCGTTCCATTCGCAAGGAACTTGCCGCCCAGCGCATCCTGGTTGGCGGATTCCACATCGCGCGGACCCGCACCGGCTGACTCAAAGCCCCGCAGATTGTCGCCGCCAAGGAAGAAGCGATCGACCAAACGCGTATCCTCGCCAAGGCCCTCGATGTACCCGACCTCGCCGTCGATGCCAAACACCGTGCCGAAAACCGGCAGGAAATAGCCGGCACCGACCCGGTTGCGGATGTAGTGAATGTCTCCTCCTAGACCCGCGAGATCCGCATCGTATCGGAGGAAGTACCCGTCTGTCGGGTTGAACCGTGAATCAAGGGCGTTGAAGAACAAACCCGTACTGACCTCAGATATGAAGTTAGTGCCTTCTTGTTCGACAATGACTCGAGACGCATCGTCGTCGACGTCAAAGATCTCATCGCGCACGAGCGAATAGCTGACGTTCTGGCGCAAGCGAGGCGAGAGCTGAAAACCTGACCGCAGCCCGAAACCCATCTCGTCTTCCTTGAAGGAACTCTCGTCGGAGAAATCAGTCAATCGACGAAAAACATCGAAGCCGGCTGTCAGGTCGCGCTCCAAGAAGTAGGGTTCGGTAAAGCTGAGATCGAGCGTCTGTTGCCGGACCGCGAGGCTGGCACTGAGCTGCAGGTCTTGGCCGCGACCAAGCAGGTTGCGCTCGCGGAGGGTGAAATCTGCCAGTGGGCCGGAGGTGGTTGAGAACCCGGCCCCGAAGGAGATCTCACCGGTGGATTGCTCCTCCACATCGACGTTGATGAGGGTGCGATCCGGCGCCGAACCGGGCGCCGTGTTGATATCCACTCGTTGGAAGAAACTGAGGTTCTGGAGCCGTTGCCGCGTGCGGCGGACCTTAGCTGCGTTAAAGGCATCGCCTTCAACCAGTTCGAACTCACGGCGGATAACCTGATCCAGCGTACGGATGTTGCCGGTGATGTCGATGCGCTCGACCGCAACCCTAGGCCCTTCGCGTACTTCGTAGGTAATGGCGATGGTTCGGGCATCGCGATCACGGTCGACGCGCGGCCGCACATCGGCGAAGGCAAAACCCTGGGCGCCTGCCAGTTCGGTCAGCGTTTCGACGCTCGCCTCAACCAGGTCGGCATTGTAGACGCCGCCTTCCCGGGTACTGACGGACCCGCGCAAGAATTCGGGCTCGAGATCGCGGAGTTCGGACGTCACGTCGATCGCGCCGAATTCGTATCGCTCACCTTCTTCGACGGTGAAGGTCAGGATGAAGTCCTCGCGATCCGGCGTGAGTTCCGCGACCGCGGAAACGACGCGGAAGTCCGCGTACCCTTTCGAAAGGTAGAACCGGCGCAACAGCTCTCGGTCGAAGGTGAGCCGGTCCGGATCGTAGGTGTCCTCTTGCGTGAAGAACTTGTAGAAGGCGGACTCTTCAGTCTGAATCTCACCCCGAAGGGTGCGGTCGCTGAATCGCTGATTACCAATGAAGTTGATCGACCTGACGCCCGTCGTCGGACCCTCATCGATTTCGAAAACGAGGTCGACCCGGTTTTCCGGTAACTGGATGATCTTTGGTTCGACCTGTGCCGCAAAGCGCCCGGTTTGCCGATAGATCTCAAGAATACGGCTAACGTCCGACTGGACCTTCGCGCGGGTGAAGACCACCCGCGGACGCAGTGAGATTTCAGTCTCGAGTTGTTCTGGTTTGACGCGTCGGGCGCCTTCGAAAGCGATCCGGTTGATGATCGGGTTTTCGACGACCTGCACGATGAGCGAATCGCCCTCGCGCCGGAGTGTGACATCGGAGAACAGTCCGGTCGCGAACAGATCTTTCAGGGACTGATCGACCCGGGCCGCGTCGTAGATCTCGCCGGGCGCGACGGCCATGTAGGACATGACCGTGGCGGGATCTATTCGCTGCGTGCCGACAACCCGGATCTCTTCGATCGGCGCTTGCGCCACAGCCTCGTTTGTCCATAGCGAAATAACGGCGCTAGCGACAATTACCAAGGCCCCCAAACATCCTGCTCGTGGACGCAACGCTCCCCCCGAACGTCTGTCGAAGCGCGGGCGGTCGGCTAGCTAAAGAGAGAAACGAGCTGCTTTACGACCGGCAGACGCAACAAATCATTGAATGTTGCGAATACCATGAGCCCCAACACAAGCGCCAGCCCGATTTTGAGACCAACATCCTGTGCCCTTGGGCCGAGCGGTTTTCGGAACACCGCTTCGTAGGCGTAGAAAAGGAGGTGGCCACCATCCAGGAGGGGCACGGGGAAGAGATTTATCAACCCAAGATTTACGGACAAGAAGGCCGCGAAAATGACCAGCGTGCTGAGGCCGGCATCCGCGGCATCGCCGGACATCTGGGCGATGCGAACCGGCCCGCCAAGCTCAGATGCGCTGCGCTCTCCAGCAAACATCTGTCCGAGTGCGGTGAAAGTGACGGAGACCATCCGACCGGTCTCGCGAAAGGCTTGCCAAGTCCCGTCCAGGAGGTTGTGACGTTTGAACTCAGGCCTGCCGTCGCGAATGACACCGAGAATCCCGATGGGCAGGTCGTTGCCTTGATTGTCCTTCTCGATCCGTTCCTCGGGCGTGAGGGTGATGTTCACAGGCCGGCCGTCGCGCTCAACAATCAGGTCGATTTCGATATTCGGATGAAGGCGAACGAGTTGCTGAACCTCCTCGAAGCGGGCGATTCGGCGGTTCTCTACTTCGAGGAAGATATCGCCGGGCTGCAGGCCCGCTGCTTCCGCAACAGAGCCTTCCACCACCCGCGATATGCGGGCCGGCGTAAAGGGTTGGCCGACGGTCGTGAACATGACCGCGAATATCAGAATGGCGAAGATGAAGTTCGCCACCGGACCTGCCGCCACAACTGCCGACTTCTGGCCTAGGCTCTTGTAGAAGAAGGATTCTCTCTTGTCGGCTTCAGAGATCCCAGGGCCGCCATCGTCATCGGGGCCGATGTCGCTCTGGCCGAACATCTTGACGTAGCCGCCAAAGGGAATGAGCGAGAATTTCCAACGCGTGCCGGCCTTATCGGTGAAGCCGAAGAGCTCCCGACCGAAGCCGACCGAGAATACCTCGACCCGAATACCGTTCTTCCGCGCGACCCAATAGTGCCCAAACTCGTGCACGAACACGATTGGGGTGAGTACCACCAGGAACCAGAACGCGGTTTGAATGAAGCCGAATATTCCAGGCATAAATCAGGGTCCGATCTGGGACGGAGCAATAGGGGCTAAACCTTTCCGGCGGCCTAACACCAGCCGGCTGGCCTGACGACCCTTACTAAATAGGGAATAAGCCAAGGAAAGATAACAGGGCAAACGCCGGGGCGGCGAGTAACAACCCGTCGATTCGGTCCAGAATGCCGCCGTGGCCGGGGATCAGGGTTCCGGAATCCTTCTGGCCCCAGTGCCGTTTTACCGCCGATTCCAGCAGATCCCCGAGCTGCGCCGCAACCGAGACGAACCCCGCCAAAAGTGCGGCAACGAGCCGCAACTCGCCTTGAAAGAGTGCGATAACGAGCAGCCCCGACAAGGTGGCAGCGAGCGCCCCAGACACCGCGCCGGCCCAGGTCTTACCGGGACTGATCCTTGGCGCCATTCGCGGCCCGCCAATGGCGTGGCCGCCGACATAGGCGCCAATGTCGGTCGCAATCACTACTGCCACGAGCCAAAAAACCTGAGCCGTGCCTTGCTCGGGCGATAGTCGGATGTCGATGAGCAGGGTTGCTGGGATACCGAGATAAACGATCCCGAGGCCGAGCCACACGAGTTTCCCCTTTAGGAGTGCCGCCACGACAACCGCCATGAGGGCCACTCCGGAGACAAACAGCAGCGTGGCTGGTGTTCCGATGACATGCACCAGGGGGACCGAAAGCGCGCCTACCAGCAGGCCCCATGACGTCTTATCGGCCTGCAGATCGCATAGCCTTCGCCATTCGAAGGCTGCCAGGATGGAGGCTGCGAAGACCATTAGATCGAAGACCGGAAAACCGATCCAGATCGCCGCGACAGCGCCGGCAGCGAGAACGATGCCTGATACTATGCGTTGTTTCAGTTGGCGTCCGGCAGCGGACGCGTCAGCCGACACACGCCCCGTATCGGCGTTCGCGGCGCCCATACTCCGCAAGAGCCTGTTCCAAATGCTCGCGCCCAAAATCGGGCCACAGGACGTCCATGAAGAGGAACTCGGTGTAAGCGCTCTGCCAGAGGAGGAAGTTGCTCAACCGCTGTTCCCCGCTGGTGCGGATCAGCAGGTCAGGATCGGGGATGTCCGGTGTCGTCAGGTGCTGGCCGATTAGCTTATCGGTGATGTCGGCTGGGTCGAGCCGGCCCGATTTTGCTTCCGCGGCCACATGACGGGCGGCGGAGACGATTTCCTGTCGGGCGCCATAACTTAAAGCCACGATCAGATTCAGACCGGTATTGTCTTTGGTGCGGTCCTCGGCGCCTTCAATGAGGGAGACGATGTCCGGAGCGAGCGCTTGACGGTCGCCGATCACCCGAACCCGGACGTTGGCCTCGTGCAGTTCGGCGATCTCACTCCGAATGTAGCGGCGGAGTAGCCCCATGAGGTCTTCGACCTCGTCGGCCGGGCGCTTCCAGTTTTCCGAACTGAAGCCGAACAGTGTTAGATAAGAGATGCCCAGGTCGGCGGAGGCCTCGAGAGTGCGGCGAACAGCGTCGGCGCCCCTGCGGTGGCCCGCGATCCGCGGCAGGCCGCGGCTACGGGCCCAGCGTCCGTTGCCGTCCATGATAATCGCGACGTGGGTCGGGACAGCGCTCGGGCCGATCTCTGTCTGCGGCGATTCCATGGCTAGACCTGCATAATCTCCTTCTCTTTATCGGCGAGCAGACTGTCGATGCCGGCGATGTGCTCGTCCGTGACCTTTTGGATATCGACGCCCCGATCGCGATGCTCGTCCTTGGATATCTCGCTTTCCTTTTCCATTCGCTTAAGGCTGTCCATGCCATCGCGGCGGACGTTGCGAACCGCGACACGGGCCTGCTCAGCATAGCGGCCGGCCACTTTGGTCAGCTCGACGCGCCGTTCCTCGCTAAGCTCCGGTATCGGGACACGGATCAGCGTTCCGTCGGTCTGTGGATTGAGGCCCAGGTTCGACTCCCGGATCGCCTTCTCAACCGATGAAGCCAGCGATTTGTCCCATACCTGCACGGTCAGCATCCGGGGTTCCGGTGCGCCGACGGTACCCACCTGGCTCAGCGGCATTTGGGAACCGTAAGCGTCCACGGTGATCGGGTCGAGGAGACTGGTCGAGGCGCGGCCTGTCCGTAGGCCGGAGAACTCCTTGCGCAGCACCTGCAAGGCACCATCCATCCGGCGTTTCAGATCATTCATGTCTGCTGTCATTTTCGTTCCACCCTCATCCCTTTCTGGGGCTCGTTGCCGATCAGCGTGAAACGGCCTTCACCGGCTGCCACGTGGGCTAACTCACCCTCTTTCTGTATAGAGAATACCAGGATTGGGATCCGGTTCTCCCGGCAAAGGGAAACCGCCGAGGCATCCATCACCCGCAGGTCACGCGCCAGTACGTCGTGGTAGCTGAGTTGTTCGTATCGCTCGGCGCTCGGATCTTTAACCGGGTCCGCTGTGTAAACGCCCTCCACCTTGGTGCCCTTTAGCAAGCAGTCGGCGCCAATCTCACTGGCCCGCAACGCCGCGGCCGTGTCCGTGGTGAAGAATGGGTTGCCGGTGCCGGCGGCGAAGATAACGATCCGCCCCTTCTCCAGGTGACGGATTGCACGACGTCTGATGTAGGGCTCACAGACGGCGGACATCGGGATCGCCGACTGGACACGCGTGTGCATGCCCAGGATTTCCAACGCGTTTTGCAGGGCGAGCGCGTTGATGACCGTGGCCAACATGCCCATGTAGTCGGCGGACGAACGTTCCATGCCGGCGGCCGCACCGGACACGCCCCGGAAGATGTTGCCGCCGCCAACGACCAGCGCGACCTCGACGCCAAGGTTGCGAACGAGTTGGATCTCCTGCGCAAGTCTGGAAACCGTTTGCCCGTCGAGCCCAGAATTCTCGGTGCCCATCAGAACTTCGCCGGACATCTTCAGAAGAATGCGGCGATACTTCGGTGTCTTTGCTTGCGACGTCATCGTACCCGCCTCGGCGCGGGGCTGTAGTTAGCCCGCTAGTTTCGCGACTTCTTCGGCAAAATCGTCTTCGCGACGCTCCACGCCCTCACCCAGACCGAACCGGACGAAGCCCTTCACTGTGATCGGCGCGCCGATTTCCTTGGCGGCTGCTTCGACCGCCTTGGCGACCTTGGTCTCGCCATCGATGACGTAGGTCTGCTCCAGCATCACGACTTCTTCGTAGAACTTGCGAAGGCGGCCCTCGACCATCTTGGCGATGATCTCTTCAGGCTTGCCGCTGGCTCTAGCCTGTTCCGACAACACTTCGCGCTCCCGGTTCAACGCGGTTTCATCGACCTCGTCGACCGACAAGTAGCGCGGTTGGGCAGCGGCAACGTGCATCGCCAGTTGTTTGCCGAGGCCGAGCAACTGATCAGGGGCAGCGGACGATTCGAGTCCGAGCAAGACACCGATCTTTCCCGCCCCGGGGACCGCCTGGTTGTGGACGTAGCCGGCTACGACGCCTTCCGTGACCGACAGCGCCGCTGTCCGGCGAAGATTGATGTTCTCACCGATCTTCGCGATCAGGTTGGTCAGCTCGTCGGAGACGGTGTGGCTTGCGCCGGGATAGGCCGTGCCGGATAACTTCTCGACGTCGCCCGCGGCGTCCAATGCCAGCTTGGCGACCGCGCCGGCGAAGCCCTGGAAAGTCTCGTTGCGCGCAACGAAGTCCGTTTCGCTGTTGACCTCAACGAGCGCGCCGCGTGGCCCATCGACCTGCAGCGCGACCAGGCCCTCGGCAGCGGCCCGCCCGGCCTTCTTCGCGGCGGCGGCGAGCCCCTTCTTCCGCAACCAGTCGACGGCGGTTTCCACATCGCCACCGGCTTCGGTTAACGCCTTCTTGCAATCCATCATGCCGGCGCCCGTCTTCTCGCGGAGATCGCGAACGAGCGCGGCGGTGATCTGTGCCATGTAGTTGACCTTTTCCTCTCGGTAACGCGGTATCAGCCAGCGGCAGCCGCTGCTGGAGCCGGCTGGGGCTCTGTGGCCGCAGCTTCCGATTTGTCGGCTTCGGGTTTTGTTTCGGCTGGTTGCTCGGCCGGCGGCTGGGCAGCGGCACCAATGTCGACATTGGAGGCCGCGAGTTCCTGCTGCAGACCGTCGATCACGGCGCCAACGAACAGATCCATGTAGAGCTGGATGGCCCGCATGGCGTCGTCATTTCCCGGAACCGGGATATCGACCTCACGCGGGTCGGAGTTGCTGTCGACGATGCCGATCACCGGGATGCCCAGCTTGCGTGCCTCGCGGACGGCGATGTCTTCCTTGTTGGTGTCGATCACCACCAGGGTGTCCGGGCGTCCGCCCATCTCCTTGATCCCGCCGAGGGCACGTTCGAGCTTGTCCTTGCGGCGGGTCAGGTTGAGCAGTTCCTTTTTGGTGAGGCCTTGCGCCTCGCCGCCAAGGCTGTCTTCGAGACCGCGTAGGGTCTTGATCGACAGAGAAATGGTTTTCCAGTTGGTCAGCATTCCGCCGAGCCAGCGGTGGTTGACGTAATACTGGCCGGCGCGGCTGGCGCCTTCGGCGACAATGTCGCTGGCGGCACGTTTGGTGCCGACGAACAGGACCCGCCCGCCGTTTGCGGTAACATCGCGCACATGTTCCAGTGCTTGATAAAGCAGCGGGACCGTCTGCCGTAGATCGACGATGTGGATGCCGTTGCGCGACCCATAGATGTATGGCGCCATGCGCGGATTCCACCGACGGGTGTGGTGGCCAAAGTGGACGCCAGCTTCCAAGAGCTGACGCATCGTGAATGTTGGGACTGCCATTTTCCTTCTCCGGTTAGGCCTCCGTGGAGCAATCGTCCGTTGCCGGACACCGGAGCGACCCGCGGTTTCTCCCCGCTGCCGCAGCTCCACGTGTGAGATGAAGTTTAGAACTCGGGGGTCATACCTGGGGCCCGGCTCCAATTCAAGGAAAAGGAGGGGTTCTAGACCTCCTCTACCTCCATAATGCCGGGAATGGACTTGATAGCCGCCCGGATCTGCGGCGTGCAGCGGTAGCCGCCATCCAGGGCCACTTCGACCTCCCGATCGGCTGCATCGATGATCAAGCTGACCCGGCCCGCCAAGTGCCCGGCACTGGAGGGTACCGCTGCCTCGGTCTCGATGATCTGGCGGAGAGACGAAAGCGGCTCAAGATCCTTCAGCCATATCTGGAGGCCGACCGGCGTCGCGGCGGCCGCCTGGTCCAACGGCCGCACCTGGCGCACCACCATCCGCACGTCTTCATCCTCGATCCTGGCATTGGCGGAGACCAGCACCGGGCCGTCGCCCTCCAGCAGGTCAGAGGCCGCGGCCAGCGGTTCGGCGAAGATGGTGACCTCGTAGGCGCCGCTACTATCCGAAAGCTGGACGAAGGCGTAGGCGCTGCCCCGCTGCGACGTCCGCCGCTGGATGCCCAGGACCGTCCCGGCCAGGGTGACGTCGGCCTGTCCACCGCGCTCCCGCAAAGTAGCCTTGAGCGATGCCGACGGGAGCACGCTGAGTCGGCTGAGGATCTTCTCGTATTCGTCGAGGGGGTGGGCCGACAGGTAGAAGCCGATGGCCTGGCGCTCCCGCTCTAGCCGGGTGGCTTGTGGCCAGTCGGCGACGGCCGGCAACCGTGGTGTTGGGGCGGTGGTGCCGACCGCCTCGCCAAACAGGCTGACCTGGCCGCTCTGCCGGTCTTCGTTGGCCGACCGGCCATGGGCCAGCAGCATGTCGATGGCGGCAAGGGTCTGGGCTCGGTTGCGGCAAAGACCATCCAGGGCCCCGGCGTGGGTCAGGCTCTCTAACTGCTTCCGGGTTAGCAACTGGGGATCGAGGCGGCCTGCCAGGTCGAACAGATCGGCAAAAGGCCCGTTGGCCGCCCGCTCCGCCGCAACCGCCTCCATCGCGGCGTGGCCGACGCCCTTGATGGCGCCCAGGGCGTAGCGGATGGCCGGCTTGCCGTCGGCAACCTCCACGTCGAAGTCCGCCTCGGAGTGGTTCACATCCGGTGGTAGCAGCGGGATCTCCAGCCGTTCCAGTTCCCGTTTGAAGACAGCCAGCCGGTCGGTGTTGCCGGCGTCATAGGTCATGGTGGCGGCGAGGAACTCGACCGGATGGTGGGCCTTCAGATAGGCGGTGTGATAGGCGAGCAGTCCGTAGCCGGCGGAATGGGCCTTGTTGAAGCCATAGCCAGCGAACTTGTCGACCAGGTCGAAGACGTATTCGGCGCGGTCCTTCGACACGCCCTTGCCGACGGCGCCCTCGACGAAGGCCGCGCGCTGGGCCTCCATCTCCGCCTTGATCTTCTTGCCCATGGCGCGGCGCAGGAGGTCGGCCTTGCCCAGGGTGAAGCCGGCGAAGGCCTGGGCGATCTGCAGGACCTGCTCCTGATATATGATGACGCCGTAGGTGTCGGAGACGATCGGTTCGATCGTTTCATGGAGGAATTCGGGTGTTTCCCGCCCGTGTTTGCAGGCCACGTATTTCGGGATGTTCTCCATCGGGCCCGGCCGATAGAGCGCCACGAGGGCGACGATGTCTTCGAAATTGCCAACCTTGGCCTCGCGCAGCAGGCTGCGCATACCCGAGCTTTCAAATTGGAACACGCCGAGGGTCTCGCCGCGGCTCATCAGCTCGAACGCGTTGACGTCGTCCAGGGGCAGGTCACCCAGTTCCAATTTGTCGCCGCTGCGGGCGATGAGTTCCGTGGCCTTGGCAAGGACTGTCAGGGTCTTCAGGCCCAGGAAGTCGAACTTCACCAGGCCGGCCTGCTCGACATATTTCATGTTGAACTGGGTCGCCAACATGTCGGACCTGGGGTCGCGGTAAAGCGGGACCAGTTCGACCAACGGACGGTCACCGATGACAACGCCGGCGGCGTGGGTCGAGGAGTTGCGGTAGAGGCCTTCTAGCTTCAGGCCGGTGTCGAGCAGCTGCTTGACCGCCTCATCGGTGTCGCGCAGGTCCTGTAGCTGTGGCTCGCCGTCGATGGCCTGGGCCAAGGTGGTTGGATTTGCCGGGTTGTTCGGCACCAGCTTGCAGATGCGGTCGACGCGGCCATAGGGCATCTCCAATACCCTGCCGACGTCGCGCAGGACCGCGCGGGCCTGCAGTTTGCCGAAGGTGATGATCTGGGCGACGTTTTCGTGGCCGTATTTGTCGCGCACATAGTCGATGACCTCGTCCCGGCGGTCCTGACAGAAGTCGATGTCGAAGTCCGGCATCGACACACGCTCGGGGTTGAGAAAGCGCTCGAACACCAAGCCCCATCGCAGTGGGTCGAGGTCGGTGATCGTCAGGGCCCAGGCGACGACCGAGCCGGCGCCCGAGCCGCGGCCGGGGCCGACAGGGATGTTGCGGTCCTTGGCCCATTTGATGAAATCGGCAACGATCAGGAAGTATCCGGAGAACCCCATGCCTTCAATGACTTGAAGCTCGTACTTCAGCTTCTCTCGATACGCGTCCGGTGGCGCCGCGCCTTCACCTAGTTTCTCAATTCGCGCCTCCAACCCACTCTCGGCCTGTGCACAAAGCTCCTCGGTTTCTGTGCGGCCGGACTGCGTCGTGAACGGCGGGAGGATCGGTTTGCGCGGAGTCGGCATAAAGGCGCAGCGGCGGCCGATTGCGATCGTGTTTTCAATGGCTTCCGGTAGATCCTTGAATAGCTCCGTCATCTCGGCCGGAGACTTGAAGTAGTGCTCCTCCGTGACCCGGCGCCGATCCTGTTGCGACACGTAGCTGCCGGAGGCGATGCACAATAGAGCGTCGTGAGCCGGATACTTCATGCGGTCGGCGAAGAAGGCTTCATTGGTCGCAACGAGCGGCAGGTTGTGTTCGTAGGCGAGATCTATCAGGCCCGGCTCGGTCTGGTCTTCGATTGGCAGGCCGTGGCGTTGGATCTCGATATACAGCCGGTCCGGATAGAGTTCCTTGAGATGTTCCAAGAGATGGGTCGCCGCCTGTTCCTGCCCTTCGGCGAGCAGACGTGCCAGGCCACCCTGTGGTCCGCCGGTCAAGGCGATCACCCCGTCTGTAAAGCCGGCCAGATCGTGGAGTTGCAGGACCGGCTCGCTGACCTCCGGACCTTCCAGATATGGCTTGCTGGCGAGTTTCAGCAGGTTCTGATAGCCGGCTTCATTTTGCGCCAGCAGCAGTAGTTGGTCGGCGTTCTCCAGGCTCGCCGGTTGAGTGCCGCCCGACCTGGCAATTGCCAACTGTACACCGACAATCGGCTGCACACCGGCGCCGGCGGCTGCCATCGAAAACTCCAGGGCGCCAAACAGGTTGGCTGTGTCCGTTATTGCCACCGCCGGCATCGCGTGGTCCTGGCACAAGCGCACCAAGTCCTTGATGGTCAGCGCCCCTTCCGACAGCGAGTAGGCAGAATGGGTGCGAAGATGAATGAAGGATGCGGGGCTCACTGGGCGACTGACCTTGCAGGCTCGGGCTTCGGCGAAGTCTTGGCAGTGACCTCAACGACGGTGCCGTCACGCAATTCCAGGGTGCGGTCCATTCGTTTGGCGAGGTCCAGGTTGTGCGTGGCGATGAACGCGGCAAGGCCGGCGTCCCGGACGATTTTCTGAAGTTCGTCAAAGACATCGGCGGCGGTCTTCGGATCGAGGTTGCCGGTCGGTTCGTCAGCGAGCAGCAGGCCAGGATTGTTGGCCAGTGCACGGATGATGGCGACACGCTGCTGTTCGCCGCCGCTGAGGCGGGCCGGGCGATGGGTGGCGCGTTCCGTTAAGCCAACCATCTGCAGCAACCGCTCCGCCCGGAGCCGCGCGGTTCGTTTTCCAGCGCCGGCGATCATCTGTGGCAGCATCACATTCTCAATGGCGGAGAACTCCGGCAGCAGGTGGTGAAACTGGTAGACGAAGCCGAGGCGGCGCAGCCGCAGCCGCGTGCGCTCGTTGTCGGACATGCTCGAGGTATCGGCGCCGTCGATTTTGACGGTGCCGGATGACGCCGGTTCGAGCAGTCCGGCGATGTGGAGCAGAGTTGACTTGCCGGCGCCTGACGGGCCGACCAGTGCGACCATTTCACCGGGATCGACGGCCAGCGATATGCCGCGCAGGACGTCGAGGTTGCTGCCGGCCTGAGTGAAGGTTCGGGTGACGCCCTCGAGAAGAAGGACGGATTCGGCAGGTCTATTCATAGCGAAGCGCCTCGACAGGATCGAGCCGAGCGGCCCGCCAACTCGGATACAGGGTGGCGATGACCGATAGCGCCAAGGCCAATACGAGGATGAGCGTCACCTCGCGCGGATCGACTTGCGACGGCAGACTGCTGAGAAAAGCCACCTCCGCTGAGAACTGCCGGCCGGAGAGCGCGCCGACCCAGTCGTTGATGACATCGATGTTGGTCGCGACCGCCAGGCCAAGCAGGCCGCCGACCACGGTACCGATGACACCGATGCTGGCGCCGGCAATGATGAATACCCGCATGATCAGGGCCTTCGATCCGCCGAGCGTCCGCAGCACCGCGATGTCCGCTCCCTTGTCCTTCACCAGCATGACCAGGCCGGTGATGATGTTGAAGGCGGCTACCAGAATGATCAGGGTCAGAATGAGGAACATGACCGTGCGTTCGACCTGCAGCGCGTTGAACAGGCTGGTGTTCACCTGTTGCCAGTCGCGGGTCGTTCCCCTGCCCTGCGCTAGTGTTTCGACTAGGGGCCTGACCTGGCCGAGCAGATGGTCTGCCGTGAGCACGATATCCAACTGTGAGACCGTGTCGCCCTGGTCGAAATAGGCCTGAGCCGCGTCGAGCGGGATGTAAACGTAAGCGCTGTCGTATTCGTACATCTCGACATCGAACAGCGCGACGACCTCAAACGCCTGGGTACGCGGCGCGGTCCGAAAGTCGGCGACGCTGCCTTGGGGCGACAGTAGATTCACACTGTCGCCCACTCGCAACCCGAGAGATCGTGCGAGCCGCTCACCCAGGACGGCGCCGTCTGGTGAACCAAACGCATCGATATCGCCGGCGATGATCGATCGGCCAACCAGGGTGCCATTGCGCAGATCATCGGCACGCATGCCGCGTAGGACCGCGCCGGTCGATCGCCGGCTGGTGCTGACCAGCACACGCCGCTCGATCAGGGGCGCGGCTGCGGCTATCCCGTCCAACGCGCCGACTGCGCGGGCTAGGCCGTCATAGTCGGCGAGGGACTGATCGGGCCCCACTACGGACAGGTGGCCGTTGAGACCGAGAACCCGGTCAACGAGATCGGCGCGAAAGCCGTTCATGACGGAGGTCACGATAATCAGCGTGGCGACACCCAGCGCGATACCGACGAGGGAAACCCAACCGATCACGGAAACAAAGCCTTCCTGCCGCCGCGTGCGCATATAGCGCCCGGCGACCAGCCATTCGACGCGGCTCAGCATGGCGCGCTACTCATAGCGGAGCGCGTCCACGGGGCTGAGCCGGGCGGCACGCCAGCTTGGATACAGGGTGGCGACAAACGCTAGAAGCACCGCCATCACGGCAACCGCGGCGACTTCGGTAGGGTCGACGATGGCCGGCAGTTCGTTGAGGAAATAGATGTCCGCCGCAAACAGCTCTGTGCCGGTCAGACGTTCGACAAGGCGGCGGAGTTGTTCGATGTTATCGGCGAAGGCGAGTCCGAGGACGACGCCTACCACGGTGCCGACCAGTCCAATGCTGGTGCCGACCAGCACGAAGACCCTCCGGACTGCGCCCTGGGACGCACCCATGGTGCGGAGGATGGCGATGGACCGGCCTTTGTCCTTTACCAGCATGATCAGGCTGGAGACGATACTGAACGCAGCCACGATGATGATGAGTGTCAGGATCAGGAACATGACGTTCCGCTGCACCTGCAATGCCGTGAAGAAACCGGCGTTGGTTTGCTGCCAGTCGATGACGGTGGCCCGGCCGGCGGCCGCGGCCGTCATGGCGCGGCGGACATCGCCAACGCGGTCCGGATCACTCACCAGGGCTTGCAGTTCCGAGACAGTGTCGCCGGTCTGGAAGAAGATCTGGGCCAATTCGACCGGCATGAAGATGATCCCATTGTCGAAGTCGAACATGCCGACTTCGAACAGGCCGACCACTTTGTAAGCCTTCACCCGTGGCACGGTTCCGAACACCGTGACGGTACCCTGTGGTGAGACGATTTCGATTTCTTCGCCGACCGCAACACCGAGGAGTTCCGCCAGCCGCGCACCGATCAGTATGCCCTCGTCCGCGGCGAACGCCGCCCTGCCCTGCTCCGAGATATTGGCGGAGAGCAGTGCCCGGCCGTTGAGATCGGCCGCCCGCATCGCTCGGACGAGCGCGCCGGTGGATTGATCGTCGCGACCCACTAGTACTTGCCGCTGAATCAAGGGCGTTACGCTGACCACGCCGTCGACGGTTTCGAGGTCGGCGACCAGTGTTTCATATTCGGCCGCGGCCTGGCCCTGCGGCAGGACGGTCACATGTCCGTTGAGGTCCAGAATGCGCGTGAGCAGTTCCACGCGGAACCCGTTCATGACCGACAGCACGACAATCAGCGTGCCAACACCCAACGCAATCCCAACGAGCGAAAACCCGGCGACGACAGAGATGAAACCCTCGCGTCGGCGTGCGCCCATGTAGCGCCCGGCGAGCAGCAATTCGACCCGCCTCATTCAGGCATGCCGGTCTACGCGGCGAGGTTCTCCGTCGCCCAAGTGCGGACTTCCTCCAACGAAAGCTCCAGGCGCTGATCGGTGCCGCGCGCCTTCACTTCCACGCTGCCGTTTTTCAGTCCGCGCGGTCCAATGACGATCTGCCATGGCAATCCGATCAGGTCCATGTCGGCGAACTTTTGCCCCGCCCGCTCATCCCGGTCATCGTACAGCACCTCGATGCCGGATGACCGGAGAAACGCATAAAGCTCACCGCAGGAGTCGTCGCACGCCGAATCGCCGGTCTTCAAGTTGACCAGGCCGACGGCGTAGGGCGCCACGGAGGCTGGCCAGATGATTCCGTTCTCATCATGGCTCGCTTCGATAATGCCGCCGACCAGGCGCGATACGCCGATGCCGTAGCTGCCCATCTCTAGGGTTACGCGTTCGCCGTCGGCGCCCTGCACCACCGCGCCGAGCGGCTCGGAGTATTTGGTTCCGAAATAGAAGATGTGTCCAACCTCAATGCCGCGCGCCGTCACGAGTTGACTGTCGGGCACATCGCACGCCGCCGGATCGTGCTTGTCGTCGGACGCGGCGTAGTGGCTGGTCCACTCGTCGACAACGGGTTGTAGATCGGCACTGTAGTCGACGTCCGCTTGGGGCGGCTCCAAGTCCAGCAATGCACGGTCGCAGAAAACTTCGCTTTCGCCGGTGTCCGCCAGGATGATGAATTCGTGGCTCATGTCGCCGCCGATCGGGCCGGTTTCGGCGCGCATGGGAATGGCCTTGAGTCCCATGCGGGCGTATGTCCGCAGGTAGGCGACGAACATCCTGTTGTAGGAACGCCGGGCACCCGCGAAATCCAGGTCGAACGAGTAGTTGTCCTTCATCAGGAACTCGCGGCCGCGCATGATGCCGAAGCGGGGCCGGACCTCGTCACGGAACTTCCATTGGATGTGGTATAGGTTTTTTGGCAGATCGCGGTAGCTGCGTATCTCCTGCGCGAGAACGTCGGTGATCAACTCCTCATTCGTGGGGCCGTATAGCATCTCCCGATCGTGGCGGTCGCGGATGCGCAGCATCTCCTTGCCGTAGTCGTCGTACCGCCCCGACTTGCGCCAGAGGTCCGCCGACTGGATGGTCGGCATCAAGACTTCCTGGGCGCCGGCGGCATCTTGTTCCTCGCGAATGATCTGTTCGATCTTGCGCAGCACGCGGATGCCGACGGGCAGCCAAGTGTAGATGCCGGCGCTGGCCTGGCGAATTAGTCCGGCGCGCAGCATCAGCCGGTGTGAGACAATCTGCGCCTCGGCCGGGTTCTCCTTGAGCGTCGGTAGGAAGAGTTCGGTACGCCGCATTGTTCCCTCTGGAGAGTGCGGCACCGCGCCGCGTCTTTTGGCGGCGCAGAGACTAGGTAATGCGTTAGGGCGTGTCCACGACCCTCAGCGGTCGATGCGCTGGCACAGGATAGAGAGTTGGCGGGCTTCTTCATCCTGTAGTGGTTGGCCATTGAAGAAGGCCCGGCCGTCCGCCGTGACGTCGACCTGGCCGATCATCGCCTCAGCGGTGAATTCGGCGTCGCCCCCAGCGGGGATTCCAAGGCGCGAAGCCAGATCCACCGTGATCGGAATACTGAAACTCTCCGGCACCTGGATCTGCGGCGCGCCCGGGAGGTCGGCCGGCGTCACGGGGCGCCCTCTAACATCGACGCCCGGGCGATAGGTGGCGTCGGCATCGGGGACATGTTCCACCAGCCGGGCACAGTCCTGCGCGGTGATCGTGATTTCTTGGGCCGTCCCTGGGCTCGAGCCCGCCAGGACCGCCGCACAAAGGAGTAGTCGCGACCAATGCATGACCACATTGTGACATCGTTTACCTAAATTTCAGGTAAAGCGAGATCCTCGGAAATCCCCGATTTCCCGCGCTTCTATCGCCGCCCCCCAGTGGCGGGATCGTGGCTTACCACTGTTTTTTTACGTGACCACTCCGCACGATGTGGCCTATTGTCTCACCCTGGTGTTCGTCAACTGGACACCCGGCCCAGGTTTTGGGGAGGACAAAGCCGGCCAGTAACACATACGGCCCGGTCAAACTGGACCTAATTGAATCAGGCAGGAGGCACGTTCTCTTGCCTCTTTTTTTGCGCGGACCTAGTCGGCCCCCACGAGGTCCCGCAGCGATATCACGCCAGAGCTGACCACCGCAAAGATGATCCCAAAGAGGATGATCGTGATGCCGGTCGTCGCAAGGAGCTTGCGGATCAGCATCGGTTTCTCGGGTGCGCCGGGGTCGTGACCGTCGTCCGGATTGCGCACGCGGTTGACGCCGAACGGCAGCACCATGAACAGCACCACCCACCAGACGATCAAGAACGTGACGATGCTTTCGACCGGGTTCATGCCTGTTCGAGCTCGATCAGCGTGCCGGCGAAATCCTTTGGATGGAGGAACAGCACCGGTTTGCCGTGGGCGCCGATCTTAGGCTCAACGTCACCGAGGATGCGCGCACCGCCGGCCACGGCGCGATCGCGCGCCGCCAGAATGTCGGCCACCTCAATGCATATGTGATGCATGGCGCCGGCCGGGTTCTTCGCCAGGAAGTTGGCGATTGGCGAGTCCTCGCCCAGTGGATGAAGCAGCTCGATCTTCGTGTTGCCCAAATCGACGAACACGGTGGTGACGCCATGGTCGGGGATGCCGACGGGCTCCGACACGGTTGCGCCCAGGCCGCGATACTTGGCACTGGCGACGGCCAGGTCGGGAACGACGATGGCGACGTGGTTCAGGGCGCCAAGCGTGTCGTCAGATTCTGACAAGATGCACCTCGGTGTGGGGGTTCTTGCCACGGTGGGTGCGGACGTAGCGGCGGACGGTACGGCGGGCCAATTCGGCGACCGCATCGTCGTTACGGCGTTCGGCTGGCGGCATGTCCTCGATGGCGTCCAGCACTTCGTCGATGACTTCGTCGGCCAACGGGTCCTTCTCGTCACCGATGAGGCCGGGTGCGGATAGCTGCGGGTCTGCCATCAGACCACCGTTGCGGCCGATGACTAGGGTCAGCACGACGCTGCCGTTCCACAGCATGCGCTGCCGATGGCGAATACCCTCGGCCTCGAGCGGGATCACGCGGGTGCCGTCGACGGCAAGACGGCCATGAGTGACCTGCCCCAGCACCTCGGGGCCATCGGGCGCGAGGCGCAAGATGTCGCCGTTGGCAATAACGGGCGTGTGGGCAACCTGGCAGGCGCCGGCAAGCTCCGCGTGGCCCAGCATGTGCCGGTGTTCGCCATGCACCGGAACGGCGATCCGTGGACGGATCCACTGGTACATCTGGATCAGCTCGTCCCGTGCCGGGTGGCCGGACACATGGATGAAGTGATCGTCCTCGGTCACCAACTCCACGCCCTGGTTGAGCAACTGATTCTGCAGCCGGGAGATCGACTTCTCATTGCCCGGGATGATGCGTGAGGAGAAGATCACGACATCACCGGAGTCGAGCGCGATGTGAGGATGGGCATCACGCGCGATGCGGGCGAGGGCCGACCTCGGCTCGCCCTGGCTGCCGGTGCAGATCATCAGCACCTTGTCTTCCGGCAGGTAACCAGCCTCGGCCTCCGAAACAACGGCTGGGAAGTCTTCCAGGTAGCCGGTTTGTCTGGCCGCTGCGGTGATGCGCCGGAGGGAGCGGCCGACCAGCACCACCTCACGACCGTGCGCCCGCGCGACCTCACCAATCGTGCCGACGCGGGCCACGTTGCTGGCAAAACAGGTGACGGCGACGCGCGATTTGTACTTGCCAACCAACTCCATGAGGCTCTCGCGCACTGCGGCCTCGGAGCCGGACTCCCCCTCGACCAGGGCGTTGGTGGAGTCGCCGATCAGAGCCAGGACGCCCTCCTCGCCGACGCGCCGCAGCGCTGCCTCGTCGGTTGTCTCGCCGACCAGCGGCTCGGGGTCGAGTTTCCAATCGCCGGTGTGCAGTACCGTCCCGGCTCCGGTGCGGAGAACGACCGCGTTCGGCTCGGGGATCGAGTGGGTCAGTGTCACCAGTTCCAGATTGAACGGGCCGATGTCGAGGCGGCTCGACATTTCGATTTCGATGACTTCGACGTCGTCCTGCAGACCCGCTTCCTGCAGCTTCGTGTGAAGCAAAGCGGCGGTGAACGGGGTGGCGTAAACCGGGCAGCGGAAGCGCGGCCAAAGATGGTGAACGGCGCCGAGATGGTCCTCATGGGCGTGGGTCAGCACCAGCCCGACGAGCGAGTCCCGGCGCTCGGCGATGAAGGTCGGGTCGGGCATGACCACGTCGATGCCCTGCATCGTGTCATCGCCGAACGTCACACCACAGTCGAGCATGAGCCACTTGCCGGCGTAGTGGTACAGGTTGAGGTTCATGCCGATCTCGCCGGATCCGCCGAGGGGCACGAACAAGAGATCGTCGTCGGCCCAGTTGTCCGCCGTGTTGGATTGGGTCATGCGGCCGTGTTGCGACGATGGATTTCGATTAAGCCACGAATGGTCAGGTCGGGTTCTACGGCGGTGAAAACGGGCATGACATCCGCGAACAGATTGGCGAGCCCGCCGGTGGCGATCACCTTCATGTCATGACCCAGTTCATCCTTCACCCGTGCCACCAGCCCCTCGATCATCGAGACATAGCCCCAGAACACACCTGACTCCATGGCCGGAATCGTCGCTTTGCCGACGACCTTGTCGGGCTTGCGAATGGCGATGCGTGGTAGCGCGGATGCTGCCATGTAGAGCGCCTCAATCGACAGATTGACGCCTGGGGCGAGGATGCTGCCGGCGAAATTGCCCTGCGCATCGACAATGTCGAAGTTGGTAGCCGTGCCGAAGTCCAGAATGATGAGGTTGCCGCCGTGTCTGACAAATCCGCCGACGGCGTTCGCCAGCCGATCTGCACCGGCTTGTTCCGGCCTGTCGAGGACGATTTCGATGCCGAGTTTCACGCTGGGGTCGCGAACGACCAACGGCTTGGTGTTGAAGTAACTCCGCGCCAGCCCGGTCAGATTGTACAAAGCGGGGGGAACGACATTGGCGATGATGGCGGCGTCCACCTCGTTGGGCGAAAGCTTGTGCAGCGCCATGAGTTGGGTGAGCCACACCGCGTATTCGTCAGCGGTGCGTTGGGGTCGGGTCGCGGCGCGCCAGGTTGCGCGGATCTCATTCCCATCGCAAAGGGCGAAGACGGTGTTGGTGTTGCCGCAATCGATTGCCAATAACATTTGCTAGCCTGCGTTCTCAAAAACCTCGCCGGCCGCCAACACACGGGTGTTGTCGCCCTGGGCAAGGATCAGCCCGCCGCTGTCATCCAGCCCGGAAAACACCCCGGAAAGGACCTCCGCGCCGAGCCGAACGGTGATGGGTTGGCCGACCGTGGCCCAGTGAAGCCAATCCATCCTGATCGCAGCGAAGCCCCCCGCCTCCCATTCGTCAAGTCTGACGGCAAGATACCCCAGCAGGTTCTGGAGGAGTTGTTCGATTGTGCCGCCAAATCCGGCCTGATTCAGCGCCATGCTTGGCCGGTCCGGCACCTGCGGGTGGCTGGCGACGTTGACCCCCATACCGAGGATGACCACGCCCCCGCCGGCCGGCGGCTCGAAACTCTCGACGAGGATGCCGGACACCTTGGCCCCGCCAACGAGGACGTCGTTCGGCCATTTCAGGGTCAGTTTCGGTGCGGCCGCTGGCATCAGGCCGGCGACGGTGTCGGCGATCGCGAGGGCGGCAAGCAAGCCAATCTGCGGCCTTTCGGCAGGCGGACGGCTCGTCCTTAGGATGCAACTGCTGTAGAGGTTGCCCGGTGGGGAGACCCAGGTGCGTCCGTGCCGGCCGCGGCCGCTGGTCTGCTCAGTCGCCCAGACGACCGTACGATCCGGACAACCGTCCGATGCCAGCTGTCGGGCCTCGTCATTGGTGCTGCCAACCGTCCCGACCGCCTCGATGTGCCAGCCTTGGATGGCTCCTGCCGGAGCCTCGTTCATACCGCGAAGAGGAAGGCGGCGGCTCGCTCGGCGCTGTTGAGAACGGGCGCCAAGCCAACAAAGAAGAAGAAGGTCACGACGCTGGTGCCGACGAGAATGGCGGAGATCTCGCCGCCGACCGGCCGGTCGAACCGGTCCGTTGGTTCGTCGAAGTACATCAGCTTGACGATCCGCAGGTAGTAGAAGGCGGCGACGACACTGGTCAGCAAGCCGATGACAGCGAGGACCGGCAGGCCGGCCTCGATTGCCGCCCAGAACACATAGAGTTTGCCGAAGAAACCGGCGAGCGGCGGGATGCCGGCCATCGAGAACATGAAGATGCCGAGGGCCAGGGCCATGCGCGGATTGGTCTTGCTGAGGCCGGCGAGTTCGTCGATGCCCTCGACCATGCGGCCGTCTCTACGCATCGCCAGAATGCAGGCGAAGGCGCCGGTGTTCATGAACAGGTAGATGGTGAGGTAGAGCAGCACCGCTTGGGCGCCGAAGTCGGTGCCGGCGGCCAGACCGACCAGCGCGTAACCCATGTTGCCGATGGAGCTGTAGGCCATCAGACGCTTGATATTGTTCTGATTGATCGCGGCGAACGCGCCCAGGATCATCGATGCCAGGGAGATGAAGACGATGATCTGCTGCCACTGATCCAGCAGTTCACCGAACGGGCCGAACATCACGCGGACGAACAGGACCATCGCGGCAATCTTCGGCGCCACGGCGAAGAATGCCGTGACCGGGGTCGGCGCGCCTTCGTAAACGTCGGGCGTCCACATGTGGAACGGCACCGCGGACACCTTGAAGGCCAGACCGGCGGCGATGAACACAATGCCGACGATCAGACCGACGGCGGGGGCCTCCGCCGCGTCGGCGGCGAAAACCTGGGATAGCTGGTCGAAGTTGGTGGTCCCCGCAAAACCGTACACCAGCGACATGCCGTAGAGGAGGATGCCGGAGCTGAGCGCGCCGAGGACGAAGTACTTCAGGCCGGCCTCGGACGACCGGACCGTGTCGCGCCGGAATGCAGCGATGATGTAGAGCGCGAGGCTCTGCAGTTCGATGCCGAGATAGAGCGAGATGAGGTCGTTGGCGGAGACCATCATCATCATACCCAGCACCGCAAACAGGATGAGCACCGGGTATTCGAAGCGGTCGATGCGTTCGTTCACGTTGTAGGTGAACGAAAGCAATAGGGCCAACGCAGCGCCGACCAGGATCAGAACCTTGGCGAAGTCCGTGTATCCGTCGACAACGAACAGGTCGTTGAACGCGACCGCGCGCTCGTCGGAGCTGACGACAACCAGCAGCCCGGCCAGGACGATCGTCAGGATGCTCATCCACGCGATGAACCGTCCGGACTCAGTGCGTTGATAGGCACCGACGAGCAGCAAGACCATCGCGAGTACCGCGATAAACACCTCAGGTAGGGCCGTGCCAATATCCGCGCCAATAGTCATGTTCTTGTTCTCCTAACGCCCGGCAACCGAGACGCCCTGACTGGCGGCCAACGCACCCTCGTAACCCTCGATCAAATTGGCGACCGAAGCGTCGAACACGTCGAGGAAGGGCATCGGGTAGATGCCCATCCACAAGACGAGCAACACCAGCGGGACCATCACCGCGACTTCACGCGGTTCGAGGTCCAGCAGCTTCTTGAGGTTCTCTTTCTCGAGCTTGCCGAAGATGACCCGGCGGTAGAGGTACAGCATATAGGCGGCACCGAGAATGATGCCGGTCGACGCGAGGAAGGCGACCCAAGTGTTGTCCTGGAAGGCGCCCAGCAACACCAGGAACTCGCCGATGAAGCCGCTAGTTCCCGGCAGCCCCACTGAGCCGAGCATGAAGATCATAAAGACGAACGCATACTTCGGCATGCGTTCGACCAAACCGCCATAGTCGGCAATCTCACGGGAGTGCACGCGGTCGTAGACCACGCCGACGCAAAGGAATAGCGCCGCCGAGATGATGCCGTGGCTGAGCATCTGGAAGATCGCGCCCTGGATGCCGTGGTCGGTCAGCGAGAAGATGCCGATCGTCACGAAGCCCATGTGGGCCACGGATGAATAGGCGATCAGCTTCTTCATGTCCTCTTGGGCCAATGCGACCAAAGACGTGTAGATGATTGCGATGATCGACAGGGCATAGATCAGCGGCGTGAACTGGTCGGTCGCCAAGGGCAGCATCGGGACCGAGAACCGCAGGAATCCGTAGCCGCCCATCTTCAAGAGTACGCCGGCGAGGATGACCGAACCGGCGGTTGGTGCTTCGACGTGGGCGTCGGGAAGCCAGGTGTGGACCGGCCACATCGGCAGCTTCACGGCGAACGACGCAAGCAAGGCTAGCCACAGCCAAGGCTGGAGATGTGGCGCGATATCGGTGACCAGCAGGGTCGGGATGTCCGTCGTGTCGGCCTGGAAGTACATCACCAGGATGGCGACCAGCAGCAGCACGGAGCCGGCGAGCGTATAGAGGAAGAACTTGAAGGCCGAGTAGACCCGGCGCGGCCCGCCCCAGACCCCGATGATGATGAACATCGGGATCAGCACGCCTTCGAAGAAGATGTAGAAGAGCACGAAGTCCAGCGCGACGAACGTACCGATCATCATGGTCTCGAGGACCAGGAAGGCGATCATGTACTCGCGGACGCGGCTGGTGACGGCTTTCCACGAGGCCAGCACGCAGATCGGTGTCAGGAAGGTCGACAACAGGACGAACAGCATCGAAATGCCGTCGACACCGAGATGGTAAGACACGTCGAAGCGCGGGAGCCACGCTGCCTTTTCGACGAATTGGAAGTCTGATGTCCCGTGGTCGAAGTTGAACCAGATGAACAGGCTGAGCGCGAAGGTAACGAGCGAGGTCCAAAGCGCGGCATAGCGCGAATTGCGGGCGACGATGTCCTCATCACCGCGGACCATCAAGATGAACGCGACGCCAACTAGCGGCAGGAAGGTCGTCAGCGAAAGCAGCGGAAAGCCATCCATGTCCCGCTACCCTTGCTGCGCGAATAGATACCAGGAGACGAGCACAACCAGACCGATCAGCATCACGAAGGCGTAGTGATACAAGAACCCGGACTGGAGCCGCCCTGCCCGACCGGCAAGATTGCGGGCGGCAGCGGCAACGCCGTCCGGCCCGACCCCGTCGATCAGTTCGCCATCACCCGACTTCCACAAACCGTGGCCGAGATAGAAGGCTGGGCGGACGAACAGGCGA
This sequence comes from Alphaproteobacteria bacterium, assembly GCA_028279245.1. Lineage (GTDB taxonomy): Bacteria > Pseudomonadota > Alphaproteobacteria > UBA6615 > UBA6615 > JANQOE01. Next base: position 45,982 of record JANQOE010000036.1, read on the forward strand.
TCGTACAGCTCGTCGAAGTACCATTTGTTTAAGAGGAACAGGTAGATGGCCTTCAAACGGGCGGCGATGATCCCCGGTAGGTTGGGCACCATGATGTAGGCGAAGAAGGCCATGACGATGCCGACGACCGCCACGATCACCGGCAGCAGTTTGACCCATTTCGGGGCGTGGTGCGCTGCCTCGATCGTGTCGTGGATCGGCAGGACGAAGAGGGATTCACCCCAAAAGTGTTCCCGCTCGTGGCCGACGAAGTACTCAAAGCCGAGCCAGCCGGCGAAGATCGCCCCCAATGCCAACACCACAAGCGGGATCAGCATCACCGGCGGTGATTCATGCGCGTGCTCGTAAACCGACGGATCGGCGCGGGTCGGACCGTTGAAGGTCATGAAGAGAAGCCGCCAGGAGTAGAAGGCCGTCAGCAGAGCGGCGACAATTCCAAGCCAGAAGGCATAGTTGCCCATGCCGGTATGTGCGGCGAAGGCGGCCTCCAAGATGATGTCCTTCGACCAAAAGCCGGCGAAGAACGGGACACCGGCCAACGCCAAGCTGCCGATCCACATGACGAAAGCGGTGACCTTCATCTTGCTGAACAGTCCACCCATCTTCCGCATGTCCTGTTCGTCGTGCATGCCGTGGATCACGCTACCGGCGCCGAGGAACAGCAATGCCTTGAAGAAGGCGTGGGTCATCAGATGGAAGATTGCCGCGCCATAGGCGGATACGCCGAGGGCGAAGAACATGTAGCCGAGCTGGCTGCAGGTCGAATAGGCGATGACGCGTTTGATGTCGTTCTGCGTCAATCCAACTGTCGCCGCAAAGATCGCCGTCGTCGCGCCGATGAAGACGATGACGGTCAGCGCGATCGGCGCGAATTCGTACATCGGCGACAGCCGCGCCACCATAAAGACGCCGGCGGTGACCATGGTTGCGGCATGGATCAGCGCGGAGACGGGAGTCGGGCCCTCCATGGCGTCTGGTAGCCAAGTGTGCAGGCCGATCTGCGCCGACTTGCCCATGGCGCCGACGAACAACAACAGGCAAAGGGTTGTCAGGATGTCGACATCCATACCGATGAAGTTGAAGTTCTCGCCGACGAGATTGGGCGTGGCTTCGAACACCGGGTCGAAGTCCAAGGTGCCGAAGGCAAAGAACACACCGAGGATGCCGAGCAGGAAGCCGAAGTCGCCGACGCGGTTCACGACAAACGCCTTGATTGCCGCGGCATTGGCGGTCGGCCGGCCGAACCAGAAGCCGATCAGCAGATAGGATGCGAGGCCGACGCCCTCCCAGCCGAAGAACATCTGCACGAAATTGTCTGCCGTCACCAACGTCAGCATGAAGAAGGTGAACAGGCTCAGATAGGACATGAAGCGCGGGACGGATGAGTCGTGCGCCATGTAGCCGATCGAGTAGACGTGGATCATCGATGACACCACGCACACCACGCCGATCATCACCGCCGACAAGGTGTCGAGGCGGATGGCCCAGTTCAGTTGCAGGGCGCCAACGTCGATCCAGCGGAACAGTTCGATGGTCTGCGGATTGCCGCCCAGGGCCACGTCGAAGAAGATGACGATCGACAGGATCGCCGCCGCCAGCATTGGAATGACCGTCGCAAGCTGTGCACCGCGGTCGCCGAGGCGCCGGCCGCCGAAACCGGCGATGATCGAGCCGATCAGCGGGAGAAAGACAACCAATGCATACATGCGCGGTTAGCCTTTCATCATGTTGATGTCTTCCACTTCGATCGAGCCGCGGTTGCGGAAGTAGACCACCAGGATCGCCAGGCCGACCGCGGCTTCCGCGGCGGCCACGGTCAGGACGAACATGGCGAAGACCTGCCCGACCAGGTCCTGTAGGTGCACCGAAAACGCGACGAGATTGATGTTCACGGCGAGCAGCATCAGTTCGATCGACATTAGGATGACGATCACGTTCTTCCGGTTCAGGAAGATGCCGAAAATGCCGATGGTGAACAGGATCGCGGCAACGCTGAGGTAGTGCGACAGGCCGATTTGCAGCATCAGGCGCCGCTCCCGGTCGGGACGTCGCGGACCTCTATCACGTCTTCGCGTGGGCGGCTGATCTGCTCGCCGATGCGCTGGCGGCGGACGCCCATGCGCTCGCGTAGGGTGAGGACGATCGCGCCGATCATGGCGGTCAACAGCACCAAGCCGGAGGCTTGGAAGAGGTAGATGTAATCGGTGTAGATCAAACGGCCGAGGGCGCGGGTGTTGCTGACGTCATCAACCGGCGGCATGGGGGCGAAAGCGACCTCCCCGGCTTCCGGTGCGATGACCCAACTGCCGAAGATGAACACTAGCTCGAACAGCAGGATGATGCCGATCAGCGCACCAATCGGCAGGTAGTTGATGAACCCCTCGCGCATCGCCGAGAAGTCGATGTCGAGCATCATCACGACGAACAGGAAGAGCACGGCGACCGCGCCGACATAGACGACCACGAGGATCATCGCGAGGAACTCGGCGCCGATCAGCACAAACAGGCCAGCGGCGTTGAAGAACGCCAGAATCAGAAACAGCACCGAGTGTACCGGGTTTTTGGCCGAGATGACCATCACGCCGGCGGCAATTGCGATCGCCGCGAACAGATAGAAAGCCAGCCCCTGAACTATCATCGATCCCCCGTGCGGCTTAGCGGTATGGCGCGTCGGATTCGAGCGCCAAGGCGATC
>JANQOE010000043.1 GCA_028279245.1 Alphaproteobacteria bacterium
GCTCCGGCAAGCCCGTCCGCCCCCAGACCACGACACCTTCAACGGAGAAGCTGTCGTCCTGATGCTGCAGCGGCGTGTCGTCCAGAAAGACGCTCTTGAGGTTGTCCTTCAGCCCGCCGATCGGCCCTTCGCTGACGACATCGATGATGCGGGCGGTCGCGGTAGAGCGCAGCGTATTCGGGGCCTCGCGCCCGCCACCGCCTCCGCCCGACTTGCCGCCGCCCCCGGCACCTTGGAGGGGGTCGCCTTGGATGTTTCTCATGGCGTGCCTGTCAGGAACTTGTTGGAGCCACCATCGTTCGTCGAGAACGGCAGCTCTTCGACCGCAATACCGGCCGACCCGACTACCGACCCGACCCGGAACAGTCCGAACGCCAACGGCACCGGATTGCCCGCCTCGATCCGGTTGATGCCGCTGTTGAACAGGAACGACGGGCGCTTGTCGGGGGACTCGTTGCTGCCGAGATCGGGCGTAGGCGAAAGCAGTTGTGCGACACCGGCAAGGGCTAGACTGATTCCCAAGCCCCCCAACGACGACGCCACGCTGACCGCTAATCCCTTCCCAATGATTGGCGCCAGCGCGGGGCCAACCGGTAGGAAGCTGAGGCCGATCAGCGCGGCACCCAGCACCACCTTGACGAAGCCATTGTTCCCGCCGCCGGCCCCCTCGATCACCGGCACGAACTGAATGTCGCCCCCGTCGGCCAGCAACGTCAGTGTTTCGGCCTCATGCTCGAAACCATCTTCCAGATCACCGCTGATCACGTGAAAGCTGCCCTCGGACAGCCGCTGGCGGAATCCCGGCACCTGCCGGCACAACCCCCGCACGGCCTCCGCCGGCGACGCCACGTCCCAACAAAAAGGCCCGCCGAAGCGGGCCAGATCACCGTGCAAATGAATCGTTCTCACCAGACGTCATCCTATCCATCCGACCATTCCGATAGTTGCTTGGCCAGCGCTACCGCCAGCCGGCGAGAAATCCGTCCTGTCCCGACCCGGCCATCAGGTGTTCGCACTAGGACGACGAAGCCCTCGCCATCGCCAGTGAAACCGAAGCTGGTGAAGTCGACGACAAACGACGCTTCGCCCGGTTGGTCAGGCACGCCCTTCACCCTCGTATCTCAAGAAATGCGTCACGAACTTGCGCCATCGTCCTACGGGTTCGCGCCGGCTGTAGCGGCCGGGCAGGTGATGCAGGATCAGGCTGTTGTCGAGCACGATGCCGCCATGGTGCGGCACGCCCGGCCTTCCGCCGCCGGCGGGCAGCGACGCCAGGAAGACATCCCCCGGTTCGGCCTCATGCGGCGCCACCTGGCGAAACCCCGCTTCGGCGAAGCCCTGCCGGTAGAGGTCCCCGCCATCCGCCCACCAGTCATTGTCCCGCGCGAAATCCTTCAACAGCACGCCGCGTTCCCGCCGATACCAGTCCCGGATCAGCGCGTAGCAGTCGCCCTTTCCGTCCGTGCCGCTTGGCCCATGGCGAAACTGCCGGCCGATCAGGGGCGGTGGTTCGAGGCCGTCGCCCCAGGCCCACGGGTCGCCGGCCACCTCGCCATCGGTCAGCACGATCACCCAGGGCACGCCGCTGTCGATCTGCCCCAGGATATCGGCGGCCGACGGCTCGACGCTGCCGTTCACATGGGAATGCACCACCGCCCGGATCTCGCCACGGCGTGATGCGGCGACCCAGGCCTGCGGTGAAATCTTGAACGCCGTCTCCGGCTGGGGGTGCAGGTTGCGATAGGGTCGATACCCACCGTCGACGATCAGACCACACGCCTCGTGCGGATAGCGCTCGATCGCGTCATCCCTGATGGCGTTCGCGACCGATGGAAGCAGCATCACACCCGCGCCCTGGCCACGCCCGGAAACCCGCGAAACGGCAGGATCGCATTGTCGCCGAACCGCACCTTGCAGCCGCTCGTCAGTTGCTTGTTGCAGACATCGTCGGCGCCGCTCGCCACCGGGTTGCCAAACCGGTCGAAGCTGGCGGCGCCCACATAGGGGCAGGTCGCCTGGCTATAGTCGAACGTCTGCGTATCCGGGTCCCAAACCCGATAGCGCTGATCGCACAGCCGCGTCACCTGCCGCCCCGGCACCAGGCGCCCTTCCTGGTCCATGGCGGCGGCCAGCTCCCACTCGACATACACCTTGTTCTGCGCCGATTTCCGCTCGACGCGATAGACGTCCAGCGGCCAATGCGCCGTCGGGTCAGCCCCCGGCTGCCCATCGAGAAAACGCGTCAATGTCCGCAGCCGCGTAACCGTCGCGCCGACCAGATCGTTGAACTGCTGCAACAGCCCCGTAATCACCAGGTTGACGTTGGCGATGCGCAGGCGCGGCGTCGGCAACGGCCCGCTGCCGGACCATTCGAACCCGTCCGCCTCGATCGGTGTCGGCGGGTAGGTATTGCCGGCGAACACCACCGGCTGATCACTCACCGTGCCGCTGGTCCAGCGAAGAACGCCGGCGCCATGGCTGGTGCCGTCCAGCGTCCACAGCTCGACCTTAGCGTCCAGTGAGGCCGCCTGTTGGGCTTCCGTGAGGGCTGACATTCATTCTCCAGGCAAGGAAGAAAACCGCCGGGGCGCGATGGGTGGCAGACGCCGTCGATGACACCTGTTCGCGACGATGGGGCGAAGACGGGTTATCGCACCCTCCCCGGATTTGACGCTCTGGTCACGATCGCCGCGACCTAGTCGCCGCTTGCGGTTGACTCGCTAAGGCCGGACGGGTCAGGTTCCGTCCTCGCGTCGACGAGATCGTCCAGGCGGGCTGTCATCTTGTTCACCTGCAGCGCTAGGCCGTGCAGGGCGTGGATGAGCAGGTCCACCTTCGTCTGGGTTGGTTGCTTGTCCGCGCACATCGGCAGGTCCTTTCGAGGTGGGTATGAGCGCTCTCTACATCATGCGATACCTGGGTGAGCACGACACCGGGTCCGGCACTGTCTACATCGGCAAAGGCAGGATCGTCGGTGTTGATGAGACCGATGTTCGGTATCACGGCAGCTACGAAGTCGCCAGCGGTCGGCTCAAGGGAACCGTCGAGTTGTCCACCCCCACCCCTGGCGCAACCCTGGTAACCGGCCATCTCCTGTCGCCCGACCAGTCGGTGACGATCGAGGTCGATTGGCCGGAGAATTTCGAAAGCGCCGACGCCCTATTCGTCAAAGTCGCCGGCGAGCCGGTTTCGGTGACGCTGGAGAAGGTCGGTGACACGCCGTAGGCATCGTCCTGGAGTCCGCCGGCGTCGAGTTCATCGGCGAGACGGGGGTGAGGCTGCGAGGCGTCATCAGCCCGGAGGAATGACATCACAATGCTTAGACTATTTCCTACAATTGCAGCCATCGGTGTCGCGTGCGTCTCGACGGTGGCGTTGGCCCAATCCGACACTCCCAATTTGGTGGGGGTCTGGGAATGCGAAGAGGCCACCATCCTATTCCGCGAGGGCGAATGGTCACGGGTCGAGCGCACGCTGGAGGTGACTGAGCAGCGCGACGCTGTGTTTCGGGCACTGAACACATGGTCGCTTGACCCCGACGATGGCGTGGAGGGCCACATATTCGGTGAGCACACGATCGGCGGCACCAGCCCGTGGGTTGGTGTCATCGACTTCGACAACGGCACGATTCACGGCGGCGCTTTCGGCGACGGTCATCAGTTCCAGGGCCGCATCGTCGATGAGCACACCATCCAGCTCGCATTGACCGAGGCCGGCGACCACCCTTGGGCCAGCCGAACAACCTGCAGACGGGGCGGTGGCTAGCGCGGTTTGGCGAGGTGCCGGAGTTGGATTGACCGCGCCGCTTGATTTCCATTCTCCCGCCAGTACTCTCCTTTGCGTTGCAACAACGGAGAATCAACCGATGAACATTCTTTCGAAGGTCAAGTCAGACAAGCGCATTCTTGAGGTCAAGGAAGCCGTCGACAGTGCCGAGGTTATGGACCGCGCGTCCGCCAAGGTTGCCAGCGGGTTGGCGAAGCCGAAGGATCCCGTTCCGACTGAGATCCGGAAAAGCTAGTTGCTAGGCGCCACGGCCGGGGCGTTGCTCCGGCCGCGTGCACTCTGCTGCTCGCCTGTCACGTACTCGCCTGTCACGCCGATGGCGGGATACCGTCCACCGCCCGCACGCCGGGTTCAGCAATCTCGGCGACACGCTCGGCAAAAGGCGACTTTCCGTTATTACCGAGAAGGTCGTCTCAAGCGCTGCCAAGTGGGACCATTATTGACCTGACGTCACTAAGCCCCGCTCGCTCAACGCGCTCTTTCGCGGCAAGATCCTGCTCAACCGGTTTTTCAAGGCGACTTTTGCACGCTTGATGCGATATCGCCGACGGAGACGTCGCATCGCCGGATGATTGCCGGTGCCCCAACGCTCGGCGGACGCAATAATCTCAGACGCCCAGAGCAGGCCGGCCCTATTGCCCATGCCGATGCCGATGTCCTGCAACCGCAGCCCGAGCGGGAACGCTGACGGCACCTCCTGTCCAGCGGCAATACAGCAAAGCATTGTTCTGAGGCATTTTTCGCATCGACAACAGTTCTTCAGTCCGGGCTTGGAAAAGAAACAAACCCGCAAACTGTCGAGGCTGCCGGCAACGCGGCTCAGCAGTTTGATCTTCTCCGCACGCGTATATGACGCCCCTTCACAGCGGATCGCCATATGGCCGCTCGAGAGCAACGGATCGAGCAGCGGATGGGTCCCGAAGACCTCATAAGTCGGCTTGAGCCAGGTACCGGTCGCCCCAATCAGCCCGACCCCAAAGGAACCAGAAAACAGCGACAGGCTGGCCGCAACCCAGGTGGCAATGGAGCTGTCATTGTTGTTGTAGAGCTTGAAGATATCGAAGTTAACCCTGGCCGTTGGCACATCCCATGCGGCGCTGACACGTCGCAAGTCCGCCAAGACATGCTCGGGCTGCTCCTTGCTGGGCCCACTGTTGATGCCGACAATCATGAGCGTCGCGCCAATGTCGTAATGGGCGAAGCTCTTGTCCTTTGAGGCGTTGAGACAGAGCGCAAGCGTGGAATCGACGCCGCCACCAAATGCCAGGATGGCCCTCGGATCAGGTCCTAGGTCAGACTTGGGGGCGTTATCAACGGCTGCTGGCTCCATCACAACGGGGCGGTACAGATTCGGTTTCGCGAGCCGCCAAGCACTCTGATAATCCAGCAGATTCCGAAGCAATCTGTAGCTGACAGGACCATGGATGCGCAGGACCCCGCCAACACTCATGGCGGGAAGCAATGAGGCCATGGCAAATGGGTCAACATTCGCGAGATCTGTTACCGCGAACGGCGCGTCGACCTCGATGGTCGCTTCCTTGGTCCACAAGGAAGCACCATCACGACTCGCCTTCAGGGTTAACGTGTGGTCGATCCGGCCGGGCCCATGGCGACGGGATTCGACAAAGGCATCAATGATGGTCCTGTCGGCGTCCCGCTCAGGACCTGCCAAAGCCGACATGCACACCCTACGAGGCGAGTTTAGAACCAGCCCCTATTCCCGCACGGGTCGCTCAACGGCAGTCACGACCTGCCCGCCGCCGCCTAGTCAAACGGCGTGGATGGCTGGCCGTCGAACACGCCCTGAAACGGAACCAGCTCGGGGACGAGTTCCACGTAGACAAAGCTGAGATTACCGCGCGACGCCTCTTCGGCACCGATCTCGACAAACTCATCGGGCACGATGTCGGCGATGATGACGGGCTCTCGATCGACCGACGCCAACACCGTGGTTTCCGCATAGCCCTCGCGAACGCACGTGACTTCGATCTGGGGCGGGCCTTCGCCGATGGTGACGATCTCGGGCACCTCGATGTCCTGCGCTATGATGGCGCCCTCGCGCGATATCTCGCAGATGGCCCCCGACGGCACCGCAAAAACGCCGACCCGCTGTTCGCGACTAACGTCCGGTGCGGCACAACTCGCAACGATCAACGCCGCCGCGGCAACGACTAATGCCTTCATCCTGGCCCCCGTTCTCTTATGAGGAGGGATATCAGATCAGGCGTGCCGCGAAGTCAATGCGCGATCATCGCGCGTCGCCGTCGCGACCTGCCAGACAGTGCGTCTGGCAAAAGCCGCCCGACAGAGCGTCATACGCCAGGTGCTGGCTCATCAAGTGGCGTCGATGGTCGTCCGTCGAACGTGCCGCGTGGCTGAAACGGAATGGGTGTCAGCTCGACAGTGATTTCATTCGGATAGCTGTTGCCGGCGCCTGAGGCCGCATCAATCGCGAGGCCAACAATTCCGCCCAGCAGCAGGTTGCCGGCCGTTGCAGCCTCCATGTCCGCCTCGGCCGTCAGGCGAGTTTCCTGATGCCCGTCAAGCACGCACACCACCTCGATCGGTGCAATATCGCGGTCAATCGTGACTTACTGAGGGGTTCGAATGTCACGACCCAGCGCAAAACCCTCGCGCCAGATTTCGCAGGTGGCGCCCTCCGGCACGGAGGAAATGGCGATCTCCTGATCGGACCCCGACGCAATCGTTGCACAACCCGACAGAGTCAATCCAGCGCCAATAACCCAAAGTATCTTAATCGAATCCTCCGATTTCGTTCACCGAGAGGCTACCACGAAAAAGCGAGAAAAGGTCAAGCTGTCACGTCAAACGCCTGCCGAAACGTCGCCGTCACACTGAAGACATCGTCGCCCGCCTGTGGCCTGGGCGGCGACCATTCCCCGCAGCGGAACTGGCTCGCCGCCGCGTCGCCCGGCGGGGTCCAGTCGAACAGTTCCGCCCCGCCGCGCGCGTCCAGAAAGCTGACGATCGCGTCCGCGTCCACACGGCTCAAGGTCTGCCAAGTCAGGCGCCAGACGGTGCGCTTGGCATTCAGCCCGTCCGGCTGCACCTGTTCATAGCCGTCGCCGAACGCGGCCGTCAGCAGCGCCACCTCATTGTCCGGTGCCGAGCCCACCGAGGGGTTCACCGGCGGCGAGAAGATCGGATTGGCCATGGTTACACCCTGTTCAGCATGCCGCCGACGCGGCTTTGCTGCGCGATCTCGGCTTGCACGGCCGAGCGCACCGCGGCGCGCATCTGCCGCCCGACCGCATCCGCCGCCACCCCGTCCACACCGTTCTCGTTCACCGCCTTGGCGTCGATCGAGATGGTCTGGTGGATGGCGACGCCGCCGCCGGCCATGCCGCCATTCGCCCGGTGGCGCGGATCGTCGCGCGTCAGCACCTCCTCGCCCCGCCGCAGGATCGCCGGCACCTCGTCGCCCGCCAGCCCGCCGAAATGATAGCGCGAGGCGCCCAGCCACATTGCGGGCGAGATACCCCGTCCAAGGCCGGCCCCATGGCTCACCACCCCGCCACTGTGGAAGCCCTTCGGCAGAAGGAGCTTGCCGCCTTTGACCGGACCGGACGGGCCAAACAGGCTGCCAATCCCCCCGAGGATGCTGTCGAACAGTCCGCCAACCCCGCCGGCCAAGGGCCCCAACACCTGCTGCTGCAGCACCAGCCGCGCCAGGTCCAGCGCCAGGGCCGACAGCACGTCGCTCAACTCCTCCCCGCTGAACACCGCCCGCTCGAAGGCCGAGGCAAAGCTGTTGCCCACCTGCTGGCCCAGCGCGCTCAGCTCTTCCATATCCTCGGCCATCGCGGCCGGATCGGGGGCCTTCAACGCCGCGTCCAGCCCCACCGCCGCGTCGGCCAGTTCCATCGTGGCCTCGGCCGCGTCCTTCGTCGCCGGCGTGTAGCCCTCGCCGACGGTTTCCGCCTGCGCGAGGAATGCTTCCGTCAACATCTGCATGGCATCCGCATTCGCCTGGGCGCTGACAGCGCCATCGGCATTGACCATCCCGACGGTTTCCAGCGCCGTGATCATCTCATCGATGCCCTGATCACCATTGATGGCGCGCCGAAGCATCTTCTGGTTTGGCGGGTCCTTGTCCGCTTCTGTTGTCGTCGACGTGGCACTGGCTGCGAGTGCATCAAGGAACGCACGCAACCAATCCGCAACGAACGCGTCAGCGATTTCCTGCCTTTGCTGCTCGTCGGCCAGGACCGGCGCATACCCGTCCATGCTTGGGACAGGGGTGAGCTGCTGCGCAAGACCACCAGGGGCGGCATCGATGAAGTGTTGCAGCGCTTCCCCCGCCCGCTGCGCCCGAACGAGATCGCCTTCTGTCGTGCCGTGGCTGCCGCCTGTCATTTGGTCAACGAGTTCCGGCAAATAGCTTTCAAACCTGCGTTGCAGCGTTTCCGCCGTTAGGTCGGCAAATCGCTGCATATCGGGGAAATCATCGATGTCGTCGGTGCGCAGGTTCAACGGAACGCGGATCTCCTCATCCGACAAGGCCTCAATCGCAGCACCCAGATCGGAAATCTCGATGCCGAGCAGCTCCATCTTGTCGTCCAGCGGCGCCAGGCTCGGGCTGAAGGCGTCGAGACGCCGAAAATGGTCACGGCTGCTATCAAGGGGCTCCGGCCGCGGCGGCGGCTCCTGATCAAACGGCCAGCCAACCGCCAAGCCGGCGGCTCGCGCAAATGGGTTGCCTAAGGACGGGCCTAGAAACCGCGGGCGGCCTAGCTCTTCGTCGACAAGGCGCTCGATGTCACCGCTTGCCGCGGATAGCTTCTCGGCAAACAATGCGAGTTCGACGTCGCCCTCCCGCAACCCATCTGCCAGGTCGCTCAGCGCGCGGAACAGGTCGCTGTCGTGCGCCTCGACACCCGCGATGAGGTCTTCGAATTCAAGCGCGCTGTCCGGCATGGATCGACGGCTCGTCTCGATGAAATCCTCAACTCCTTCGAAAAGCCGATCACCGGTGAAGCCGTTGAATCGATTGAGGCTGAGCAGAGTCTCAATGAGTTGCGGCGTTTGCGAGTAAATATCCTCGAAACCCTCTACCCTGCCCAACCGACGGAACGTGTCAGTAACATCATAGATGTAGGTACCAGTGGAGCCGGCGACGCCAAATAGTTGGCGTTCCATGTCCTCTCGCCTGACGTCGGGTTGTTCCAGATCCGTCAGCCAGCGTCGAACCAGCGCGATGTCCTCGGCAATAGCCGCAAAGGCACTAAAGTTACTCAAGAGGCTCGGCTCATAATCCGCCTTGAAGATCCCCGCGCCAACGGGTTTTGGTATCCGTTCGATTTCGGTCGCCATGGCCTGCGCCGCTTGCCTGATAACCTGCGCCCCACGAGCAACGTTACTGGAGTTGCGGGTTACAGCCTGCCCCATCTCAATGGACTTCTGACTTATTCGCTCGAACGCGCTCTCAATCTGCTGGCCGTCGGCAGCAAACTGATCCAATGCGCTTCGACCGCCGGAAACCTGTGAGATCATCCGCTCCACGTGCTGGCCTGTGATCCCAACTGTCCGGCGGACCCCGGCAAATGCCCGCTCCAGGCGCGTCGCGCCTGCCTCGGCTTGGCGGGCATCGATCGCGACTGTTAGCGTTGCGTCAGGCATTTCTGCTTCACCTTTCGTCTAGGCACCGGTCATCGTTAACTCTGGCGGGCATCAAGGATCGCCTCGGTTACCGACCGTTCGCCGAGGCATGTCGCAAGACGTCCGGATCAGGCTTTCTTGTATCCAGATTGACTTTCGCTATACATATGTCATAAGATTATTTTCTTATCGTCAGGCTCACCGGAACTCCGGACCTGCGATCTAAGGCTGACTGTTCACCGTTTCGATCGCCCATTGATTGCAAATGGCTAGACCGCTGGAATTCAATGGATAGGGAATATGCGACTAATATCTACCTTGGACAGAGAGTTAGAGACCTTTTTTGGAAACCGAATATCAAAAAACTTCTTCTATCTATTCTGCAGCTATTTGATATGGTTTACTTCGCCTCAATTTATGGATTTCTCCGGATATCGTCTAGGTGGTATTTTGTTTTATATTGAAGCAGATTATGATGGTGTGATGCGAAGGAGAATCTCTTTAACAATACTAGTATTGACATTTCTATTTGTGTTCTACGGAAGATCGCATTTTGTCGATCAGTTGATAAAGTGTGTGTACTACACTACATACTTGTTCCTTTACCTCATTGTCGTTGTTGACTTAATGGAAATCGTCATGCTCCCGATATCAGGTCCCGCAATAGACATAAGCGGTTTCGGTCTTCGGAGAGTGAACGACGCTGGCGAAGTACCGGACTATTTGTTTAATTACATTTACTGGATGTATGGTTCATTTTTTCTGATTGCTCATGTTGTGATCTGGTTCCGCGTCTATCGGCTTATTGGAAAATCATGAGGCCGGCGGTATCGCGTGAGCAAGCATGATCGCGGCCGTGCCTCCAACCGCGATGACTAACATAGTTTCTACCGATAGCGGGCATCCCTTTGAGCCGAGCTGTGCACCCTACCGCTAGTTCTTCTCCGCCCGCGCCTCCAACAACGCCCCATCGCACGCCCGGATCAACGCCACGAACTCCCGTGCGTCGTCACAGCCCGGATGGCCGAACAGCCGCAAATAGGCTTCGATCTCGGTCAACGGGATGGCGCCCACCCCCGCCGGCCGGCTGGGCGATAGGTCCAGGAAGGCGGCATAGATCTGTGCGTTGCCATCGGTCAGCTTCGGTTCCACTGCCCATTCTGGGATCGGCCGGTCGTGGTCGGTCAGGATGTTGATCAGCTTGCGGGCCTTGTCGCCGACCCGGACCGACCACCGGACCCGCTCTTGGAGTTTTTTGCCGCCGCCTCCAGCGCCGAGGCACGATAGGTCTCCGCCTCCATGGCGATCGCCGCCACCTGGTTGCGAAAATCCTTCAGCTCCGTCAGCAGGCCGATCGCCGTATCCTTGTCATGCGCGATCGCCTTGCCGTCGTCATCCTCCAACCCGCGCCAATCCAGCAGCAGCGCTTCGGCCATCGCCTCGATCACGATGGCCTCGGCCCGGTCCTTCGGGATCTCTCCGCCCGTGCGTAGGATGTTGCGATAGGGTTTGCGCAGCCGGTCCAACACCTGCTCGTGCCGCTTGTTGCCGAACCGGGCGATCTTCAGCGCCGCCCCTTCGCCGATCTCCACCCACACGCCCTCTTCCTCCGCCGACGCATCGGTCGCGAACCTCTGGTTGACTCTCATGGCTAAACCCTTGGCAGGATAAAATTCTCAAGAAACGGCCCGTCGAGACCGTCTGTGTACAGACGGCGAGCGCGCGAGACCCACGAACCGACCTCCCCACGCGCCCGCGCAACACGTCGATCTCTGGTCCTAACTCGACTTATCGATTTGGATGTCGGTCGCCGCCGTGTCGTCATACAGCGCCTGAAAGCCCATCTCGGCCATCACGTCGGTGTTGTTTCCGCTGGCCACCACCTGTCCGGTGGTGAATTTCGAGCGCGGGAAGGTCACGGCATAACTGTTGGTGCCGTCCGACAGGGCGAAGGATAGGCTGCCCGCCGTGCCGGAGATAAACTCCTCGTACAAGTCCGCATCCTCAAAATAGGCATTCATCTGCCCGGTGATCTCGCGCCTGCCATAGCCGATGCCGGCCGCGCCCAACTGCCCGATCGCCGCCTGCGCGCGCAGGTTGTTGGTCAGCGTGAAAGAGAGATCGGTGAAGAAGATCGTGCCCACCGTATTGGCCACGGTGATCGAGGCCACCTCCGGCGAGGCCATCACCTCGTTGGTGTTGGCGTTGGCATAGGTTGCCCCGGTGATGATGGTCGTCGCCATCGGGTCGGCCCCGCTCCCCAGCAGGTCCAGCCGCCCGGTCACCAGCTCCTGCGCCCGCACATTCACCTGCAAGGTGTTTACCCGCAGCCCCAGAAAGCGCTGATAATGCGTTGTGCCGCCCGCCTGGAACGCCTTTTCGATCGTCAGGGACTTCTTGTCCGTCCCGCCCTTAAGCGTGTTGAGCGCGAAGTCGGCGCGCAGCGCATGCTCCAACAGCGTGTTGAACTCCGTGCCATAGCTCAGTTCGAAATCAAACCCGCCGGTTGCAGAGGCGCCGCGCTGGATCAGGTCCTTCACCGAGGATGTCGGGTCGATCTCGTTGGTCATCTGGTTGTCGATCGAGAACACCAGATTCTCGCCGGTCATGCGCACGCGCTGAAAGGCCGGCGTTGCCGGGGTCACACCCCAGGTCGTCTCGGGAATGAAGGCCAGTTGTGCATCCGACGCGTCGGAAAAATCGGGCATCGTGCCCTCCTCGTCTTTGAGTAGGAAAGACCCGCTCACGCGCGGGCGGTCAGCGCGTCACCGACGCGGGGGTTGGCAGCCCTTCGGCGGCCGGTATGCCTTTACAGCAGCTCGTCCCGGCGGAAGGCGCAGGACATGTTCACCTGGTACCAGACATCCTCCGACCCGACCTCGACCAACGAGGCCGTGTCGCAGCGGATGCCGTCGAACCGTTGGTTGCGAAAGATCTCGGCAGCCTGGTCCGCCAGATCGCGGGCCGTATGGGTACCGCTGTCGACCGGCGCGAACACCTGAACGGTAATCACGCCGTTATGCCGATGCACATTGGCGCCGGGGTTGCCCAGCGTCATGCGCTTGACCGCCGCGTTCACGATCGTCAGGCGCACCCATTCCGTCGCGGTCGGCACGGTGAAGCTCTGGTTCGGCCAGGCCACCGGGGTCCGCCCGGCCCAGACCGCATCGAACCGGCCGCAGATGGCGTTGCGTTCGGCGGCGTAGCTCATCGCGACCTCGCTTGCACGCTCGCCACCGCGGCCTTGACCATCGCCGCCGGCGGCCGCTGTACGGAGCCTTCTTCTAACTCCTGCCCATAGGGCACATTGTTGGTGATATGGACGCTGTCGAACGCCCTGACGCCGCGCAGCACGGCCTCCCCGCGCGCAATCGTCTGCGCGCCATCCGGGTCAACACCGTTTACGATGCCCGTGGCCGGCCGCCCGATGCTGACCTGCCAGTTGGCCTTGAAATGCCCGGTATCGACCGGGCTGCCTTGCACCAGCAGTTCCAGCAGTTCCCGTCCAGCCTCTTGCACATGCGCCACGTGGGCGGCCTTCACCTCCGCCTCGAACGCCTTCAGCCCGACCGTGAAGTCACGCAGGTTCGTCGTCATCCGCCCCTCACCGCTTCACCGTCACCGTGTGGACGATCGGCGTGCCGTCCGGCGCCAGGGGCACGCTGCCGATAACTGTCCAGTCGTCCCCTTCAAGCCCCGTCACCCGATCCCCCGCCGCTGGCGCCGTCGCCAGCCCATCGGCCGCGACCAACAGCAGACGCATGTTGGTCGTCAACAGCACCGGCCCGGGAAAGCGCACATCGAACATCTCCGCCACCCGCTGGCTCGCCGGCAAAACGACCGCAACCGCGCTGAACACGGTCGCGATCGGCCCGAT